>CAUJIV010000045.1 GCA_963205435.1 Pseudomonadota bacterium
ACTCCGCGGGCAACCGAATCGCAGGTCCATCCACCGCCGAGCGTCATGTCGAAGCTGCGTCAACTGTTCGTCGCCTTGCTGCTGAGCCTGGCCGGCTGGGCCGGGGCGGCGGATCTGCCCACCCTGTACCCGCAAGCGCGCGACATTTTCCCCGGCGCCGAGAGCTTCGGCAGCTTCGAAGGCGCGCCGCCGTCGGCCGCCGTCCACAAGGCCGGCAAGGTCATCGGCTACCTGTTCCTGACCGACGACGTGCTGCGCATCCCGGCCTATTCGGGCAAGCCGATCAATACCCTGGTCGGCATTGACCTCGAGGGCCGCATCGTCGGCCTGGCCATCGTCAGCCATGACGAGCCGATCCTAGCCGTCGGCATCACGCAGGAGCGGCTCGACCGCTATGTCGCCCAGTACGCCGGCAAGTCGGCGTTCGACAAGGTCATCATCGGCGCCCCGCGCCCCGGGCATGTCAATATCGACGGCATCAGCGGCGCCACCATCACGGTCATGGTGGAAAATGCCAGCGTGATGCGCTCGGCCCGGCGGGTGGCCGAAGCGCGCGGCATTTCGGGACTGCCCTCGAGCGGGCGCGATGGCCCGCTGGAAGCCGCGGCGCCTGCGACGAACGCGGCGGCGGAGAGCAGCAGAAGAAACGAGCCCCCACCACCGGTTGTCGCGCAGCCGGAAAAGCCGGCGACGACAGCCCACGTCGCGCCGACGCCACGGGCGCGCCAGACCCCCGCGGCCGCTTCTCCGTCACGGCTGCGACAGCTCGTCCCGCCGCAGCCGGTCATTCCCCCTGTCACCACGCAGCCGGAAGAGCCGCTGTGGATCGGCATCTGGCGCAACCGCGCTTTCGAGATCGCCGTCCTCTGCATCGGTCTGGCGCTGTTGCTGACCGTCCTCGTCTTCCAGGACTGGCTGGCGCGGCATCCGCGGGTGCTGACCCGCATCCGCTTCGGCTTCCACCTGTACACGCTCTTCTTCATCGGCTGGTACGGCCTCGCCCAGCTGTCGGTGATCAACGTCCTCACCTTCACCCACGCCGTCACCGGCGGCTTCCGCTGGGAGAATTTCCTCATCGATCCGATGCTGTTCATCCTCTGGTCCTTCGTCGCCGTGACCTTGCTGCTGTGGGGGCGTGGCGTCTATTGCGGCTGGCTGTGCCCGTTCGGCGCGCTGCAGGAACTGATCCTGGTCGTGGCGCGCAAGCTCAAATTGCCGGAATTCGAATTCAGCGAGGCCGTGCACGAGCGCCTGGCGGCGCTGAAGTACATCATCCTGATCGTGCTGTTCGGCATCTCGCTGCAATCCATTGCCGAGGCCGCCTGGTTCGGCGAGGTCGAGCCGTTCAAGACGGTGTTCGCCCTGCGCTTCCAGCGTGACTGGCCCTATGTGCTGTATGCCCTGCTGCTGATCGGGCTTGCCTTCTTCAACCGCAAGTTCTATTGCAAATACCTCTGCCCGCTCGGCGCTGCGCTGGCTATTCCCGGCCGCTTCCGCCTGTTCGAATGGTGGCTCAGGCGGCGCAAGGAGTGCGGCGCCCCGTGCCAGGTCTGCGCGCACCGCTGCTCGGTGCGCGCCATCCGCCCGACCGGCGAGATCAATGCCAACGAATGCCACTACTGCCTCGACTGCCAGGTCGTCTATTACAACGACCGGATGTGCGTGCCGCTGGTCGATCTGCGCAAGCGCCGCGAGCAGCGCGGCGGCAGGGCCTGAGGCGGCTGAGGCCGGGCCTGTTTTCCTCGCAGCGGACGCTCGCCAGGCGGCACCGGCCTATAAACATTGATAATAATCAAAGCCCTAACTTCTAAGAGGTTGATACACGTCAAAGACGGCAATACCCCTGTGGTTTCTAATGCTTTGTCAAAATTTGGATATCAGGAAAGCAAAACCATGTTAGGGAGGAAGTCGATGCAAAGTCGCAAGCTCGCCATGGCCCTGGGGATTTCCCTGCTGGCCGCCGTGCCCGCGTTCAGCTGGGCCCAGTCCAAGACCGTCCATCCGGGAACGACCGAGGAGGACATCCGCTTCAAGGGCGCGCCGGTGCCGATCAAGCCGGAGCAGGTGCAGGATGTCACGACGCCCAAGGCGCCGGCGGTCACGCCGGAGGAGTTCAATCGCGCCAAGCAGATCTATTTCGAGCGTTGCGCCGGCTGCCACGGCGTGCTGCGCAAGGGCGCCACCGGCAAGCCGCTGACGCCCGACATCACCCTGCCGAAGGGTACCGATTACCTGAAGGTGTTCATCGCCTACGGCTCGCCGGCCGGCATGCCCAACTGGCAGACCTCTGGCGAACTGACCGAGAAGGACGTCGACCTGATGGCGCGCTACCTGCAGCACGAGCCGCCGCAGCCGCCGGAGTTCGGCCTGAAGGAGATGAAGGACAGCTGGAAGGTGATGGTGCCGCCGGCGCAGCGGCCGAAGAAGAAGATGAACAAGCTCAACCTGAACAATCTCTTCTCGGTCACCCTGCGCGACGACGGCAAGATCGCCCTGATCGACGGCGACAGCAAGCAGATCATCTCGACCATCGAGACCGGCTATGCGGTGCACATCTCGCGCATGTCGGCCTCCGGCCGCTATCTCTTCGTCATCGGCCGCGACGCCAAGATCGACATGATCGACCTGTGGATGGAGAAGCCCGCCGTGGTCGCCGAGATCAAGGTCGGCCTCGAGGCGCGCTCGGTCGAGACCTCGAAGTACAAGGGCTACGAGGACAAGTACGCCATCGCCGGCACCTACTGGCCGCCGCAGTTCGTCATCATGAATGGCGACACGCTGGAGCCGCTGAAGATCGTCGCCACCCGCGGCATGACGGTGGACACCCAGGAGTACCATCCGGAGCCGCGCGTCGCCGCCATCGTGGCGAGCCATCACAAGCCCGAGTTCGTGGTGAACGTCAAGGAAACCGGCAAGGTCATGATGGTCAACTATTCCGACCTGAAGAACCTGAAGGTCACCGAGATCGATGCGGCGCGCTTCCTGCATGACGGCGGCTGGGAGTCCACCCAGCGCTACGTCATGATCGCCGCCAACAATTCCAACAAGATCGCCGTCATCGACACGGTCGACAGCAAGCTGACGGCGCTGGTGGACGTGGGCAAGGTGCCGCATCCGGGCCGTGGCGCCAACTTCAGGCACCCGAAGTTCGGGCCGGTCTGGGCAACCAGCCACCTCGGCGACGAGACGATCAGCCTGATCGGCACCGATCCGAAGGGCCACAAGCAGCATGCCTGGAAGGTGGTGCAGACGCTGAAGGGCCAGGGCGGCGGCTCGCTCTTCATCAAGACCCATCCGAAGTCGAAGAACCTGTACGTCGACACGACGCTGAACCCGGAAGCGGCCATCAGCCAGTCGATCGCGGTTTATGACATCAACGCCCTCGACAAGGGCTATCAGGTGCTGCCGATCGCCGAATGGTCCGGTCTCGGCGACGGCGCCAAGCGCATCGTCCAGCCGGAGTACAACCGCGCCGGCGACGAAGTCTGGTTCTCGGTGTGGAGCGCCAAGGACAAGCAGTCCGCCATCGTCGTCATTGACGACAAGACGCGCAAGCTGAAGGCGGTGATCAAGGATCCGAAGCTGATCACGCCAACCGGCAAGTTCAACGTCTGGAACACGCAGCACGACGTGTATTGATTCCTTCCGGCTCGCGCCGGCACGAACGGGGGCCCCATCGGCTCCCGTTTTTTTGTCATTTGAGAAATGTCAAGGCATCTCGCGCCGGCAACGGGCATCCTGCCTCTGACGATGGGTTCCGGAAAGCCAGTCCGATGGGTGGTGGCCTGCTTCTTCGCCGGCGCGATGGTCGCACACGATGACGCGGGTGCCGCCGATCCGGCGCCGGAGCGGGCCGCCGAGCTGGTGCGCATGGTGCGGCAGGATTGCGGCTCCTGCCACGGCCTGACGCTGAAGGGCGGCCTCGGCCCGCCCCTGTTGCCGGAAACGCTGAGTGAAAAGCCTGACGAATCGCTGCGCCAGACCATCCTCCACGGCCGGCCGGGCACGCCGATGCCGCCGTGGAACGCATTCATGAACGAGGCCGAAGCCGGCTGGATCGTGCGCCAGCTGAAACAGGGCTTCCCGGAAGAGACCCGCCGATGAAACGTCTGCTTGCCCTTCTTGCCGCGCTGCTGCTGGCCGCCTGCGCCTCTCCCGGCTTGCGCGGCACGGGCGACCTCGGCCTCGTCATCGAGCGGGCCAGCGGCAGCGTGCTGGTGGTCGACACCACGGCGCGCGCCATCCTCGGCCGAGTCGAGGGGCTCGGCGACCTCTCCCATGCCTCGGCCGTGTTCTCGCGCGACGGCCGCTTCGCCTACGTCTTCGGCCGCGACGGCGGCCTGACCCAGGTCGACCTGCTCGAGCGGAAGATCGCCGGCCGCATCATCCAGGCCGGCAATTCGATCGGCGGCGCCATCTCGCAGGACGGCCGCCTCGTCGCGGCGCAGAACTACCAGCCGGGCGGCGTCAAGGTCTTCGATGCCGGCACGCTGGAGCTGCTCGCCGACATCCCGGCGGCCTGGGACGACGGCAAGAAGCTCTCCAAGGTGGTGGGGCTGGCCGACGTGCCCGGCAACAAATTCGCCTTCGCCCTGTTCGACGCCGGCGAGATCTGGGTCGCCGACCTGGCCGAGCCGCGCCAGCCGAAGCTCGCCAAGTTCCGCGGCGCCGGCAGCCAGCCCTATGACGGCATGGTGACGCCGGACGGACGCTATTTCATCGCCGGCCTGTTCGGCGAGGACGGCCTCGCCCTGCTCGACCTGTGGCGGCCGGAGCAGGGCGCGCGCAAGATCCTCGCCAACTACGGCAAGGGCCAGGAAAAGCTGCCGGTGTTCAAGATGCCGCACCTGCGCGGCTGGACGGTGGCCGGCGGGCGCGCCTACCTGCCGGCGATCGGCAAGCACGAGGTCCTGGTGGTCGACACGGCGACCTGGCAGGAAGTCGGCCGCATCCCGGTCAAGGGCCAGCCGGTCTTCATCATGGCGCGCCCGGACGGGCGGCAGATCTGGGTGAACTTCGCCTTCCCCGACTACGGCCAGGTGCAGGTCATCGACACGCTCGAGCAGAAGGTGGTGCAGACGCTGGCGCCCGGCAAGGCGGTGCTGCACATGGAATTCACGCCGCGCGGCGAGGCCGTCTGGATCTCGGCGCGCGACGACAACCGCGTCGTGGTGTACGATACGGCCAGCTTCGCCCGGCTGGCCGAGCTGCCGGCGCAAAGCCCCTCGGGCATATTTTTCACCAGCCGCGCGGCGCGCATCGGCTTCTGATGGATCCCCTCGATTTCCGCCTCGTCAACGAGTTTCAGCGCGACTTTCCGCTGCTGCCGCGGCCCTTCGCCGAACTGGCCCGGCGCACGGGCAGCACGGAGGATGCCGTCCTCGGCGCGCTGCGCCGGCTGCGGGGGGAGGGAGTGATCAGCCGCGTCGGCGCGGTCTTCTCGCCGCGGCGCATCGGCGCCAGCACGCTGGCCGCCCTGGCGGCGCCGGCGGAGCGGCTCGAGGAGATCGCCGCATGCGTCAGCGCCAGGCCCGAGGTGAACCACAACTATGAGCGCGAGCACGCCTTCAACCTGTGGTTCGTCGTCACCGCGGCCGACGAGGCCGGCCTCGCCCGCGCGCTGGCGGAAATCGAGCGCGACAGCGGCTGCAAGGTCATCTCGTTGCCGCTCGAGCACGAGTTCCACATCGACCTCGGCTTCGATCTGGCCGGTGTCTGCAAGGCCCGCTCGTCGGAGCGGCGGCTCGACGAGGACACCCCGCGCAGCCTCGAAGACGGCGAGCGGCGGCTGCTGGCGGTGCTGCAGCACGGCCTCGAACTGGTGCCGCGGCCCTTCGCCCGCCTCGGCGAGGAGGCCGGCCTCGACGAGCGGCAGGTCATCGCCCTGCTCGAGCGCTGGCACGAGGAGGGACTGATCAAGCGCTTCGGCGTCGTCGTGCGCCATCATGAACTGGGCTATACCGCCAACGCCATGGTCGTCTGGAATCTGCCCGACGACGCTGTCGAGCGCGCCGGCAAGCTGCTGGCGGCGCAGAGCGAGGTGACGCTCTGCTACCGGCGCCGGCGCCACTTGCCGGAATGGCCCTACAACCTGTTCTGCATGATCCACGGCCGCGCCCGCGGTGAAGTCGAGGCTGCCGTCGCCGGCCTGCGCCAGCGCCTCGGCCTGCAGCAGGCGCCGCATGCCGTGCTGTTTTCGCGCCGCCGCTTCAAGCAGCGCGGCGCGCATTACCTGCCGCGGACCGAAGCCCTCCATGGATGAGGCGGACCGCGCCATCCTCAACGGCCTGCAGGGCGGCTTCCCGCTTTGCGACGAGCCGTACCGCGAGGCGGCGGCGCGCATCGGGCTGACGGAGGCCGAGTTGCTCGAGCGCCTGCGGCGCCTGCTGGAAGCCGGGGTGCTGACGCGCTTCGGCCCGATGTACCAGGTCGAGCGCATGGGCGGCGCCTTCGTGCTGGCCGCGCTGGCAGTGCCGGAAGCCGACTACGAGCGCGTCGCGGAGGCAGTGAACGCCCTGGCGGAAGTGGCGCACAACTATCGGCGCGAGCACGCCCTCAACATGTGGTTCGTGCTGGCGACGGAGACGCCGGAGGGCATCCCGGCGGCCATCGCCAGGATCGAGCGGGCGACCGGACTCGAGGTCTTCGCCTTCCCCAAGCTGAAGGAGTATTTCGTCGAAATGAAGCTGCATGCCTGACGCTGCCCTCTCCCCCAGCCCCTCTCCCGCGGGCGGGAGAGGGGAGCATGGTGAGCCGCTGGCGCGGCTGGAAGGGATCGACCGCCGCCTGGTGGTGGCGACCCAGGCCGGCCTGCCGCTGGCGCCGCGCCCCTACCATGCCCTCGCCGAGGAGCTGGGCATGGCGGCCGCCGAGGTGATGGCCCGGCTGCGGCGCATGCTGGAGTCCGGCGTCATCCGCCGCATCGGCGCCGTGCCCAACCACTATGCGCTGGGCTACCGCGCCAACGGCATGAGCGTCTGGGACGTCGCCGACGAGCGCATCGACGCGCTGGGCGAGGCGGTCGGCCGCCTGCCCTTCGTCACCCACTGCTATCATCGCCCGCGCGCGCTGCCGCTGTGGCCCTACAATCTGTTCGCGATGGTGCACGGGCGCGGCCGCGAAGAGGTCGAGGCCAAGGTCGCGGAAATCGCGGCGCTGCTCGGCGCCGACTGCCGCGCACACGATGTGCTCTACAGCAGCCGCATCCTGAAGAAGACCGGCCTGCGGCTGGCCGGCTGAGGAAGACTGTGTTTCGCATCTCGCAATACATGGCGGAAATCGCCCGGCCGACGCCGCTGGGCCCGCGGCGCGACCCGCCGGCGCCGGTGGTGATCTGGAACCTGATCCGCCGCTGCAACCTCACCTGCAAGCACTGCTACTCGATTTCCGCCGACAAGGACTTCGCCGGCGAGCTGACGCGCGACGAGGTGTTCGCCGTGATGGACGATCTGCGGCGCTTCCGCGTGCCGGTGCTGATCCTCTCCGGCGGCGAGCCGCTGCTGCGCCCCGACATCTTCGACATCGCCAACCGCGCCAAGGCGCTCGGCTTCTATGTCGGGCTGTCCTCCAACGGCACGCTGATCGACGAGGGCAACATCGACCTCATCGCCGCCGCCGACTTCGACTATGTCGGCATCAGCCTCGACGGCCAGCGCGAGACCCACGACAAGTTCCGCCGCATGGAGGGCGCCTTCGACCGGTCGCTCGCCGGCATCCGCCTGTGCCGCGACCTCGGCGTCAAGATCGGCGTGCGCTTCACGCTGACGCAGGACAACGCCCACGACCTGCCGGCGCTGCTGCGGCTGGTCGAGGACGAGGGCATCGACCGCTTCTACTTCTCGCACCTCAACTACGCCGGGCGCGGCAACACCAACCGCCGCGACGACGCCCACCACCAGATGACGCGCCAGGCGATGGACCTGCTGTTCGACACCTGCTGGGACTACCAGGCGCGCGGGCTGGAGAAGGAATTCACCACCGGCAACAACGACGCCGACGGCGTCTATTTCCTGCACTGGGTGGCGCGGCGCTTCCCCGAGCGGGCGGCCCACGTGCGCGCCAAGCTAGCGCAATGGGGCGGCAACTCCTCCGGCGTGAATGTCGCCAACATCGACAACCTCGGCAACGTCCATCCCGACACGATGTGGTGGCACCACACCCTGGGCAACGTGCGCCAGAGGCCGTTCTCGGAGATCTGGCTCGACACCAGCGACCCGCTGATGGCCGGGCTGAAGGCGCGGCCGCGCCGGGTCGGCGGCCGCTGCGCCACCTGCGCCCACTTCGACATCTGCGGCGGCAACACGCGCGTGCGCGCCCAGCAGCTGACCGGCGACCCGTGGGCGGAAGACCCCGGCTGCTATCTCAGCGACGAGGAAATCGGGCTGAAATGAAGGGGGCGGCCGTCGCTCGGCCCGCGAGGCCCGCCCTGCCATGGAAGTCCGCGCGGCTGGTCGCGGCCGGCGCGCTCGTCCTCGTCGCCCTGACCGCCCTGGGCGCGAGCCCGCCAGGCGCCGCCGCCGAGCCGGCGGCGGAACTCTACGGCCGGCACTGCGCCGAGTGCCACGGCGCCGACCGCTACGGCCTGATCGGGCCGGCGCTGCTGCCGGAGAACCTCTCGCGGCTGCGCAAGCCGGCGGCGGCGGCCATGATCCGCGACAGCCGCGCCAACGTGCAGATGCCGGCGTTCAAGAGGGTGCTGTCGCCCGAGCAGATCCAGGCGCTGGTGGACTACATCTATTCGCCGGCGCCGATGCCGCGCTGGGGCGAGGCGGAAATCCGCGCCTCGCGGGTCGAATACCATGCCGCCGGCGCGCTGCCCGACAAGCCGCAGTACGAGGCCGACCCCCTCAACCTCTTCGTCGTCGTCGAGAGCGGCGACCACCACGTCAGCATCCTCGACGGCGACCGCCTGCAGCCGATCTTCCGTTTTCCCTCGCGCTTCGCCCTGCACGGCGGGCCGAAATTCACGCCTGACGGCCGCTACGTCTTCTTCGCCTCGCGCGACGGCTGGATCAGCAAGTTCGACCTGTGGAACCTGAAGCTGGTGGCCGAGGCGCGCGCCGGCATCAACACGCGCAACGCCGCCGTTTCCGGCGACGGCAAGTACGTGGCGGTGGCCAACTACCTGCCGCACAGCCTGGTGATCCTCGATGCCGACCTGAACGTCGTCAGGATCCACGAGGCGCGCGGCGGCGACGGCGGCCCCAGCTCGCGCGTCTCCGCCGTCTACACGGCCGAGCCGCGAAAGAGCTTCGTCGCCGCGCTGAAGGACGTCAAGGAAGCATGGGAGCTGAGCTACGATCCACAGGCACCGGAAATCCCCTCCGGCTACATCCACGACTACAAATATCGTGAAGGCGCCTTCCTGCCGGGCTTCCTCAACCCGCGCCGCTCGGTGTTGAACGACTACCTCGACGACTTCTTCTTCACGCCCGACTACAGCGAGGTGATGGGCGCCAGCCGCGAGGCCGGCAAGGGCCAGGTGGTCAACCTCGACGTGCGCCGCGCGATCGCCACGCTCGACCTGCCCGGCATGCCGCACCTGGGCTCGGGCATCACCTGGGAGTGGCAGGGGCGCCGCGTCATGGCGACGCCGAACCTGAAGGAGGGCGTGGTCAGCGTCATCGACATGAAGACCTGGCAGACGATCCGGCAGATCCCCACGCCCGGGCCGGGCTTCTTCATGCGCAGCCACGAGAATACCCCCTATGCCTGGGTGGACTCCATGATGAGTCCGGGCCACAAGGACACGCTGACGGTGATCGACAAGCGAACGCTGGAGGTGGCGGCGCAGCTCAGACCCGAGCCGGGCAAGACGCTGGCGCACATCGAATTCACGCGCGATGGCAGGTACGCCCTGGCCAGTCTGTGGGAAAACGACGGCGCCCTGATCGTCTTCGACGCGGCGACGCTGAAGGAAGTCAAGCGCATCCCGGCGAAGAAGCCGGTCGGCAAGTACAACGTCTGGAACAAGATCACCCGCTCCGAAGGCACCAGCCACTGAACCGCGGCGAATCCCATCCCGCGACAGCGGTTGTTTCTCGCGAAAGAAAATCCCGTGCCCGCCAAGGAATGCCAGCGGCCATGGCGTAGAATGCGGGCTGTCCGTGGCCGGCCGGGAACCGATCGAAGACATGAAATGCGTGGATGATTTCCGCCTGCGGCTCGGCCGCCGGGAGCTGGTGCCGATCATGATCGGCGGCATGGGGGTGGACATCTCCACCGCCGAGCTGGCGCTGGAGGCGGCGCGGCTGGGCGGCATCGGCCACATCTCGGACGCCATGATCAAGACGGTGTCCGACCGCCGCTTCGACACCAAATTCGTCAGCGCCAAGCAGAAGCGCTACAAGCACAACGTCGCCAACGTCGACATGTCGGTGGTGAAGTTCGACCTCGGCGACGCCGCCGAGGCGACCCGCCTGCATGTGCAGAGCACCATGGAAGCCAAGCGTGGCGACGGCCTGGTCTTCATCAACTGCATGGAAAAGCTGACCATGAACGCGCCGCGGGAAACCTTGCGCGTGCGCCTGGTCTCGGCCCTGGATGCCGGCATCGACGGCGTGACGCTGGCCGCCGGCCTGCACCTGGGCACCTTCGGCCTGATCGAGGACCACCCGCGCTTCCGCGACGCCAAGCTCGGTATCATCGTCTCCTCGCTGCGCGCGCTGCAGCTGTTCCTGCGCAAGAGCGCGCGCAGCCGTCGCCTGCCCGATTACGTCGTCGTCGAGGGGCCGCTGGCCGGCGGCCACCTCGGCTTCGCCCTCGACGACTGGATGAACCACGACCTGCGCGCCATCGTCGCCGAAGTCCTCGGCTGGCTAAGCCAGGAAAAGCTCGACATTCCGGTGATTCCGGCCGGCGGCATTTTCACCGGCGCGGACGCCGTCGGCTTTCTCGAGGACGGCGCGGCGGCGGTGCAGGTGGCGACCCGCTTCACCGTGGCCAAGGAATGCGGCCTGCCGGCCAACGTGCAGCAGGAATATTTCAAGGCGGCCGAGGACGACATCGAGGTCAACGGTATTTCGCCCACCGGCTTTCCGATGCGCATGCTGAAGGCCAGCCCGGCCATCGGCTCGGGCATCCGGCCGAACTGCGAGGCCTACGGCTACCTGCTCGATTCGAACGGCCATTGCGCGTACATCGACGCCTACTACCGCGAGCTGGCGCGCCATCCGGGCGCCAAGAAGATCTCGGTGCGCGACAAGACCTGCCTGTGCACCCACATGCGCAACTTCGACTGCTGGACCTGCGGCGCCACCACCTGGCGGCTGAAGGACACCACGCGCCGGCTCGAGGACGGCAGCTATCAGCTGCTCAGCGCCGAGCACGTCTTTCGCGACTACCAGTTCAGCAAGGGCGGCACGATCGCCTTGCCCGATTGAGCTGCCCGGGCGAACGGATGGAAAAACGGCCCCGCAGGGGCCGTTTTTGATGGGCGAGGGACGGCGCCCGTTCAGGCTGGCGGCGTTTCCGCGTCCACCTGCAGGGCCATGGAGCGCGCCGACAGGGTGAAGGCGTCGGAGAAGCACATGCCCTCCTCGGCGCCCTGGCCCTTCAGCTTGGGGAAGACCGCCTCGACCATGCGCACCGAGCCGCAGGCGTAGATCTCCTTGCCGGCGAGGCTGGGGAAATCCTTCAGGATGGCCTCGTGCACCAGCCCCGTGCGGCCGCTCCAGCCGTCGCCCGCCTCCGGCTCGGAGACCACCGGGATGAACTTGAAGTTGGCGTGCTCGCGCTGCCACTGCTCGGGAAGCTGCGGCATGTAGAGGTCGCGCGCCTGGCGCACGCCCCAGTAGAGGTGGATCGGACGCTTGAGGCCGCGATGGAAGGCATCCTCGACCATGCTCTTCACCGGGGCGAAGCCGGTCGCGCCGGCGACGAAGATGATCGGCCGCTCCGACTCGCGCAGGACGAAGTCGCCGAGCGGGCCTTCGAAGCGGATCGTGTCGCCCACCTGCATCTTCTCGAAAACATGAGTGGTGAAGCGCCCGCCCGGCACCAGGCGGATCTGCAGCTCGATGTGCTCGGCCTCGTGCGGCGCGCTGGCGAATGAGAAGGGACGCCGCTCGCCGTCCTCGAGGATGATGTTGATGTACTGGCCGGCGGCGAAGGGGATCTTTTCGTCGTGGGGCAGGCGGATCGTCACGCCCATGACGTCATGGGTGAGCTTCTCCATGCGGTCGACCGTGCCGACGTATTCCTTCGCAGGCGCGCGTGCCAGGGCGAACTCGGGTTCGTACTCGATCTCGATGTCGGTCAGCGGGGTGGCACAGCACATCAGCACCTTGCCCATGGCGCGCTCGGCATCGCTCAGCGCGCTTGGCTGGTAGATGCCGGGATCGACCTCGCCGTTGAGGACCGAGCACTTGCAGACGCCGCAACCGCCGTTGCGGCACTGGTAGGGCAGGTCGATCTCGCCGCGCAGGCCGGCGTCGAGGATGGTCTCGCCGAAGCGCGCCTTCACCGTCTTGTTGTCCGGATGCACGCTGATGGCCATCACGGCCTGGGCGCTGCCGCGCCGCTTCGGCGGCAGCCAGGGGACGAGGTAGAGCAGGACCGTGACGCCGATCAGCAGGGCCCAGACGCGGCCGAGCGGCCAGTCGTAGATGAGCGGATAGACGAAGAGATAGAACCAGTCGAAATCGAGCTCGACGATCTCCACCGAGAGGTTGGCCGGCGCCTGGCTCACCACCGGCTTGACCAGCGACAGCACGAGGAAGGTCAGGGTGACCCAGATGGCGATGGCGCGCGGCGGATTGATGTGGGCGCGCGGTACCCGCTGCACGTGGATCCACATCACCATCAGCACCAGCAGCGGCGCGCCGAGGTGGATGAAGGCGAGCAGGGTGAACAGGCGGTCGTTCACCTTGCCCTCGAAGATGAAGTTGCGGATGACCATGCCCTTGAAGATCGGGATCCAGTCGAACAGCTCGGCCGTCGCCACGGTGACGAACTGCGCCGTCTTGTCCCACACCAGCATGAAGCCGTTGATGCCGGAGATGTACACCAGCCAGATGAGGATGACGCCGGTGACCCAGGAGAACCAGCGGAAGCCGCGGTACTGGTCGAAGGCGAAGTGCCGCGCCATGTGCAGCATCATGGTGATGATCATGCCGTCCGAGGCATAGCGGTGGATGCTGCGCAGGATGCCGCCGGCCCACCACTGGTCGTGGGTGAGGGCCTGGATCGAGGCGTAGGCGTCCTCGACGCCGGTGTCGGCGAAGACGAACAGATAGAGCCCGCTGAAGGCGACCAGCCAGAACTGCCAGAAGGTGATGGTGCCGAGGTGGTAGAGCGGGTTCAGCTTCTCGCCGAAGGCGATGTTGAAGACGCCGTCGACGCGCATGAAGAACCAGCGCATGGTCTTGTGCAGGAGCTTGAGCATTTCGGCCTTTCAGCTTTCAGGAGAGGATAGGCGGGGAGGCGCCCGCGCATGTCCTTAAGAAACCCGCGGAAATATAAGGGGTTGATGATTTGTCTTCCATGATTTGCATCAAGGCTGCAAAGAAGCATGAAAGGGACAATTTTGCTGCCACATCCCAGTCCAGAACTCGAAACCATCCTCAGGAGTACAGGCATGTCCGACCCCCACCTGCATCTGCAAGCCGACAAGCTCTACCTTTTCGACGCGCGCGGCATCGCCAAGCGCTTCCGCCATGCCGCCATCTTCGGCGCCTTCGACGCGCTGTTCGCCGGTGAAACCATGCGATTCTGCAACGACCACGATCCGCTGCCGCTGCTCGAGCAGCTGATGGCGCGCTACGGCGACCGCATCGAGATCAGCTACGTCCAGCGCGAGCGCGGCGAGGTCATCATCGATTTCCTCAAGAAGCAGGCTTGAGCGGCGGGGCGTCGCGTGCTGCCGCAAATGGTGGCCGCGGCCGTCGCCGCCTTCGCCGCGGCGCTGGCGCTGCACCTCACGGGTGGCGCCAGCCCGGCGGCAGCCGCGCACCTCGCCTTCGCCGCCGGCATCCTGCCGCTGATCGCCGCCGCCCTGCTGCATTTCGTTCCGGTGCTGACGCGCAGCGGCCCGCCGCCCCTGGCGATTCGCTGCCTGCCGCCGGCGTTTCTCCTCGCCGGCTGGCTGGCCGCCGCGGCGTTCCTGTGGCCCGCCTGGTTCGATATCCTGTTCCCGGCCGCGGCCGGGATCGCATTCGTCGCCGCGCTGATGGTGGCCGGATGGACCGCGCGCCGCGGCCGCGCCACGCTGGGCGCGCCGCATCCGGGACTGCGCTGGTACCTGGCCGCGCTGTTCTGTCTGTCGCTGGCGCTGGCCGCGGCCCTGGCGATGCCGGTTCTGCCGGGGCAACGATCCGCCCTGCGCCTCTTTCATTTGCATCTTAACACGCTCGGTTTCGTCGGCCTGACGGCGCTGGGGACGCTCGCCGTGCTGCTTCCCACGGCCGTCGGACAGCCCGATCCGCAGGCCGCCGGCTGGCTGGGCCGCATGCTGACGCCGGCGCTGGCCGGCGTCCTGGCGACCGCCGCCGGCGCCGCCTGGTGGCTGCCCGCCAGCTGGCTGGGCGCCGTGCTGCTCGCGCTGCCGGTCATCCGCCTCGGCAAGGCCTGGCTCGTGCGCTTTCCGCATGCGATCGTCAACACCCATGGCCCGGCCGCATCGCTCGCCCTGGCGCTCGCCGGTCTCGCCGGGCTGCTGATCCTCGGCTTTCTGCATGGCCAGCGCCTGCTTCGTGGCGAAGCGGCCGTCACCGGCTTTCTTGCCGCCTTTCTCCTGCCGCTGGTGACCGGCGCGGCCAGCCAGTTGCTGCCGGTCTGGCTGGAGCCCGGTGTGCAGGGCGACTGGCATCGCGCGGCGCGCGCCCGCCTCGGCCGCTACGCGGCGGCGCGGGCGGCGGCTTTCGTGCTGGCCGGCTGGCTGGCGGCGCTGGGCTGGCCAGCCGCCGCGTGGCTGGCGGCCGTCGCCCTGGCCGTGTTCATCGCGCAGGCGTTGCCGGTGGCGGCGCGCCGTCCGCTTCCGCGCTTGTGATCACTGCGCCGAGGTCGAGCGAGCGCATCGCTCCGACGGCGACTTCCCAGGCGCCCTCGTGGCACAGGCCGCGAATCTGCGCGTCCTCGTAGGCTTCCAGCGCCGCCTCGACGCAGGCGCGGCGCACCGCCTCGCCGATGTCACGCGGGCCGGCCATCGGCTCCCGCCCGCTTGCGGCGCATCGCCAGCAGCACGACGACGACGAACACCAGCCCGCCGATGATGGCGACGAGGCCGCCCATGCCCATGATGCCCATGGCGACGATTTCGCTGCCGCTCTTCAGCGCCTGCTCGGCGCCGGCGACCTTGCGCTGCACGCCGTAGCCGCCCGACCACATCAGTCCGCCGATGTGCATGGCCTGGCCGGCGGCGTAGCAATAGGAGGAGAAGACCGCCCATTTGCGCGATGGCAGGCCATAGCCGAGGCGCGGCAGCAGGTGATAGACGAGGCCCATCAGGGCCAGCGTGACGCCGACGATGCAGCCGTGGTAGTGCGCCGGGATCTTGACGTTGCTGCCGGCGATGGTGAAGCCGATCAGGCCGCCGAAGCAGAACAGGACGACGGAGGAATGCAGCGCCGCGCGCAGCGGCCGCCCCTCGCCGGCCAGCGCCTGCCCCGGTGGCACGGCCAGCAGCACGGCCAGCGCCACCGGCAGGATCGGCAGTCCGCCGCCCAGCCCCATGGCGAAGGTGAGCAGGCTGCGATGCTCGACGGCCCAGGGCGGCCACGGCAGGTAGGCAACGGGTATGACCAGCGCGCAGGCCGTGGCCAGGACGAAGCACAGCAGGGCGATGCGCGGGCTCATCGGCACCCGCCCGCCGCAGGCGCTGGCCAGCCACAGCCAGGCGACCAGCATCAGCGTCGTCCAGATGAACTGCAGGGCATGGCCGCCATCCCAGAAGAGGATTTCGTAGTAGGCCTTGCCGTCGAGCCCGTCGGGAAGGATCAGCCAGGACCAGGCGAAGGCGAGAATGGCGATGACGGCCGGCACGAGGCCGAGGGCGAGGCCTGTCTGCAGAGCTTCGGCGCCGCTCTCGGGTCGGAAGCTGAAATGGGTAGCGATCAGGCTGCGGGCCACCAGCAGCGTCGCGCCGACGCCGAAGATCGCCAGGCCCCAGAGAAAAACCGGGCCGTCGAGCACGGGGATGTAATTCGCCATGACCGGCTCGCCGCTGCCGGCGAAAGGGGAGACGGCCATGAGCACGGTGCCGAGACCGGCGACGGCAAGGGCGGCGCGGTTGAGCCCGAGCGCGCGCGGGCGCCCTGACAGGGTCCACAGGATGCCGCCAAGGGAGACGAACCAGACCAGCACCGACAGGTCGACATGCACGACCAGGGCGACGCGGAAAAAGTCACCCGCCGGCAACAGGCTCTGGAATTGCGGCGCGCGGGAAAGGACGAGGATGATGGAAAGAAAGCCCGAGCCGATCAGGGCGGCGAGACCGAGCCAGAGCCAGCCGCGCGCGATGGCGCCTAGCCGGGCATCCGCGCCGGGCAGACTGAAATCGCCGGCGTTCGCTGCCAAGGCAACGGGCTGCGCGACCGCGCTCATTGAAAGAGGATGCCTTCGCGGTCCTTGGGCAGGTCGATGACGAGGATCTGCGCCGGCTTCAGCGTGAGGCGCTCCTCCCGCACGAGGTTGAAGCCGGGGATGCGCACGTTGTCGTTCATCTTCACCGACAGCAGGTGCTCGCCGGACGGCACTTCGAAGCGCTTGTAGAGGGTGGACGGCATGTCCTTGGACAGCCCGCCGGGCGGCGCCACGCCCTCGTAGAGAAGATTGCCGTCGAGCATGATTTCCACCCTGATCGGCGAGCGCTCGCGCGGGCAGACCTTCGTGGCGCGCATGTTCGGCGCCAGCTTGGCCAGTTCCTCGGGCGTGCGCTCGCGGCATTCGCTGATCGGCTCGGCCTGGGTGCTGAAGGAGAGCTTGATCAGCGAGACGTTTGGCTCGAGGTGGGTGTAATCCGGCGAGGTGGAGAAATAGCCGATGATGGCGGCGAACAGGCCGTAGAAAAGGATTTGCGCCAGCAGAACCAGCGGATTGGTGGGCGATTTGCTAACCATGTCGGGGCGTCCTCCGGGGATTATAAGCGCGCGGACGCCTTGCGTCCGCGTCCAGCCTCTGCAGATTTTCGCGAAAATTCTCGAGCGCTGCCTTGAGGTGGCTCATTTCATGGGCGTCGGCCCAGGCGATGCGCAGCCTTTCCGCCGGCACGCTGCGCCGCAAGTGCGGCTCGCGGCCGCCGGACAGGCGCTCTTCGGTCCAGCGCGTGCCGAGGCGGTAGGCGCAACTGCCCTCGCGGCAGCCCGTGACGAGTACGCCGTCGGCGCCGCCGCGCAGGGCGTATTCGATGAAGCTGGGCGGCAGCTGGCCGGTGCAGATCAGCCGGATGACGGCGGTGTCCGGGGCTTCCAGCGCGGCCGCGTCGGCGGCGCAACCGCAGCCGAAGACGACGACCTTGGCGGGACCGCTGAGCGCGGCGACCTTGCGCTCCAACTCCTCCCTCAGGATGCCGACCGGCTGCTGCGGCATGTCGATGCCGGTGACCAGCTGCTCGACGCTGCGAAAAGGTGTGGCGGAAGGGCAGGAGCCGGCGCAGATGCCGCAGGAGGCGCACAGTTCCGGATGGACGAGAGCCAGCTCGTGTCCTGGCCGGTCCGGGTGTGGCAGCATGGTGATGGCGCCATAGGGGCAATCAGCGAAGCAGCGGCGGCAGCCGTTGCAGTTGGGCGGATCGACCACGGCAACAGGGCCTTGCTTGCGGTGCGGCAGCAGCGGCAGGGCGAGTAGCAGCAGGGTGAGCGCGCCGGTGATGGCCCACAGACCGGCCGGCGAGGTGGCGTACATCAGAGGATGGATGAACAGGTAGTACCAGTCGATATGGAGCACCGGCGCCAGGTTGCTCAGGTCGGCCTTGCCGTGGGAGACCGTCGGCTTCACCAGGGCCAGCGCCAGCAGCATGAGCAGGCTGCCGCCGGCCAGCGAGCGCGAGGGGAAGACGTCCGCCCGCGAGATGCGCTGGACATGCACCCACAAGGCGAGCAGCAGCAGCAGGGGGATGCCGATGTGCAGGAACACCAGCAGGGTGAAAAAGCGGTCTGTGAGCACGCCCGGCAGGAAGTTGCGCGTCGCCGGGGTGCTGAAGATCGGCAGCCAGTCGAACCATTCGGCGCTGGCGACGGCCGAGAACAGGCCGAGCTGGTCCCACACCAGCCAGTAGCCGCCGATGCCGGAAGCATAGACCAGCCAGATCACCGGAACGCCGGTGACCCAGGAGAACCAGCGGAAGCCGTTGAAGCGCCCATACAGCAGCTCGCGCAGCAGGTGCAGCAGCATGACGATGACGAGCCCGTCCGCGGCATAGCGGTGCAGGCTGCGCATGATGCCGCCCAGCCACCACTGCTCATGGGTGTAGTACTCGATCGAGGTGTGGATTTCCTCGATGCCGGTGTCGAGGACGGCGAACAGGTAGATGCCGGTGGCGAGCGCGATCCAGAGGAAATGAAAGCCAAGCGCGCCCAGATGCCGCCAGGGATTGCTGGCGGGACCAAAAAAGGCATCGAAAAGGCTCTCGATCCGCTGCAACAGGGCAAGCCCGCCCTGACGAATGGAGGCAAATGCAGCCATGTCTGAAGTCAGGACCGCGACAGCATTATAAGGCTTTAATTATATACCGTTGCCGACCTGTCTTGCAGATATTCTCCTCGAACCTCCAGCCCGATGGGTCTTACTTCCGCGCGGAGTCCGCGCCAGCGACCCGCTCTCCGCGCAGATAGGCCAGCCAATACACGCCGGCGACGAGCAGCGTTCCGCCGACCAGATTGCCCAGCGTGACGGCGACAAGGTTGCGCGCGGCACCGGCGAGCAGAGACGGTCCTTGCGCGTCCATCAGCAGCCCATAGGGCAGGAAAAACCAGTTGGCGATAGAGTGCTCGAAGCCGATGGCGACGAAGGCGCTCACGGGAAATAGGACGGCCAGGATCTTGTCGGTCACGCTGCGCGCGCCGATGGCCAGCCAGACGGCGAGGCATACCAGCGCATTGCAAAGAATTCCCCTTGCAAAGGCCTCGAGAAGGGGCAGGTCCGCCTTGGCGCGGGCGATGCCCAGGGCGGTGTCCCCGACGGCGCCGTTGCCGAGGCCGGCGATGCCGCCCCAGGCCACCAGCAGGACCGTGCCGAGGCAGCCCGCCACGTTGCCGGCATAGGCCAGCAGCCAGTTGCGTGCCACCTCGCGCAAGCCGATCAGGCGGCTCGCCCAGGCCATGGCGATCAGGTTGTTTCCGGTGAACAGCTCGGCGCCGGCGACGACGACGAGAACCAGGCCGAGGCAGAAGCTGAGGCCGCCGAGCAGGCGGGTGGGGCCGAAGCCGAGGCTGGATCCGGTGACGACGATGGTGAAGAAGAGCGCGCCGAGCGAGATGAAGGCGCCGGCCAGCACGGCCAGCGCCAGCAGCGTCAAGGTGTCCGTGCGCGCCTTGGCGACGCCGAGGCGCTCGACCCGGCGCGCGATTTCCTGAGGAGGGTAGGCTTCATTCATGGGGGTGTCGTCATGCATGGTCGGCATTCCGGCCGGATCGGCGGGACGTGCCTGCCGGCGGTTGTTCGAGGCAGGGCGTCTTGCGGCGAGAGGCAGGCCGGCTCGGGCTGGTCAAGATGCGGCCTTGCGCCGGCGCAATTCGCGCCAGAGGAACCAGAGAATGTAGAGGGCAAAGGTGATGAAGCCGAGGATTTCGAAGACGATGCCGTAGCTGACCCGGTAGCCGCCGATCTTCGGGTCATAGACGGAGCAGAGGATGCGTACGCGGTCGAAGATGTCGGCGAGGCTGTCGGTCTGCGAGACGGGGGCGCCGGTGACGAGCTGCTTGAGCGGGCGGACGAACTGCTCCGCGCCGAGGGTCTCGCCATAGATCTGCCGGTAGATCTTTCCTTCGGCGTCGACCAGGGTAACCTGGACGATGTGGTCGAAGCCGGCCGGCGTCGGCTTGAAGCTGAAGCCGAAGCTCTTCGTCAGTTCGTCGACGATGGCGGGCGCCGGGCTGAGGAAGTCCCAGTTCGGGAAGACGATGCCGTTTTGCCGGGCGAAGGCCTTCATGGCGGACGGCGAATCGAAGGGCTGGTTGAAGCCGATGCTGACGACGTTGAAGCGGTTGGCACCGATCACGGCGACGGTCTGGTTGAGGGCTTTTTCCAGGTTCCGCGTGGTGGTCGGGCAGACGTCGAAGCAACCGGTGTAGATGAAGCTCACCAGCAGCGGCTTGCCGCGGTAATCGGCCAGCCGCACCGGCTTTTCTTCGCGATTGAGCAGGGTGAAGTCGCCGATCGGCTGGCTCACGACAGAGCGGGAAAGCTCGAGCGCCGCCTCCGCATCGAGGACGGGCACGTTGGGCGCCGCGGCCGGATCGAGCGGGCGCGAGACGATGCGACCTTCGTCGGCGGCGGCTGCGGCGGCCAGGCCGGCACCACAGAGCAAGAATACCCCAAGGTAGAAAAAACGAATTGTTTCCATGAAGTTATGATCGCTGGCGTGAGTCTCAGCGTCAAGCGGACAGGTCAAAAAAAGGGCCGCTTGCGCGGCCCCTTTTGCTGCCCTCCCGGCCAGTGACCGGGAGTTGTCGATCAGGACAGCCCCCACAGGGAGGACAGGTACTTCCAGTTCACGAAGTAGTAGAGGATGAAGGCCGTGAGGAAGACCAGGGCCAGCACCAGGGTGCCCGGCGTGGCGGGCGGATGCGCCGCGCCGCCCGGGGTCGGCGGCGGCAGGGTCAGCACCTGCGGGATGCTGCGCTGCTCGCCTCCCTCCAGCTTCTTGCCGAAGAAGATGGAGAGGACGATCTGCAGGATCCAGCCCGCGCCGCCGACGATGGCGACGACGCCGAAGATGCCCGTCAGGCCCATCATCAGGTAGGCCGCGCCCGGCCACTCGTAGGCCATCGGCGCGCCGGCGAAGGCCATGTCCCAGTGGCGGCGGGAAACGCCGAGCGTGCCGGCGCCCATCATCACCAGCGAGACGATGTACATCGCCAGGCCGTAGAGATAGGGCTGGATCTTGGCGAAGCCGGGGAACATCACCTCACGCTTGAACAGGGCCGGAACGAGGAAATAGGTCAGGCCCATGAACGCCAGCGTGGTGCCGACGACGACGGTGGCATGGAAGTGGCCCGGCACGTAGATGGTGTTGTGGATCAGCATGTTCAGCTGTTCCGCGCCCATCATGACGCCGGTGATGCCGCCGAGGAAGCCGAAACCGACCAGCGAGAGGAACATCGCCGAGAAGGCCGGGTTGCCCCAGGGCGCCTTGCGCAGCCACTCGAAGAGGCCCTTGTTGTAGCCCTTCAGGCGCTGCGCCTGCTCGATGGCGCCCGGCACCGTCATGCCGTGGATCATCGAGGCGAACACCGCGAAGTACATGAAGTACGAGGTGTTCACGATCTTCCACTCGGAGCTCATGCCCGGGTCGGACAGGATGTGGTGGGCCGAGGCAAGCTGCAGGAACAGGATGTAGAGGAAGTAGGCCGTGCGGCTGACTTTCTCGCTCATCGGCTTGGCGCCGAAGACGATGGCGGCGATGGCGTACCAGATGGCGACGTGGGCCGAGACGTTGATCTGCTGCGAGCTGTGGCCGAGCGACCACCAGATGACACGGTACATCAGCGTGTCGATCTCGCGGATGTAGCCGATCGACCAGAAGAAGGTCGGCACCAGGATGATGGCGCCGCCGGCGATGGTGAAGATAGCGATGATGCAGGCCGTCAGGGCGCCGAAGGTGACCAGCGGGATCGAGCCCTCGTAGGTGTTCTCCGCCTTGGCCACCACCAGCGTGCCGAGGAAGACGAAGCAGATCAGCAGTGCGCCGACGGCGAACAGGATCAGGCCGAGGTAGAAGTGCCACTTGGCCTGCATCGGCACGTAGGAGGTGAACATCACGCTCGACTCGCCCTGGAAGATGGCGATATTGGTCATGATGGCGCCGACCACCATCAGCCAGGAGCTGAACCAGGCGATTTTCGGCGTCGCGATGCGGCAGCGCAGCAGGGTCGACGAGGCGAAGATCAGCACGGCCATCTCGAAGAAGATGATCCAGAAGATCAGCATGTCGACGCCGTGGGCGGTGAGCACCAGGTAGAAGATGTCGGCCGGCAGCAGGTGCACGGCCGGCCAGCGGGTCAGGATGACCCCCAGCGCCATGATGCCGCCGACGAGCAGCGACAGCACGCCGCAGACGGCGTGGAAGCGCATCAGCTTCTCCGCCTGGTCCTCGAATTGCAGCCCGGAACGCGGGCAGATGCGGTAAGTGGTTTCCATTGACGTGCCCCCCTTATTTCACGTACAGGCGGCCAGCCATGGTGTGGTGGCCGATGCCGCAGAATTCATTGCAGACGATGGAGTAGGTGCCGCGTGCGTTCGGCGTGATCTTGATCACGTGCTCGTAGTTCGGGTGCACCTGGATGTTGATGTTCTGCGGCTGCAGGGAGAAGCCGTGCATGTAGTCCATGGCCGAGAGATGGAGGGTGTAGGTCTTGCCGTGCTCCAGCTCGAAGATCGGCCACCAGGCCCACAGGCGGGCGATCAGGTAGATGTCGGAGCCGGGCGGGGGCGCCACCACCGGCACCTGCAGCTCGGTTTCGGTGCGGACGGTGTATTTGTCGACCACGGCCTGCGCCTTGGCGGCGAACATTTCCTTGGTCGTGCGGTAGGTCTCGTTGGCCAGGTTCTGGTTGCCGTAGGCGTGCCACCAGATCATCATGCCGAACATGACCAGGGCCCAGACGAAGGCGATCGAGATCCAGGTCAATTCCAGCTTGTCGACTGGCTGGTTCCACCAGATTCGTTCCGAGGGCGGCAGGATTGCGCTCATCAGTTTCTCCCTGAATGAATGATTGAAAGGCTGCCGATCAGTGTGCGATCGGAATGTTCGCGATTTCCATCACGCCCCAGACGATGTAGATCACCGTGGGGATCGTGATGCCAAGGAACACCAGCAGGTAGGGATTGTCCAGCCACTTCTGCATGACCGGAACGTCATCCTTCTGATAAGCCATGTGAACCTCCTCGTTGTGCCGCCGCCGGCGGAGTTTTTTGGACAAGACATGCTACGGATTTTACCGGGCGATAAGCTACGCCGCAGGTAGGGTGAATAGTTTGATCTAGATTAAGAAACATCAAAAACGTGAACTCCGGCAAGTCACCGCCAGAGGGCATTGTCGCATATAATTTTGCTTCCGATTTCAAGCAATTAATTCACGGTCTTCGCTAAAGAATGGACGACTCTGCCCGCCGCCAGATCGCGCTCTGGCTTTTCGTCTGTGCCGCAATGGTCTTCGCCACCCTGGTCGTCGGCGGCGTCACGCGCCTGACCCGCTCCGGCCTGTCGATCGTCGAATGGCAGCCGCTGGTCGGCACCCTGCCCCCCCTGTCCCAGCAGGACTGGCTGGAGGTCTTCGGCAAATACCAGCAGACACCGGAATTCCGGCAGGTCAACCACGACATGACGCTGGACGAGTTCAAGTTCATCTTCTGGTGGGAATACTTTCACCGCCTGCTCGGAAGGACGATCGGACTGGTGTTCCTGCTCCCTTTCCTCTACTTCCTGTTGCGGCGCAGGATCGAGGGTTCGCTGGTGCCGAAACTGATCGGCATCTTCCTCCTCGGCGGCCTGCAGGGCGCGATGGGCTGGTACATGGTGAAGAGCGGCCTGGTCGACGATCCCAGGGTCAGCCAGTACCGCCTGACGGCCCACCTCTCGCTCGCCTTTCTCATCTTCATCGCCATGATGTGGGTGGCGCTTGGCCTGATCGAGGAGCGTTCGCGCTATTTCGCCAACCAGGGCTGGCGCCGTCTGCAGCGCTTCGGCTTCTGGCTGTTCGTTCTCGCCTGCTACATGGTCGTCACCGGCGGCTTCGTCGCCGGCATCCATGCCGGCAAGGCCTACAACACCTTCCCGCTGATGAACGGCCATGTCGTGCCGCCGGAGATCCTGATGCTCGATCCCTGGTACTTCAATTTTTTCAGCAACATGGCCACGGTGCAGTTCGATCATCGCCTCGGCGCCTGGCTGCTGGCCCTGCTCGCGCCGTGGTTCTGGTTCCGCCTGCGGCGCTTCCCCGTCCGCGGCCGCGCCCAGGCCGTGGCCGGCCTGATGCTGCTGGTGCTCGCCGGTCAGATCAGCCTGGGCATCCTGACCCTGCTCAATGCCGTGCCGGTCGCCCTCGGCGCCGCCCATCAGGGCGGCGCCATGGTGCTGATGGCGACCCTGCTCTGGCTCAACCACGAACTGCGCGTGCCGGCCCCCTTGCGGGCCGGCTGAGCCGATGGCTGCCGGAATGACGGGCGCTCTCTCCGCGCGCTTCCGCCGCATCCGCGCCCTGGCGCTGCTGACCGCCGCGCTGTCCCTGCTGGTCGTCGCCGTCAGCGCCTACCTGCGCCTGGCCGGCGCCGGCCTCGGCTGCGAGGACTGGCCCGCCTGCTATGGCAGCAATCTCGCCGGCGCCCCGCATCCGGCGTGGCCGGGAGCGAGGCTCCTGCATCGCATCGCGGCGAGCGCGGCGCTGCTGGCGGCCCTGCTGCTGGCCTGGAACTGCTGGCGGCCTCGGCCCCTGCAGCCGGAGGCGCGACGCGCCATGCGGTTGCTGGCCCTGATGCTGCTGCTCGCCCTGCTCGGCGCCTGGAGCGCCGATCCGCGCCGGGTCGCCGTCAATTGGGCGAACATCGTCGGCGGACTCGCCTTGGTGGCGCTCTCGTGGCGGGTGATGGCGAGCGCCTCGTCGCTGCCGCGGGGCGAGGCCGGCCGGCAGGGCGCGGTCGCGCGGGCGGCCCTGGCGGCGCTGGCGGCGACCGTCCTCCTCGGCGGCCTGATCGGCGCGCGCTACGCCGCGCCGGCCTGCGGCACGCTGCCCTTCTGTGGCGGGGCATGGCTGCCGGAGGGCGGATGGGCGGCGCTCAATCCCTTCGCCCTGCTGGCGGGCCCGGCCGGGCCCGGAGATGCCGGTGGCGTGCTGCTGCACCTGCTCCACCGCCTCGGCGCCCTTGTCGCGCTGGCGCTGTTCGCCGTCCTCGCGCTGCGGCGTGGCAAGGCGGCGCGCATGCTGCTGGCGCTGCTGGTGCTGGAAATCCTGCTTGGCGCGCTGGCCGTGTCCGGCCACGCGCTGTGGCCGGCGCTGGCGCACAATGCCGTCGCCGCGCTGCTGCTGGCGGCGGCCGCCGGGCTGAAGCCGGCGGCGGCGAGGTGAAAAAAAGCCCGCGGCGCGCGCGGGCCTTGAGGAAGGGGCTTCCGTTCAGGCCAGCTGGACGGGGATCTTGTGGCGCTGGTTCATGACGCGGTTGCGCGAGTCGACATAGACCAGGTTGGGCGCGAAGCCGGCCAGTTCTGCCTCGTCGTAGGCGGCATAGGTGGCGATGATGAGCAGGTCGCCGGGAGCGGCCCGCCGCGCCGCCGCGCCGTTCACCGAGATGATGCCGCTCGCCCGCTCGGCGGCGATGGCGTAGGTGGTGAAGCGCTCGCCGTTGTTGACGTTGTAGATGTCGATCTGCTGGTATTCGCGGATGTCGGCCGCGTCGAGCAGGTTCTGGTCGATCGCGCACGAGCCCTCGTAGTTCAGCTCGGAATGCGTCACCGTCACGCGATGCAGCTTGGCTTTCAGCATGGTCCGTTGCATGGAGTCGCTCCTTTCTCAGTAGCCGTCAGGTTGCGGGCTGCTGCTCCCGCAATGAGCGCTGCTGGTGCACCGACGGCCTGGGCGCATGACGGTACCCTAAACTTCCAGGTTGTCGATGAGGCGCGTGCTCCCAAGGAGTGCCGCGCCCAGCACCACCAACCCGGAATCGTGAGCGGCCGGGTATTGTAGATCAAGTTGTTTTCGCACCGCAACATACTGCGGCGCCCAGCCATGGGCGGCCAGTTCCGCCATGGCCTTGTCCTCGAGCCGCGCCCAGTCGCGGGCGCCGCCGGCGATGGCCTGGCGGATCGCCTGCAGGACACGGTGCAGCCGGGGCGCCTCGGCCCGCTCGGCCGCCGTCAGGTAGCCATTGCGCGAGGACAGGGCGAGGCCGTCGGCGTCGCGCACCGTCTCGCCGGCGACGATCTCGACGGGCAGGTTGAGCTCGCGCACCATGTTGCGGATGATCATCAGCTGCTGGTAGTCCTTCTTGCCGAAGACGGCGACCTGCGGCTGCACGATGGCGAACAGCTTCATGACCACGGTGGCGACGCCGCGGAAGAAGCCGGGGCGGAACTCGCCCTCGAGGATGTCGGCCTGGGCCGGATCCGGCTGCACGTGGAAGGACTGCGGCCGCGGGTACATCTCGCCCTCGTCCGGCGCGAAGAGGTGCGCCACGCCGGCGGCCGCCATCTTCTCGCAGTCGGCGGCGAAGGTGCGCGGGTAGGTGTCGAAGTCCTCGCGCGGGCCGAATTGCAGGCGATTGACGAAGAGGCTGGAGACGAGGCAGTCGCCGAGTCCGCCCGCCTGGCGCATCAGGGCGGCGTGGCCTTCGTGCAGGTTACCCATGGTCGGCACGAAACTGATTTGACCGCCGCCTTCCAGCGCGGCGCGCAGGCTGGTGATGGTCGTGTGTATTTGCATGCTCAAATCAAGCCGGAGGCAGATGCAATCAACGCAGGGGACACGGAGGCACGAAGAGCACAGGGAAGAGCATTTCCCGGGTTGGCCTTTCTCCGCGTCCTCCGCGCCTCCATGAGCTCCGGACCGAAAGAGGCTTCAATAACAATGCTCCGGGCCGGGAAAGCTGCCGTCCTTGACGGCAGCCACATAGGCCTTGACGGCGGCGTCGATGCTGCCCGCGCCGTCCATGAAATTTTTGACGAAGCGCGCCGCCTTTCCCGGATAGACGCCCAGCATGTCGTGCAGCACCAGCACCTGGCCGTGGCAGTCGGCGCCGGCGCCGATGCCGATGGTGGCCATCGTCGCCAGCGAGCGGGTGATCGCCGCGGCGAGCGGCGCCGGCACCATCTCCAGCACCAGCAGCGCGGCGCCGGCCTGATCGAGGGCGAGGGCGTCTTGCCGCATCGTCTCGGCGGCCTCGGCGCTGCGGCCCTGGACGCGATAGCCGCCGAGCTGGTTCACCGACTGCGGCGTCAGGCCGACGTGAGCGCATACCGGCACGCCGCGCTCGACGAGGAAGCGCACCGTCTCGGCCATGAAGGCGCCGCCCTCGAGCTTGACCATCTGGGCGCCGGCCGCCATCAGGGCGACGGCCGAGCGCATCGCCTGCGCCGGGCCCTCCTGGAAGCTGCCGAAGGGCATGTCGGCGATGAGGAAGGGACGACCCTGGCGGCCGAGGCCGCGGGCGACGCAGCCGACGTGGTAGGTCATCTGCTCGAGCGTCACCGGCAGGGTGCTGGCATGGCCCTGCAGCACGTTGCCGAGCGAGTCGCCGACGAGGAGGATGTCGGCGCCGCAGCGGTCGAGCAGCGCGGCGAAGCTCGAGTCGTAGCAGGTCAGCACGGCGATCTTCTCGTCCGCGGCGCGCATGCGCGCCAGCTCGGCGAGCGTGACCGGCTTCGAGTTTTCGAGATAGCTCATGGCGGTGACAGCGGCTGGGATCGAGGCGACATGATAAACGCTGCGCGGTCAGGAGCGGAAGATGAAATAGACAGCGGCGAGGATGCAGAGGGCGGCCCACAGGTAATCGAGCTTGAGCGGCTGCTCCATGTAGAAGAGCACGAAGGGCGCGAAGACGGCCAGCGCGATCGCTTCCTGCAATATCTTCAGCTGCGGCAGCGACAGCTGCGTGGCGCCGATGCGGTTGGCCGGCACCTGCAGCAGGTATTCGAAGAGGGCGATGCCCCAGGAGAAGAGCGCGGCGATCCACCACGGCCGCTCGTTCAGGTTCTTGAGATGCGCGTACCAGGCAAAAGTCATGAAGACGTTCGATGCCGCCAGCAGCAGCGCGGCCTGGAAGACGACGGGAAGCTTGGGCAGCATCAGGGCGGGCCGCTCTCGAGCCGGCGGATCCTCTGCCCGCGCAGCCCGTCGAGCAGCGCCGCGACCGGGCCGTGGCCAGGGATGGCCGCCCCGGGCGCGAGCTCCAGCAGCGGCAGGAGGACGAAGGCGCGCTCGTGCATGCGCGGATGCGGCAAGTTGAGGCGCGCCGTGGCGCGCGTTTCGTCGCCGTGCAGCAGCAGGTCGAGGTCGAGCGTGCGCGGCGCGTTGGGGAAGCTACGGCGGCGGCCGAAGCGCGCCTCGACGGCGAACAGTTCGTCGAGCAGGGCCTCGGCCTCGAGCCGCGTGTCGAGGGCGGCAACGGCGTTGATGAAGTCCGGCTGGCTTTTCAGGCCGACCGGCGCGCTGCGATAGAGCGAGGAGGCGCCGGCGAGCCGCGTCCGCGGCAACTCGGCCAGCGCGGCCAGCGCCGCGCGCACCGTGGCGAGCGGATCGCCGAGGTTGCTGCCGAGGGCGACGTAGCTGCGCATGCTCACGCCTCCCCGTCCGCGCCGTCGCCGACCGGCTTGCGCCGGCCGCGCCGGCGGCGGCCGGGCTTCTTCTCCGGCGCGAGCATCGCCAGCCGCGCTTCCGTGCCGGCGTCGATGAAGCACCGCCACCAGTCGGCCAGTTCGCCATCGACTTCGCCGCTCTCGGCGCGCAGCAGCAGGAAGTCGAAGCCGGCACGGAAGCGCGGCTGCTCGACGACGCGCAGCGGCCGGCGGCCGGCGCGGTTCTCCAGCCGCGGCTGGAGGAGCCAGATTTCCTTGATGTCGGCGGCGATGCGGCGGGTGATGGCGAGCTTGCCGCCCTGCAGGTCGAGCACCTCGTCCATGGCGGCGTGGAGGGCGGGGATGGCCGCCTCGCCGGCCTGCTTTCGTGCCGCCCAGGCAGCCAGCACCTCGTGCCAGAGCAGGGTGGCGAAGAGGAAGCCGGGCGAGGCGCGCTTGCCGGCCTTGACGCGCGCGTCGGTGCTGGCGAGCGAAAGCCAGACGAAGCGCTCGCCGAGCGGCTGCTCCATGATGACGTCGAGCAGCGGCAGCAGGCCGTGGTGAAGTCCCTCTTCGCGCAGCTGGCGCAGGCAGGCGACGGCGTGGCCGGAGAGCAGCAGCTTGAGCATCTCGTCGAGCAGGCGCGCCGCCGGCACGTTCTCGAGCAGCGTCGCCATCTCGCGGATCGGCGCCCGCGCCGCCGGGGCGATGGTGAGGCCGAGCTTGGCGGCCAGGCGCACGGCACGCAGCATGCGCACCGGGTCCTCGCGATAGCGGCTGCGCGGGTCGCCGATCATGCGCAGGGCCTTCTCCTGCAGGTCGGCGACGCCGTGGTGATAGTCGGTGATGGTCTCGTCGGCCGGGTTGTAGTACAGCGCGTTGATGGTGAAGTCGCGCCGCGCCGCGTCCTCGGCGATGCTGCCGAAGGCGTTGTCGCGCAGCACGCGGCCGTGCGTGTCCGTCTCGGTCTCGCTGCCGTTGGCGGCGCGGAAGGTGGACACCTCGATGGTTTCGCCGCCGGACATGACATGGACGATGCGGAAGCGGCGGCCGATGATGCGCGAGCGGCGGAACAGGGCGCGCACCTGCTCGGGCGTGGCGTCGGTGGCGACGTCGAAATCCTTCGGCGCGATGCCGGCGAGGAGGTCGCGCACGGCGCCGCCGACGACGTAGGCGGCATGGCCGTGCTCCTGCAGGCGGGCGACGGTCTGGCGCGCTCCCGGCGAGACCGCCTCGCGGCGGATGCCATGGCGCTCGAACGGGATCAGCGCCGCCTCGCCGGCGGCCGCGGCGGGGGCCTTGCTGAAGACGCGGCGCAGCAGCTTGCGGATCATCGATCTACGTTTTTCGGAGGGCGCAATGATACAGCAGGAGACCGTCTCACCTCAGGCTGATCACCGGCCAGCCCGCCTCGCGGGCGTGGCGCAGCAGGGTCGGGTCCGGGTCGACCGCCACGGGATGGCTGACGCTGGCCAGCAGCGGCAGGTCGTTGAGCGAGTCGCTGTAGAACCAGCTGCGCTCGAAATCGCCCCGGCCGCGGCCGAGCCCGGCCAGCCAGGCGTCGACGCGGGCGACCTTGCCCTCGCGGAAGCTCGGCGTGCCGCTGACGCGGCCGGTGAATTCCCCGCCGGCCTGCTCCGGCTCGGTGGCGATCAGGTGCTCGATGCCGAATTCGCGGGCGATCGGCGCGGTGACGAAGCTGTTGGTGGCGGTGACGATGGCGGCGAGGGTGCCCTCGGCCTGGTGGCGGCGCACCAGCGCGCGGCCCTTCTCGGTGACCATCGGCAGGATGCGTGTCTGCATGAAGTCGGCGTGCCAGGCGTCGAGCAGGCGGCGCGGATGGCGCGCCAGCGGCTTCAGCTGGAAATCGAGGAAGGCATGTATATCGAGCGTGCCGGCCTTGTACTGCTCGAAGAAGTCGCGGTTGCGCGCCTCGTAGACCTCGTGGTCGAGCACGCCTTGCGAGATCAGGTACTGGGCCCACTCGAAATCGGAGTCGCCGGCGAGCAGGGTATTGTCGAGGTCGAAGAGCGCCAGGTCCATCAGGCTCGGAATTCACGCTTGAGGCGGTCCAGGGTGTCCCTCAACAGCGGCAGGGTCACCGGCCGCTTGCGCTCGAGCGAGGCGTCGTCGAGCGCGTCGAGCAGGGCGATCAGCGAGGGCAGGTCGCGCGCGGCATGGCGCAGCATGTAGCCGGCGACCTCGTCGTCGATGCGCAGGCCGCGCTGGCCGGCCTGCTCGATCAGGCTGGCGACCTTTTCCTCGTCGCTGGGCGGCTGGACCTGATAGACGATGGCCTGGCCGATGCGCGTGCGCAGGTCCTCGCGCAGCGCCAGTTGCAGCGGCGGCGCCGGCCCGGAAAGGAGCAGGGCCAGGCCGGCGAGGCGGGCCGTGTTGAAGGTGCGGAAGAGGGCGATCTGGGCCTCTTCGCCGAGGCGGTCGACATCGTCGACGATGAGCAGGCCGCCGGGCGGCGCCGGCAGCTCGGCGCCGGCCTCCTCGCCGGTCAGCAGGACGACGCGCCGGCCCGCTGACGCGGCGGCGGACCGTGTCGCCTGCAACAGGTGGCTGCGGCCGCAGCCCGCCGGTCCCCACAGAAAGACGGCATCGAAGGCGTGCGGCAGCGCCAGGGCGCGCAGGCGCGCCAGCAGTTCGGCGTTGGCGCCGGCGATGAAGTTCTCCAGCGTCGGTTGCGGCTCGGGCCGGATGTCGAGGGTCAGTTGTCGGGGCATCGGATTGTGGCCGCCGGCAGCGCCGTGCCGGGCGCGTCAAGGGCGGAATGCGTGGCACGAGCCGTCGGCTGGCGGCTTGGCCGGCTGTCGCGCGCGATGCAGCCCCGGCGTGGCCGGGCGCCGTGCCTTGCGCCGAGTTTGCGAGTCGTCATGATGCCTGCCTGCATGCGGCGCTCCGCGCGGCGAACCCTGCCGGTGCCCTTGCGGTCGAAAGCGCCGATCTGCCACGAAGGCGCCGCATGCGCCAGTCGGGCGCGCGTGCGGACCATGGGATAGAATTCCGGCTTTGCGCGCGCAGCGCAACTTTATCACGAAGCGGACCGACCCTTGACCTCCCTGACCTATCGCGACGCCGGCGTCGACATCGATGCCGGCGAGTCCCTCGTCGAGCGCATCAAGCCTTTCGCCCGGCGGACGCTGCGGCCCGAGGTGATGGCCGGCATCGGCGGCTTCGGCGCGCTGTTCGAGCTGCCGAAGAAATACCGCGAGCCGGTCCTCGTCGCCGGCACCGACGGCGTCGGCACCAAGCTCAAGCTGGCCTTCCAGCTGAATCGCCATGACACGGTCGGCATCGACCTGGTGGCGATGAGCGTGAACGACGTCCTGGTGCAGGGCGCCGAGCCGCTGTTCTTCCTCGACTACTTCGCCTGCGGCCGCCTCGACGTGGACACGGCGGCGAGCGTGATCCAGGGCATCGCCCGCGGCTGCGAGCTGGCCGGCTGCGCCCTCATCGGCGGCGAGACGGCGGAGATGCCGGGCATGTATCCGGACGGCGAGTACGACCTCGCCGGCTTCGCCGTCGGCGCGGTCGAGAAGTCGCGGATCATTGACGGCCGCGCCATCGCGCCGGGCGACGCCGTCATCGGCCTCGCCTCGAGCGGCGCGCATTCCAATGGCTTTTCGCTGGTGCGCCGCATCCTCGATCGGGCGCGACCCGACCTTGCCGCCGACTTCGACGGCCGCCCGCTCGCCGACGCGCTGATGGCGCCGACGCGCATCTACGTCAAGCCCCTGCTGGCGCTGATGGCCGCGCTGCCGGTGAAGGGCCTCGCCCACATCACCGGCGGCGGCCTGCTCGACAACGTGCCGCGCATCCTCGGCGAAGGGCTGGCGGCCCGGCTCGAGCGCGCCGCCTGGCCGCGACTGTCGCTGTTCGACTGGCTGCAGCGCGAAGGCGGGGTGGCGGACGAGGAAATGCACCGCGTCTTCAATTGCGGCATCGGCATGGTCGTCGTCGTCGACCGGGCGCAGGAGGCAGCCGCGCTGCGCTTGCTGCGCGAGGCCGGCGAGACGGCCTGGACCATCGGCGCCATCGTCCGGCGCGAGGCCGGCCAGCCGCAGACTCTCGTCGCTTGAGCGTTGTCCGTCGGGCCGCCCCAAGGACAGCCATCGGCATGGAGCCGCACAGCGGCGAACGGGCGCCGCCCCCTTCCTCGGGAAGGGGGCGGGTGGAGGGCCCGGCGAGGCCGATCGGCGTCTTCGATTCCGGCGTCGGCGGTCTGACGGTGCTGCGCCATGTCCGCGCGGTGCTGCCGGCGGCGAACCTGCTCTATGTCGCCGACTCGGCCCACGCGCCTTACGGCGACAAGTCCGCCGCCTTCATCGAGGCGCGCGCCCTGGCGATCGCCGAGTTCCTCGTCGAGCGCGGCGCCCGCGCCCTCGTCGTCGCCTGCAACACGGCGACGGCTGCAGCCATTACCGTCCTGCGCAGTCGCTTCGAGCTGCCCATCGTCGGCATGGAACCGGCGGTGAAGCCGGCGGCCGAGGCGACGCGCTCGGGCGTCATCGGCGTGCTGGCCACCAGCGGCACGCTGGAGAGCGGCAAGTTCGCCGAGCTGGTGCAAAGGCATGGCTCGCAGGCGCGCGTTCTCGTCCAGCCCTGCCCCGGACTGGTCGAGCGCATCGAGGCGGGCGATCTGGACGGGCCGCAGACGCGGTCGTTGCTGGCAGCCTGCGTCGAGCCGCTGCTGGCGGCCGGCGCCGACACCCTGGTGCTCGGTTGCACTCATTACCCCTTCCTCATGCCGCTCCTGCGGCAACTGGCCGGCCCGCGGGTGGCGATCATCGAGCCGGGTGCCGCCGTGGCGCGGCAACTGGCGCGGCGCCTTGCGGAAACGGGGGATGCCTTGGGAGAAGGCGAAGGGTCGGAGCGCTTCTACAGCAGCGCCGAACCGGCCCGGCTGGAAGCGCTGCTGCCTCGACTGTGGGGCCGCGCCGCGGCGGTGGCGCCGTTCGTCAGCGGCCGTTGAAGGCCTTCAGGCAGTCTTTCAGGGTGCTGCCGGCGCTGCCGGCACGCAGGGTGCAGTCGATGGAATTGGCGGTCCGGGAAGCCTGCTCGCCACTGCCGGCTGGCTTGGCAGAACCAGGATTGTCACCGGCCTGCAGGCGGGCCAGGTCCGCCTGGGCGATGGCGAGGCGGTTTTCCGCCTCCACGCGCCGGATTTGTTCCTCCTCGAGCTTTTTGCGGCCCTCCAGCATCTGCTTGTCATGACCGGACAGCTGGGTCTTAAGGCGGGCGGTTTCGCCCTGCGCCGCCTGCAGCGCCGCCGCCTGCTCGGCGAGTGCGTGCGCGGTGAGTCCGTAGGCAACGCCCGCGCCGGCGGCGATGCCGGCCAGCAGCACGATGGCGTAGGGCAGCAGGCGCAGTTCCGCTTTCGCGCCAGCGGCTGCTTCATCCGCACTGCCGGAGGCTTCCTCCTCCCCGGAAGGTTGGGCCTCGCGGCGATCCTGCCAGCGCTGCCATAACAGCAAGGGGAAGGCCAACAACCGCTTCAGGCGGATGACCGTGTTCGATCGTCGTGCGGCCGCCAGCGGAGGGGCGTCTGCAGTTTCTTCGGCCGTGCTCAATCCGTTCTCCGTCAGGATCCTCGATCAGACGATTAACGGCGCTCGCCAGCGGAAACTTGAGCCAGCGCCCGCTCCACTGCCGCCGCGACCTGCCTGGCAGCGTCGGCAGCGAGGCAGTCAAAACGTTCTAGGCCGGGCCAGCCGCGCAGCCAGGTCAGCTGGCGCTTGGCCAGCTGGCGGCTGGCGGCGATGCCTTTTTCGCGCAGTTCCTGCGGGCCGATGGCGCCTTCCAGAAAGCTCCAGGCCTGGCGGTAGCCGACGCAGCGCATCGCCGGCAGGGCGGCGTGCAGCCGGTACTCGCGGCGCAGCCGCTGCAACTCCTCCATCAAGCCGGCCGCCAGCATGGCATCGAAGCGGCGGGCGATGCGCTCGTGCAGGGCGGATCGCAGCGAAGGCAGCAGGGCGAGCTGGATCGGCCGATAGGGCAGGCCGGCCGAGCTGCGGCGTGCCAGGCTGGCCGCCAGTGGCGCTCCGGTCAGGCGCACCACCTCCAGCGCGCGCTGGATGCGCTGGGCGTCGCCGGGCTCGAGGCGCGCCGCCGCTGCCGGATCGAGCCGGGCGAGTTCGGCGTGCAGCGCTGGCCAGCCGCGCCGCGCCGCCTCGGCGTCGATCTCGCGGCGCAAGCCGGCGTCGGCCGGCGGCAGGTCGGAGAGGCCCTCAATGAGCGCCTTGAAGTAGAGCAGGGTGCCGCCGACGAGCAACGGGATCCGGCCGCGCGCCGTGATCTCGCCCATCGCGCGCAGGGCGTCATCGCGGAAGCGCGCCGCCGAATAGGCTTCTTCCGGGGTGACCAGATCGATCAGGTGGTGTGGAAATTTTTCCCGCGTGGCGCGATCCGGCTTGGCCGTGCCGATGTCCATACCGATGAAGACCTGGGCCGAATCGACGCTGACGATCTCCAGCGGGAAGCGGGTGGCTAGCGCCAGGGCCACCTCGGTCTTGCCGCTGGCGGTGGGCCCCATGAGGAACAGGGCGGGCGGCAGCGGCGGCGCGGGACGGCTAGCGGCCACGCAGGAACAGCCGGTCGAGCTCGTCCATCGAAAGCTGCGCCCAGGTCGGCCGGCCGTGGTTGCACTGGCCGGCGCGCTCGGTTTCCTCCATCTGCCGCAGCAGGGCGTTCATTTCGGGCAGGCTGAGCGCGCGACGGGCGCGCACGGCGCCGTGGCAGGCCAGGGTGGCGAGCAATTCGTCGCGCCGCGCCTCGGCGGCGCGGCTGGAGCCGAGCCGGCCGAGGTCGGCGAGCAGCGAGCGCACGAGTTCCTCCAGCGGCGCGCCGGCGAGCAGGGTCGGCACGGCGCGAACGGCCAGCTCTCGCGGCCCGGCCGCGGCGATGGCGAAGCCGAGGGCGTCGAGCGCCACGGCGTGCTCCTCGACTACGGCCATTTCCTCGCCGCTGGCCGACAGCACCAGCGGCACCAGCAGCGACTGGCGTGACGGCTGTCCTTCGAGCTGCGCCTTCAGCCTTTCGTAGAGGATGCGCTCGTGGGCGGCGTGCATGTCGACGAGGACGAGGCCGGCGGCATTCTGCGCCAGGATGTAGATGCCGTGCAGCTGGGCGAGGGCGAAGCCGAGCGGCGGCGAGGCCGCCGATTCCGGCGGCAGCGGCGCCGGCGCGCCGGCGCTGACGAAGTCGAAATAGGCCGCCAGCGGCTGTTCGATGCCGAGCGGCTGCTGCGCGACCGCGCCGGTGAAAGCCGACTCTTGCGGCGACGAGACGGCAGTCGGGGTGGCCGCGGCCGTCTGCGCCAGCGGCTCAGCCAGCGCGCGCTGCAGCGCGTGGAAGACGAACTGGTGCACGGCGCGGCCGTCGCGAAAGCGCAGCTCGGTCTTGGCTGGATGCACATTGACATCGACGCCGCGCGGGTCGAGCTCGAGGAACAGCGCGTAGGCCGGCTGGCGGCCGCCGTGGAGGACGTCGGCATAGGCTTCGCGCGCGGCGTGGGCGAGCAGCCGGTCGCGCACGAAGCGCCCGTTGACATAGAAATACTGCATGTCGGCGCGGCTGCGCGAGAAGGCTGGTAGCCCGGCGAGGCCGCTCAGGCGCAGATCGCCGGCGGCGGCCTCGACGCGGCGCGAGCGGGCGGCGAATTCGGCGCCGAGGACATCGGCTGCGCGCTGCGACGCCTCGCCCGCCGGCAGCTGCAGGGTGACGCGGCCGTTGTGCTGCAGGACGAAGGCCGTCCGCGGATGGGCCAGCGCGATGCGCCGCAGCGCCTCCTCGCAGTGGGCGTATTCGGTCTGCGCGCTCTTCAGGAACTTGCGCCGCGCCGGCGTGTTGAAGTAGAGCGCGTCGACCTCGATCAGCGTGCCCGCGGCGAGCGCCGTCGGCGCGACCTCGCCGTCCGGCCCGATGCGCCAGGCATGCGTCGCTTCGCGCGGCCGGCTGGCCAGGCTGAGCTGCGCCACCGAGGCGATGGCGGCGAGCGCCTCGCCGCGGAAGCCGAGCGAGGCGACGCCCTCGAGATCCTCGAGCGAGGCGATCTTGCTGGTGGCGTGGCGGGCGAGCGCCAGCGGCAGTTCCTCGCGTGGAATGCCGCAGCCGTCGTCGAGGATGCGGATCTGCCGCGCGCCGCCCTCGAGCAGTTGCACGGCGATGCTGCGGGCGCCGGCGTCGAGGCTGTTCTCGAGCAGTTCCTTCACCACCGAGGCGGGGCGCTCGACCACCTCGCCGGCGGCGATCTGGCTGACGAGAAGGTCGGGCAGGGGGCGGATCGAAGGCATCTTTTGCTGGCCGGCTGCAGGGCGCAACTGTATCATGGCGCCCTCATGGAGTTCCTCGCCCTCGCCTGGGACATCGCCGTCCATCTCGACCGTCATCTCGCTGCCCTGATCGCCGAGCATGGCGGCTGGGTCTACGCCCTTCTCTTCCTCATCGTCTTCGCCGAGACGGGCTTCGTCGTCACGCCCTTCCTGCCGGGCGACTCCCTGCTCTTCGTCGCCGGCGCGCTGTGCGGGGCGGGCAGCATGGACCTGTGGCTGCTCAACGCCACGCTGATCGCCGCCGCCGTCCTCGGCAACAGCATCAATTATTCGATCGGCCGCTATCTGGGCGCGAGGGTCTTCCAGTGGCAAGGCTCGCGCTTCTTCAACAAGGACGCGCTGCTGAAGACCCACGCCTTCTACGAACGGCACGGCGGCAAGACCCTGGTCATCACCCGCTTCATCCCGATTCTGCGCACCTTCGCCCCCTTCGTCGCCGGCATCGGCGGCATGACCTATGCGCGCTTCCAGGCCTTCAACATCTCCGGTGCCGTGCTCTGGGTCGGCTCGCTTTCGGTCGCCGGCTACCTGTTCGGCAACCTGCCCGTCATCCAGAACAACCTGAGCCTCGTCATCCTCGCCATCATCGTCGTGTCGATGCTGCCAGCCCTGTTCGGCTACCTTCGCCATCGCCGCCTGTCGCAATAGCAGATGAAGCCGGCGCGGGTGCGCGGCCAGCCCTTCTTTGCGCTATGATGGCGCATGGCGCGACGGCTTATCTTGTTGATTTCCATGGCGTTATTAACTGCCTGCGCAAGCTGGAACAAGGGTACGGCACCGGCCCGGCCGGCCGAGGGCTTCGATCCGGGGCAGATCGCCAAGTCGGACATCGATCGCGTGGCCGAGGCGCACCAGCGCGCCGTTTTCGCCAGCCTGAGACGGCTCGCCGAGAAGCTCTACCGGCGCAATCCGCGCGAGTGGCGCAAGGCCGGCCAGCCCAGCCTCGAGACGGCGCTGGCGCGCATCTTCGACGGTCGCCACGCCTGGGCCTTCGCCGAACTCGAGGGCCGGCAGGGCAGCGAGGCGATCCACCTCGCCTTTCGCGAGGATTTCGCCGGAGACCGCGTGCTGGCCTTCATCGGCGGCCTCGGCGGCATGCTGATGAGCGCCTTCAACGACAAGAGCGAGTTCTTCATCATCGACGACCTCGATCCGCAGGCCCTGTTCAACGCCGCGCGCAATGTCGAGATCGCTGTCTGGAAGCTGTCCAACGCCGCGGCGCCGAACGGCGAGCCCTGGCTGCTGTCGAACGAGGGTGCCGGGCCGGTGAGGAACCTGTCTTTCGAGCGCGAATTCGGCAAGATCATCGGCAGCCTCGACCTGCTATCGGTCATCGTCGCCGACAAGACCAACCGCGTCGTCGCCAAGGTGTTCCAGAGCCTCGCCACGGCGATTTTCCTGCCGGTCAAGTTCTGAAGATGGCAGCTTTCCTTTCGCCTTTCACGCCGGGCAACGAGGCGGCCGCCGCCCGGCACGGGCGGCTTCCGTTCGCCGGCGCACCGACGGGGAAGCCGTGAAGCGGATCGTCGTCCTCATCTCCGGCCGGGGCAGCAATCTCGAGGCGCTGCTGGCGGCGCGGCTGCCCTGCAGCATCGCCGCCGTCATCAGCAACCGCGCCGATGCCCGCGGGCTGCAGACCGCCCGCGCGCACGGCATCGCCACCGCCGTCGTCGACCACGCGGCGCAAGCATCGCGCGAGGCCTTCGATGCCGCGCTGGCCGCCGAGATCGACCGCCATGCGCCCGACCTCGTCGTGCTGGCCGGTTTCATGCGGATTCTCGGCGACGCCTTCGTGCGCCGCTACCACGGCCGCCTGCTGAACATCCACCCTTCGCTGCTGCCGTCCTTCCCCGGCCTGCACACCCACCGGCGCGCGCTCGAGGCCGGCTGCCGCCTGCATGGCTGCACCGTTCATTTCGTCACGGCGGCCCTCGACAACGGCCCGATCATCATCCAGGCCGCCGTGCCGGCCTATCCTGACGACAGCGAGTCGGCCCTCGCCGCGCGCGTGCTGGCGCAAGAGCATGTCGCCTACCCGCAGGCGGTGCGCTGGTTCCTCGACGGGCGGCTGTCGCTCGACGAGGCCGGCCGCGTGCGCCTCGACGGCGAGCAGCGTCCCGGCGGCGCGCTCCTCGTTCCCCAGCCCGATCGATGAGCAGACACTCCTGGCTGATTGCGCTGGGCCTGTCGCTGCTGCTCCATCTCGCGATCATCGGCGGCCCGGGCTGGCGGCTGCCTTTTTTCGACGGGCCGGCGACGACGGAGATCCTCGAGGCGCACCTCCTGCCGACCCCGCAGCCGCCGCGCCTGGCGCCGGCGCCACCGCCTGCCGCCGCCCGGCCGGGCAGGCCGCAGCCCGGCCGGCAGCCGCCGCCAGCCGGCCCGTCGCGACCACAGGCGGTGCCGCCAACGTCCGCCGGCCCGGCCGGCGCTGAGCAGGGCGCGCCGGTCGCCGCCGATCCGGCGCCCGTGGCGGCGCCCGCCGTCGTTACCGACAGCGTCGAGACGAGCTGGCCGCGCCAGGGCCGCATCCGCTTCTCTGTCAGCCGCGGCGAAGGCGAGCGGGGCATGCAGATCGGCCAGTCGTCCCACAGCTGGCAGCATGATGGCAGGCACTACCTGCTGCGAACGGTCTCGGAGACGACCGGCCTTGTCGCCCTGTTCCGCCCGGCCACCATCGTGCAGACGAGCGAAGGCGAGCTGACGGCGGACGGCCTGGTGCCGCGCGAGTTTCGCGTCGAGCGCGACGGTCGCACGGCCGAGCGGGCGCGCTTCGACTGGGAGTCCGGCAAGGTCATGCTGGCGAGCGGCCGCGGCAAGCTGCGCGAAGCGCCCCTTGCGCCCGGCGCCCAGGACCTGCTGTCGCAGATCTACCAGATCGGCCTGGCCGGCATCGCGGCGCGCATCGAGATGATGATCGCCACCGGCAAAAACTACGGCCGCTATGCCTACGAGGCCGTCGGCGACGAGATGCTCGCCACGCCTTTCGGCGCGCTGCGCGCCTGGCATGTGAAGACGCCGGCGCTGCCCGGCGAGCAGGCGATGGAGCTTTGGCTCGCCTCCGATTACCGCAACCTGCCCCTGCGCATCCTCTACCATGATCGCAAGGGCGAGGTGTATGACCAGAACGTGGTCGACTTCGAAGTCGACGGAGTGCGCCTTGCCGCCGGCGAAAAGTGAGGCGCCGCGTCTGAGCGCCGCCCTCCTCGCGGCGACGGCCGAGGCGCTTGGCCGGCTGCTGCGCTTCGAGGGGCCGGCCGATGCCGTGCTGTCGAAGTTCTTCCGCGAGCAGCCGAAGCTCGGCGGCCGCGACAGGAGCTTCGTCGCCGAGACCGCCTACACCGTCTTGCGGCGCCGCCGTCTGCTCGAGCGGCTGGCCGGCGAGGAGGCGAGTCCGCGCCGCCTGATGCTGGCGGCGCTGGCGCGGCTCTCCGGCATCAGCCAGCGCCAGCTCGAGCCGCTCATCGGCGGCAAGGAGCTCCAGTGGCTGGCGGAAGTCAGGCAGCGCCAGCCCGGCGAGATGACGCTGGCCGAGCAGGCCGACTTCCCCGACTGGCTCGCCGAGCGGCTGCTCGCTCGGATGAGCGCGGCGCGGCTGCTCGAACTGGCCCAGGGGCTGAACCGGCCGGCGCCGCTCGATCTGCGCGTGAATTCGCTGAAGGCCGGGCGCGATTCGGTATTGGCGCGGTTCGGCGCGGAAGGCATCGCCGCCGAAGCCGGCCGGCTCTCGCCGCTGGCCATCCGCCTCAAGGCCAAGCCGGTGCTGCAGCAGCATCCGCTCTACCTCGACGGCAGCATCGAGGTGCAGGACGAGGGCAGCCAGCTGCTGGGCTTTCTCCTTGCGCCGAAGCGCGGCGAGATGGTCGCCGACTTTTGCGCCGGCGCCGGCGGCAAGACCCTGCTGCTCGGCGCGCTGATGCGCTCGACCGGACGCCTGTACGCCTTCGACGTCTCCGCCCGGCGGCTCGCGCGCCTCAGGCAGCGCATGGCGCGATCGGGACTGTCCAACGTCCATCCGCTGGCCATCGACGGCGAGAACGACTTGCGCGTCAAGCGCCTCGCCGGCAAGTTCGACCGCGTGCTGGTCGACGCGCCGTGCAGCGGGCTGGGCACCCTGCGGCGCAATCCCGACCTCAAGTGGCGGCAGACGCCGCAAGACGTCGCCGAGCTGGCGCGCAAGCAGCGCGCCATCCTCGCCGCGGCGGCGCGGCTGGTGAAGCCGGGCGGGCGGCTGGTGTATGCCACCTGCAGCATCCTGGAGGAGGAAAACGAGGCGGTCGTCGGCGCCTTCCTCGAGGCGCATCCGTCGTTTCTGCCCGTCCCGGCCGGGAAAATCCTCGAGAATCAGGGTATCGTCAGCGGATGCGGCGAACACCTGCACCTGGCGCCGCACAGCCACGGCACGGACGGTTTCTTCGCCGCAGCATTCGAACGACAACCAACAGAGAGGTAAGACAATGAACACGCCAGAATTCTTCGAACAGGCGCCGGCCATCACCCTGTACGATCCGCTCGCCGAATTTCTCGGCGCCGCCGAGGGCGGCCAGCTGCATTACCGCTACGTCGATGCCGTCAAGACGGCGGGCCATTCCTGCCCGACGGTGGCCTCGGCCTGGCTGATGACCCTGCGCGCGCTGGAAGCGCTCTACCCGCATAGCCTGCCCGAACGCGGCGCCGTGCGCGCCGAGTTCAGCCAGGAGTGGACCAGCGGCGTGACCGGCGTCATCGCCAACATCGTCAGCCTGCTCACCGGCGCGACGCGTGACACCGGCTTCAAGGGGCTGGCGGGGCGCTTCGACCGGCGCAACCTGCTGGCCTTCAACACCGGCCGCGAGAGCGACATCCGCTTCATTCGTCAGGACACGGCGGCGGCGGTCGACGTCACTTCCTTTCTCGAATACGTGCCGGGCAACCCGCTGATGCGCGAGCTGATGCCGTTTTGCGTCGCTGGCCAGGCCGACGAGCAGATGCAGCGCGAATTCAGCCGGCTGTGGCAGGAGCGGGTGCGCAGCCTGCTGCTCGATTACGCCGACGACCCTCGCGTGATCGTCGTCACTCCGGTGGCGGCGTGAAGGCGGCCGCTTGCCGCGGCACTCGCCCTTGACGCGCGCGGTGAGCGCGCCGCAGCGCCCGGCCCGGCGCCGGTTGCCGTCAATCCTGGCCGCGCTGGCGATCCTTGCCGCGCCCGGCGCCGGCGCTTTCGACGCGGCGCCGCCGCTGCTGCCGGCGCAGGGCACGGTGCAGGGCACGGTGCAGGCGCTGTTCTCGCCCTGGCAGGACGTCGAGGGAGCGCTCGTCGCGGCGATCGGCGAGGGCCGGCGCAGCATCCATGTCCAGGCCTTCGCCTTCACCAGCCGCGCGCTGGCCGCGGCGCTGATCGCCGCGCATCGGCGCGGCCTGCGCGTCGAGGTGCTGGCCGACCGCGGCCAGGCCGAGCGCCTGGTCAGCAGCCGCCTGCCGCAGCTGGCGGCGGCCGGCATACCCGTCGCCCTGGAAGTACGCTATGCCGCCGCCCACAACAAGATCCTGCTGATCGACGCCGAGGAGGACTCGCCGACCGTGATCACCGGCTCGTACAATTTCACCTGGTCGGCGCAGGCGCGCAACGCGGAGAACGTGCTGATCCTGCGCGGTCAGCGCGAGCTGGCGGGCGCCTATCTGGACAACTGGCGGCGCCATCGCGCCGACGCCGTGCCCTGGCGCGACTACCTGAGGATCGAAGACTGACATGGAGAAGACCCAATTCGGCGGCCTGATCGCCGACCTCTGGCAGGACCTGCAACGGCCCGACGTGCTCTGGCAGGCCGCGGTGCTGGCGCTGTGCCTGGGGCTGGCCTGGCTGGCGTCGTACCTGCTGCGCCGCCGCGCCGATCCGAGCCTGCCGGTCCATCCCGGCCGGCGCGGGCTGCAGCGGCTGGCCTTCCCGCTGTCCGCACTGCTGCTGGTGCTGATCGCGCGGCCGCTGCTGCAGCACTGGCAGCCGGTCAGCCTGCTGCGCCTGGCCGTGCCGCTGCTCGCCGCCTTCGCCCTCATCCGCGCCGTGCTGTTCGCCCTGCGCCAGGGCTTCCCGCGCGCCGCCTGGCTCTCCGCCTTCGAGCGCCTGCTGACCCTGCTCATCCTCGCTGGCGTCGCCATCCACATCGGCGGGCTGGCGCCGGAGATCATCGAGGCGCTCGAGGACATCCAGTTCACCATCGGCAAGCAGCGCCTCTCGCTGTGGCTGATCCTGCAGGGCGCGGCCACGGTGCTCGTCACCCTGCTGGCGGCGCTTTGGCTGGGCAGCCTGGTCGAGCAGCGGCTGATGGCGGCGAGCGGGCTCGACGGCAACCTGAAGCTGGTGTTCGCGCGCCTGGCGCGCGCCCTGCTTATCCTGCTGGCGGTGCTGATCAGCCTGCCCCTGGTCGGCATCGACCTCACCGCGCTGTCGATCTTCGGCGGCGCCCTCGGCGTCGGCATCGGTCTCGGCCTGCAGCGGATCGCGGCGAACTACGTTTCCGGCTTCATCCTGCTGCTCGACCGCTCGATCCGCCTCGGCAACGTCGTCACGGTCGACGACTATGCCGGCGAGGTGACCCACATCACGACCCGCTACACCGTGCTGCGCTCGACCAGCGGCGCCGAGGCCATCGTGCCGAACGAGGTGCTGGTCAGCTCGGTCGTGATGAATCAGACCTACACCAACTCGCGCGTGCGCCATGCCGTCAGGGTGCAGGTGGGCTACGGCTGCGACGTCGAGCGCGCGATGGCGCTGCTGGTCGAGGCGGCGCGCGCCCAGGCCGGCGTGCTCGCCGAGCCGGAGCCGAAGGCCTTCCTCGTCGGCTTCGCCGATTCCGGCATCGATCTCGAGCTGGGCTTCTGGATCGAGGCGCCGAAAGGCGGCGCCCTCGGCATCAAGTCCGCGATCAACCTCGCCATCTGGCGCGCCTTCGGCCGCGAGGGCATCGAGATCCCCTTCCCGCAGCGCGAGGTGCGCCTGCTCGAGCCGCGCGGCGGGCAATAAAAAAACCCGCCGGCGGCGGGTTTTCCGGATGGGCGCGACGCCCCTACTTCAGCTTGGTCTCCTTGTAGAGGACGTGCTTGCGCGCCTTCGGATCGAATTTCTTGATCTCCAGCTTTTCGGGCATCGTCCGCTTGTTCTTGGTCGTCGTGTAGAAATGGCCGGTGCCGGCGCTGCTTTCCAGCTTGATCTTCTCGCGTGGCATGCCGTGTCTCCCTAGAGGGCGCCCTTGGCGCGCAGTTCGGCCAGCACGGCGTCGATGCCCTTCTTGTCGATGGTGCGCAGGCCGGCGCCGGAGACGCGCAGGCTGACCCAGCGATTTTCGGACTCGACCCAGAAGCGGCGGTTCTGCAAGTTGGGCAGGAAGCGGCGCTTGGTCTTGATGTTCGAGTGGGAGACGTGGTTCCCCACCATCGGTGCCTTGCCGGTCACCTGGCAGACGCGGGCCATGAGTTATGCTCCAAAAATACGGATTGGCAAACCGTGCATTCTACTTTGTTTCAGGCTGTCAAATCAAGCCTTTTTCGGCGAAGGAGAGCGGCTCGGCGCTGCCGGCGACGATGAAGTGGTCGAGCAGGCGGATGTCCACCAGCGCCAGCGCCTGCTTCAGTGCCTGCGTGAGCGCCTCGTCGGCGCGGCTCGGCTCGGCGACGCCGGAAGGATGGTTGTGGGCGAGGATGACGGCGGCGGCATTGCGCGCCAGCGCCAGCTTGACCACTTCGCGCGGATGCACGCTGGTCTGGGTCAGCGTGCCGCGGAACAGCTCTTCCGCGGCGACGAGGCGGTTCTGCGCGTCGAGCAGCAGCACCATGAATACCTCGTGCGGCAGTGCGGCGAGCCTGAGGCGCAGCCAGTCGCGCACGGCGCGCGGCGAGGCGAGGGCGTCGCCGGCGGCGAGTTCCTCGCGCAGGGCGCGTTTCGCCATTTCCAGCACCGCCTGCAGCTGAGCGTACTTGGCGTCGCCCATGCCGGGGATGGCGGAGAACTCCGCGCGGCTGGCGGCGAACAGGCGGTTGAGGCTGCCGAAATGCGCGAGCAGGGTGCGCGCCAGGTCGACCGCCGTCGATCCGGCCACGCCGACGCGCAGGAAGATCGCCAGCAGCTCGGCGTCGGACAGTGCGGCCGCGCCCCGGCCGAGCAGCCGCTCGCGCGGCCGTTCCGCCTCCGGCCAGTGCTTGATCGCCATGTGCAGGTCAATCCGGGTAGAATCCTCGCTCCCTGGGGATTCTATCGCACCGTCATGGCGGAACTGAAAGGCAGGCGGCTGGTGCTGGGCGTCACCGGCGGCATCGCCGCCTACAAGGCGGCGGAACTGGCACGCCGCCTGGTCGGCGACGGCGCCGAAGTGCATGCCGTGCTGACGTCCTCCGCGGCGCGCTTCGTCACCCCGGTCACCTTCCAGGCGCTCACCGGTCGGCTGGCCTGGTGCGACCCGTGGGACGCGCGCATGCCGGACAACATGGCGCACATCGAGCTGTCGCGCGCCGCCGATGCCATCGTCGTCGCGCCGGCTTCGGCCGATTTTCTTGCCCGCCTGGCGCACGGCCGCGCCGATGATCTTCTTGCGGCGCTGTGTCTGGCGCGAGACTGCCCGCTGCTGGTGGCGCCGGCCATGAACCGGCAGATGTGGCAGAACCCGGCGACCCGGCGCAACGCCGAACAACTCGTCGCCGACGGCGTGACCTTGCTCGGACCGGCCGAGGGCGAGCAGGCCTGCGGCGAGACCGGCCCGGGGCGCATGCTCGAGCCACAGGACATCCACGACGCCGTCGCCGGCTTCTTCCAGCCGAAAGTGCTGGCCGGGCGCCGCGTGCTGCTCACCGCCGGCCCGACCTTCGAGGCGCTCGATGCCGTGCGCGGCCTGACCAATCCCAGCTCGGGACGCATGGGCTTCGCCCTGGCGCGCGCCGCGCGCGACGCCGGCGCCCGGGTGACGCTGGTGAGCGGGCCGGTGGCGCTGGCGGCGCCGGCGGGCGTGGCGCGCATCGACGTCGTCAGCGCCCGCGAGATGCACGCCGCCGTCATGCAGCGGGTCGCGCAGTGCGACATCTTCATCGGCGTGGCGGCGGTGGCCGACTACCGCCCGGCGGCGCCGCTGGCGGACAAGCTGAAGAAGGATGGCCGCGAGCTGCAGATCGCCCTGACGCCCAATCCGGACATCCTCGCCGAGGTCGCCGCGCTCGCGCGGCCGCCGCTGTGCATCGGCTTCGCCGCGGAGAGCCGCGGCCTCGAAGCCTATGCCGAGGAGAAGCGCCGCCGCAAGAACCTGGCGCTGGTGGTCGGCAACCTGGTGCGCGACGGCCTCGGCGGCGAGAACAACACCGTGATCCTCTTCGACGAGCAGGGCCGCCATCCGCTCGGCCCGGCGCCGAAGATCGAGATCGCCCGCGCCATCGTCGCGCGCATCGGCGCCTTGCTCGCCGGCAACGGGGAAGGGTAGTGCATCGCATCGACGTGCGCATCCTCGATGCGCGCCTGAAGGATCAGCCGCCGCGATACGCTACGCCCGGCGCCGCCGGCCTCGACCTGCGCGCCTGCATCGAGGCGCCGACCCTGTTGCGCCCTGGAGACACGCAGCTGATTCCCGCCGGCATGGCCATCCATCTGGCCGATCCGGGGCTGGCGGCGCTGATCCTGCCCCGTTCCGGCCTGGGCCACAAGCATGGCATCGTGCTCGGCAATCTCACCGGCCTGATCGACTCCGATTACCAGGGCGAGATCTTCGTCTCCGTCTGGAACCGCGGCCGCGAGACCTTCACCCTCAACCCGCTCGAGCGGCTGGCGCAGATGATCGTCGTGCCGGTGCTGCAGGTAAGTTTCAACCTGGTCGACGACTTCGAGGAAAGCGCGCGCGGCGCCGGCGGCTTCGGCAGCACCGGCAGGCGCTGAGCGCGCTATCTGATGTCCAGCATCTTCGCCAGTTCGTCGAAATCGGCGAGCCGGGCCGGCTCGAAGCCGGGGAAGCTGGAATAGCGCAGGAACTCCCGGGCCTCCCGGTCCTGCGTCGCCTTGAGCAGGGCCTCGACGATTGCGCGCCTTTCCGCTTCCGGCAGATCGCCGCGCACGGCGAAAGTCAGGTGCGGCACGCCCCGGCCGCTGTGGATGAGGTTCATGTCCTCGCCCTTGTGGGTCCACACGTTGAACAGCCCTGAATTCGCCACGCCGACGTCGATCAGGTTCATCTGCATGGCGGCCAGCACGCCTTCTGCGTCCTTGTAGTAGGCGATGCCGGAGAAATATCTTTCCGGCTGCGTGATGCCGAGCGCCTTCAGCTCGATGAAGGCGAGCCGCGTGATCATGGCATCCCGCCCGGTGAAGCCGATGCGCTTGCCCTTCATGTCCTCGGTGAAGGCGATGCCGGTTCGCGCCGGCGCCATGAAGGCGACCGAGAGCAGGCCGGGGACCTTGGCCACCGGGACATAGCCGGAGGCGCTGCTTGCCTCGAGGATGGCCGAGGGCGCGGCGAACAGCATCTGGTAGCGCCGGCTCCTCGTGCGCTCGGCGAAAGTGGTGAAGTCGCCCGAGCCCTCGACCCGCACCGGGCGCCTGAGCACCCTGCCGAGGTAATTGATCAGCCCTTCATACTCCGAGGCGATCATCTGCTGGCTCTCGCCAAAGCCGATGACGCCGAGCTGGTAGGCCCGTTCCGCCGCCACGGCAGGAAGGCAGAAAACGGCGGCTGCCAGGAGGGCAGCCAGCAGGGCGGGCAGTCTCATCGCCTGTGCTCTCCATGCGCGAGCCGGCTCGCGGCCGGCAAAAAAACGGCGGCGCACCGGATATCGGGCGCCGCCGTGTTGCGGAAACGGTCGATTACATCAAGGCGTCGGCCCAGATGTTCTTCGCCCAGCTCAGCGCGATCTTCGCTTCCAGCTCGTTCGCCGCCGGTGACAGGCCGCCCGAACCCGGCACGGCCTTGAAGGTCTTGTCCTTGGCGTCATAGCTGTGCACCGAAGCGACGTGCACCACGCTGTTGCCGGTGACGAAGCTGTAACAGGTGTTGGCGATCACCATCGGGTCGGGCGCCGCCTCTCCCGCCATCAGGGCGACGATGGCACCGGCGGCGATCTTGGCGTGCTGCGTCGTCATGTGGCCGGACTTCGGCATCGCCGGGGCGGACAACGTCGAGTCGCCGAGAACGTGGATGTTCTTCTGCGCCAGCGATTCCATGGTGCGCCAGTCGACGCCGCACCAGCGGTTGTTGGCGGTGATCAGCCCGGCCGCCTTGGCGATGCCGCCCGAGGTTTGCCCCGGCACGACGTTGAGGACGTCGGCCCTGACGGCGTCGGCGAACTCGAACTTCAGCGTCTTCGTGTTGGCGTCGAGCCCGCTGATGACATGGTTCGGGCGGTACTCGACGATGCCCTTGTAATGCTCGCCCCAGGCCTTCATGAAGAGGCCCTTCTTCGACTGCACGTCCTCGTTGGCGTCGAGGATCAGCACTTTCGACTTCGGCTTCTTCGCCTTGAAATAGTGGGCGACCATGCAGGCGCGCTCGTAGGGCCCGGGCGGGCAACGATAGGGCGACTTGGGGATGGCGAGCGCATAGACGCCGCCGTCCTTCATGTCCTCGAGCTGCTTGCGCAGGGCGACGGTCTGCGGACCGGCCTTCCAGGCGTGCAGGATCCTGGTCTCGGAGAGCTCCGGAGTGAGGCCGGGCACGCTGTCGAACATGAAGTCGATGCCGGGCGAGACGACCAGGCGGTCGTAGGAGAGCTCCTGGCCGCTGGCGAGCTTGACGGTGCGCTTGGCCGGGTCGACCGCGACGGCCTCGCCCTGGACGACGCGCACGCCATGCTTCTTCAGGCCGTCGTAGCCGGTCGTGATGTCGGCGAGCGTCTTTTCGCCAGCTAGCACCAGGTTGGAGATCGGGCAGGAGACGAAAGCCGGGTTGCGCTCGACCAGCGTCACGTCGATGCCGCCGTTCGACCACATGCGGATGTATTTGGCGGCGGTCGCGCCGCCATAGCCGCCGCCGATGACGACGACGTGGCCGGAAGCGCGCGCGCCGCCGGCGCAGCCGTAGAGCGCGCCGGCCGCGGCCGCGGCGCCCGTCATCTTGAGGAAATCGCGTCTGTTCAATTTCATGGCCTCTCCCTTATTTTTGCGCGGCGAAGAAGTTGGCGATCATCTCGACCTGCTGGTCGGTGTAGCCCTTGGCCAGCTGGTGCATCACCGTCGCGGGCTTGGCGCCGGAGCGGAAATCCTTGAACTTGCGGATCATTTCCTCCTTGGGCATGCCGGCGAGGGGATCCATGCCGCCGACGCTGTTGCCGTTGGTTCCGTGGCAGCTGGCGCAGGCCGAGGCCATGTTGCGGCTTAGGGTGCTGTCGTCGGCGTACGCTGCGCTGGCCAGTCCCAGCAGCGAAACGGCGAGCACGATCTTGTGGTGCTTCATCGGCTTCCTCCTTGATCAGGTTAGGCGTTGCTTCTGATTGATTTCACGGCCGTGATGCCTTGCGTCATGCCGTTCGTTCTTGTGCCGGCAAATCTAAAGGATAATGCCGTGGCACGCAATGCTTTTTGTCCCGCCATGAAGCAAAATTCATTTTTCCGCGCGAACTGCGGAGCGTCCTGAAATTTATTTCAGCCGTCCGGCGAACTGGGCCGGACGCGGCGCAGTGGCAGGCAGCCTCCCGCGGCGGCCTGGCGCCGCGCTCGGCTAGAATGCCAGATTCCCCCGCAGAGGCACAACGCATGGCTCAATACGTCTTCACCATGAACCGCGTGGGCAAGATCGTCCCGCCCAAGCGCCAGATCCTCAAGGACATCTCGCTCAGCTTCTTTCCCGGCGCCAAGATCGGCGTGCTCGGCCTGAACGGCTCGGGCAAGTCGACCCTGCTGAGAATCATGGCCGGCGAGGACAAGGAGATCGAGGGCGAGGCGACGCCGATGCCCGGGCTCTCCATCGGCTACCTGCCGCAGGAGCCGCGCCTCGACCCGGCGAAGACGGTGCGCGAGACGGTGGAGGAAGGCCTCGGCGAGGTGTTCGAGGCGCAGCAGAAGCTCGACGCCGTCTATGCCGCCTATGCCGAGCCCGATGCCGATTTTGACGCGCTCGCCGCCGAGCAGGCGCGCCTCGAGGCGATCATCGCCGCCGCCGACGGCCACAGCGCCGAGCAGCAGCTCGAAATCGCGGCTGACGCCCTGCGCCTGCCGCCCTGGGAGGCGAAAATCGAGCATCTCTCCGGCGGCGAGAAGCGCCGCGTCGCGCTGTGCCGCCTGCTGCTGTCGAAGCCCGACATGCTGCTGCTCGACGAGCCGACCAACCACCTCGATGCCGAGTCGGTGGACTGGCTGGAGCAGTTCCTCGTGCGCTTTCCCGGCACCGTCGTGGCGGTGACCCACGACCGCTACTTCCTCGACAACGCCGCCGAATGGATCCTCGAGCTCGACCGCGGCCACGGCATTCCCTGGAAGGGCAACTACTCCTCATGGCTGGAGCAGAAGGAGCAGCGCCTGAAGCAGGAGGAGGCCGCCGAATCGGCGCGGCAGAAGGCCATCCGGAAGGAACTCGAGTGGGTGCGGCAGAACCCGAAGGGCCGCCAGGCCAAGAGCAAGGCGCGCCTCGCCCGCTTCGACGAGCTCTCCAGCCAGGAATACCAGAAGCGCAACGAGACGCAGGAGATCTTCATCCCGGTGGCCGAGCGCCTCGGCGACAAGGTAATCGAGTTCAAGGGCGTCGCGAAGGGCTACGGCGAGCGCCTGCTCATCGACGATCTCAGCTTCAGCATTCCGCCCGGCGCCATCGTCGGCATCATCGGCCCCAACGGCGCCGGCAAGTCGACGCTGTTCCGCATGATCGGCGGCCGCGAGCAGCCGGACGCCGGCGAGATCGTCATCGGCCCGACCGTCAAGCTGGTCTCGGTGGAGCAGACGCGCGAGGGGCTGCCCGACGACAAGACGGGGTGGGAGGCCGTTTCCGGCGGCGCCGACATCCTCACCGTCGGCAAGTACGAAACGCCCTCGCGCGCCTACATCGGCCGCTTCAACTTCAAGGGCGCCGACCAGCAGAAGCTGGTCGGCAAGCTCTCCGGCGGCGAGCGCGGGCGGCTGCACCTGGCCAAGACGCTGATCGCCGGCGGCAACGTGCTGCTGCTCGACGAGCCCTCGAACGACCTCGACGTCGAGACGCTGCGCGCGCTGGAGGACGCGCTGCTCGAGTTCGCCGGCTGCGTGCTGGTGATCTCGCACGACCGCTGGTTCCTCGACCGCATCGCCACCCACATCCTCGCCTGCGAGGGCGAGTCGCAGTGGGTGTTCTTCAACGGCAACTACCACGAGTACGAGGCCGACAAGGTGAAGCGCCTCGGCGAGGAGGCGGCCCGCCCGAAGCGGCTGCGCTTCAAGCCGCTGAAGGGCTAGCCTGGTGGGCAAAATGCCGGCGCTGTTCATCGGACACGGCAGCCCGATGAACGCGCTGGCCGACAACCGCTTCACGGCGGCCTGGCGGCGGCTCGGCGCGGCGCTGCCGCGGCCGCGCGCCATCCTTGTCGTCTCGGCGCACTGGCATGTTCCCGGCACGGCGGTGACCGCCATGGCGCGGCCGGCGACGCTGCACGATGTGCACGGCTTTCCCGAGTCGCTGTTCGCATTTCGCTACCCGGCGCCGGGCAGCCCGGAACTGGCGGCGCGGGTGCGCCAGTGCCTGGCGCCGCTGCGGGTGGCGGCCGACCACGACTGGGGGCTCGACCACGGCGCCTGGTCGGTGCTGGCCCATCTTTTTCCGGCGGCGGACGTTCCCGTCGTGCAACTGAGCATGGACAGCCGCCAGCCGGCGCAATTCCACTACTACACCGGGCGGCGCCTGGCCGTGCTGCGCGAGGAGGGCGTGCTGATCCTCGCCAGCGGCGGCATCGTGCACAACCTCGGCCTGCTGCAGCCGGTCTTCCTCGACGAAGGCTTCGACTGGGCGCGGGCCTTCGAAGGCGCGGTGCGGCAGCGCCTGCTCGACGGCGACCACGCCGCGCTGGTGGACTGGCCGGGACTGGGCGAGGCGGCGCGGCTGGCGGTGCCCACGCCCGAGCACTACCTGCCGCTGCTCTACCTGGTCGGCGCGCAGGAGAAAGGCGAGAAGGTGAGCTTCCCCGTCGAGGGATTCGTCATGGGCTCGCTGGGCATGCTCAGCATCGCCATCGGCGACCTGTAAGAGAGCTGCGCGAGGAGCGGTCATGGCCGGAAAGAGACTGAGGCGCTGGCTGGCCGCCGGACTTGGCCTCGTGGCCGGCCTGGCCCTGCTGGCGGCCGCCGGCCTGCATTTTGGCGCGCGGGCGCTGAAGGGCGAAGTGGAGCGGGCGCTCGGTCTGCAGGCCGAGATCGGTGAAATTCGCCCTGGCCTGGGCGCGGTCGAAGTGCTCGGATTGCGCGTCAAGGCGCCCGCCGGCTGGCCGGCGCCCGACACCCTGCGCGCCGAGCGCATCCGCATTGCCCCCGACCTGCTTGCCCTGCTCTCGGCCAAGGTGAGCATTTCCAGCATCGTTGTCGAGGGCGGCTACGTTTCGGCCCTGCGCAGCACGGACGGCAAGCTGCGCGTGGTGCCGAGCCTGCTCGAGAAGAAGGATGACAGGAAGGAGGCCGGCAAGGGCCCGGAGGTGATCATCGGCGCCATCGAGTTGAAGGACGGCGTGCTCGAGTTCTTCGACGCCACGGTGAGGAAACCGGCGCACAGGGTGCGACTGGAACAGTTGCAGGCCAGGGTCACGGAACTCCATCTGCCGGATCTCACGGCCAGATCGAAACTGCATCTGGACGGGGTGCTGAAGGGCGCGCGCCGCGATGGCAAGCTGCTCGTCGACGGCTGGATGACGTTCGCCAGCAAGGACTCCGAGCTGCGCAACACCCTGCGCGGCGTCGACCTGATCGCCCTGCAGCCCTATCTGATGAAGGCCGCCGAGACGGGCGCCAGGAAAGGCACGCTCGACCTCGACCTGCAGACGACCATCAAAGCCAGCCATCTCCATGCGCCGGGCACGCTGACGCTGAGCGGGCTGGAGCTCGAGCCCGGCGGCACCTTCATGGGCCTGCCGCGCGCCGCGGTGGTTGGCCTGATGAAAGACAAGAGCGACCGGATCAGCATCATGTTCACCCTGGACGGCAAGCTCGACGATCCAAACTTCAGGCTGAACGAGGGATTTTCTACTCGAGTGGCCTCCTCGCTCGGCGACGTGCTGGGCGTCAGCGTGGAAGGCCTCACCAAGGGCGCCGGCACCATCGGACAAAAGGGCATCGAGGCGGCCGGCGGCGCGGTCGGGGGCGTCGGCAAGGCCGTCAAGGGGATCTTCGGCAAATAGAGGGGTGCACGGAAAGCGGCCGAAGGCGGTCTTCAGCCCGCTCCCAGCCACTGCCTGATCCGCGCATGCACCGCCCTGCTGGACAGCAGGGCCAGGTGACCCGTCTTGCGGGCAATCCACTGCCGCGATTCCGGAAACATCAGGTTGCGGTCATCCTCGGCATGACAGCCGAGCGCGCTCGCCAGCGGGACCAGCCCATCCCCGATCAGCCGGTCCTTGAGATCCCCCACCTGTTTGCCGGTGTTCGCGGCAATCGCGAAGCACCGCACCCCTTGCGGCAAGGGTAGCGCCGCCCGGGGGCCGCAAGCGCGTTCGAAGCGGTCGCGCCCTTGCCAGTCCTCGTCCAGCAGATAGGCGTGGCGCAGGTCGGTGATGCCGGCGCTGCGGATCTTGCCGAGGCGGGAAAGGGGGGCGGAATACGGGCTGGCGCCGAGGAGGAGATCGATCCAGTTGCCGCCGCGCTCCAGCGGCGCGCCGTGGTGGGGCGTGCCGAGGAAGACGAGCTTCTTCAGGCGACGCGGCCAGGCATGGCCTGCCGCCGTGCCGTAATGCCAGGCGCTGCGTGCCAGCAGGCCGCCCATGCTGTGGCCAAGGATCGACAGTTCGTGCACCGGAACCGGCCAGTTCTCGAGCAGCGCTTCGAGCAGACCGGCAAACTCGCGCCCATTGCTGGAGATGTGGCGGCCGCTGTTGTAGTGCAGATACACGGCCGAGTAGCCGAGCTCGCTTTCCAGGGCGGCGCCGTGGTCGTGGCCCTGCCGCCTCCATTGCAGGTCGTTCATGCACAGGCCGTGCGCCAGCACCAGCAGCCTGCCGCCGGCGTTCGGGAAGGCGGTGGCCAGGGCCGCCTTCTCCATCCGCAGCGCCTGCCCGGCGCGGCGCAGCCGCATGCGGATGGCGAGCGGATTCCCCTTCGCCTCGAGATGGTCTCCGAGCACGCCGTTCAACGCCGACA
>CAUJIV010000046.1 GCA_963205435.1 Pseudomonadota bacterium
GGACAGGTCGTATTCGACCTCCACGTAATGGTCGACGAAGGTCGAGTTCTGCTCCGGATCGAGCACTTCAAGAAGGGCCGAGCTCGGGTCGCCGCGGAAATCCTGCCCCATCTTGTCGACCTCGTCGAGCAGGAACAGCGGATTCTTGACGGCAACCTTGGTCATGTTCTGCAGGATCTTGCCGGGCATCGAGCCGATGTAGGTGCGGCGATGGCCGCGAATCTCCGCCTCGTCGCGCACGCCGCCGACCGACATGCGGACGAACTTGCGGTTGGTGGCGCGGGCGATCGACTGGCCGAGCGATGTCTTGCCGACCCCAGGGGGACCGACCAGGCAGAGGATCGGCGCTTTCAGCTTGTCGACGCGCTGCTGCACCGCGAGGTATTCGAGGATGCGCTCCTTGACCTTCTCGAGGCCGTAGTGGTCCTTCTCGAGCACCTTCTCGGCGACGGTAAGGTCCTTGCTGATGCGGCTCTTTTTCTTCCAGGGCAGGTTGGTCAGCGTCTCGATGAAGTTGCGCACCACCGTCGCTTCGGCGGACATGGGCGACATCAGGCGCAGCTTCTTCAACTCGGAGAGCGCCTTGGCCTGCGCCTCCTTGCTCATGCCGGCGGCCTTGATTTTCTTTTCCATCTCGTCGAGGTCGGCGCCCTCCTCGCCCTCGCCGAGTTCCTTCTGGATGGCTTTCACCTGCTCGTTCAGGTAGTACTCGCGCTGGCTCTTTTCCATCTGCCGCTTGACGCGGCCGCGGATGCGCTTTTCCACCTGCAGGATGTCGAGTTCGGTCTCCAGCTGCGACAGCAGCTTCTCGAGGCGGGCGCCGACGTCGAATATCTCGAGGATTTCCTGCTTCTGCTCGAGCTTGAGCGGCAGGTGGGCGGCGATGGTGTCGGCCAGGCGCCCGGCCTCCTCGATGCCCGCCAGCGAAGTGAGGATCTCCGGCGGAATTTTCTTGTTGAGTTTCACGTACTGGTCGAACTGGGCGATGATGGCCCGGCGCATCGCCTCGACTTCATGGGTGGCCCGCTCGTCGGCCGGCAGCGGCATGACTTCCGCGGAGAACATGCTGCGCTGGTCGGTCACGCGCTCGATGCGCGCGCGCTGGCCGCCCTCGACCAGCACCTTCACCGTGCCATCGGGCAGTTTGAGCATCTGCAGGATGTTGGCGACGCAGCCGATCTCGTACATGTCCTCGACGCCCGGTTCGTCCTTGGCGGCCGACTTCTGCGCCACAAGCAGGATGTGCTTGCCCGCCTCCATGGCGGTTTCCAGCGCCTTGATCGACTTTGGCCGCCCGACGAAGAGCGGGATCACCATGTGCGGGAAGACCACTACGTCGCGCAAGGGCAGCAGTGGAAGTTCAAGGCGTTCTGCGGGGAGGTCAAGCGCGCTTGACATGGGCGTTTCCTTCGAAATGATTGCCGTCCGACTTATCTGGGGGCAACGGCCGGAAAATCAAGAACTTCTGCCCGGGCGGAAATGCCCGGCGGAATCAATCAGTTGGAGCCCGCAACCTTGGGCTGGTCGGCGTAGATGAGGATCGGCTTGGCGGCGCCCTCGATCATGCCCTCGTCGACCACCACCTTGGTGACATTCTCCAGGTTGGGAAGTTCATACATGGTCTCGAGCAGGACCGACTCGAGGATGGAGCGCAGGCCGCGCGCGCCCGTCTTGCGCTTCAACGCCTTGCGGGCGATCGCCTGCAGCGCCTGCGGGCGCACCTCCAGTTCGGCGCCCTCCATGGCGAACAGCTTCTGGTACTGCTTGATCAGGGCGTTCTTCGGCTCGACGAGGATCTCGACCAGGGCTGCCTCGTCGAGCTCGTGCAGGGTCGCCACCACCGGCAGCCGGCCGACAAACTCGGGAATCAGGCCGAACTTGATCAGATCCTCGGGCTCGACCCTGCGCAGGGTTTCGGTGGTGTCCTTGCCGTCGCGGCTCTTCACCTCGGCGGCGAAGCCGATGCCGGCCTGCTCGGTGCGATTGCGGATCACCTTGTCGAGGCCGTCGAAGGCGCCGCCGCAGACGAACAGGATATTGGTGGTGTCGACCTGGACGAAGTCCTGGTTTGGATGCTTGCGCCCGCCCTGCGGCGGCACCGCGGCGACGGTGCCCTCGATCAGCTTGAGCAGGGCCTGCTGCACGCCCTCGCCGGAGACATCGCGGGTGATCGAGGGGTTGTCGCTCTTGCGCGAGATCTTGTCGATCTCGTCGATGTACACGATGCCCTGCTGCGCCTTCTCCACCTCGTAGTCGCACTTCTGCAGCAGCTTCTGGATGATGTTCTCGACGTCCTCGCCGACATAGCCGGCCTCGGTCAGCGTCGTCGCGTCGGCCATGACGAAGGGCACGTTGAGCAGCCGCGCCAGGGTCTGCGCCAGCAGCGTCTTGCCCGAGCCGGTCGGGCCGATGAGCAGGGTGTTGCTCTTCGTCAGTTCGACCTCGTCGCCCTTCGACATGTGCCTGAGGCGCTTGTAGTGGTTGTAGACGGCGACCGAGAGGATGCGCTTGGCCGCGTCCTGGCCGATGACGTACTGGTCGAGGATGGCGCAGATCTCCTTCGGCGTCGGCAAGTCGCCCTTGGCGCCCTTGCCGCCGTGGTCGGCGGCGATCTCGTCGCGGATGATGTCGTTGCACAGCTCGATGCACTCGTCGCAGATGAAGACGGACGGCCCGGCGATCAGCTTGCGCACCTCGTGCTGGCTCTTGCCGCAGAAGGAGCAATACAGGAGCTTTTCCCCGGCCGTCTTGCTTTTCTTGTCGGTCATGTCCGTCTCCCGCCTCCTTCTTGCCGCCGGCGCGCCTCGCTCAGGCGTCGCCGCGGCTGCTGAGAACCTTGTCCACCAGTCCGTAGTCGACCGCCTCGGCGCCCGAGAGGAAGTTGTCGCGGTCGGTGTCGCGCTCGATGCGCTCGATCGGCTGGCCGCTGTGCTGCGCCATGATCTCGTTGAGCCGCGCGCGCAGGTAGAGGATCTCCTTGGCGTGGATCTCGATGTCCGAGGCCTGGCCCTGGAAGCCGCCCATCGGCTGGTGGATCATGACGCGCGAGTTGGGCAGGCAGAAGCGCTTGCCCTTGGCGCCGGCCGCCAGCAGGAAGGCGCCCATGCTCGCCGCCTGGCCGACGCACAGGGTCGACACGTCGGGCTTGATGAACTGCATGGTGTCGTAGATGGCCAGCCCGGCCGAGACGGAGCCGCCCGGCGAGTTGATGTAGAAGTTGATGTCCTTGTCCGGGTTTTCCGACTCGAGGAACAGCAGCTGCGCCACGATCAGGTTGGCCGTGGCGTCGTTGACCGGCCCGACGAGGAAGACGACGCGCTCCTTGAGCAGGCGCGAATAGATGTCATAGGCGCGCTCGCCGCGCCCGCTCTGCTCGATCACCATCGGGATCAGCCCCAGGGACTGGGGCTGCCAGCGATCGGGCGCCTCGTTGCGGTTGTCGTAGCTCATGCTCGGTTTGCGCGGCATCATGCCGCATTTCCCATCAGTTCGTCAAAGGTGACCGCCTTGTCGGTGGTGCGCGCATTGGCCGCCACCCAGTCGACCACGTTCTCCTCGATGGCCAGCGCCTCGACCTGCGCCAGCTGCTGCGGCTGGGAATAGTACCAGCGCACCACCTCCTCGGGCTGCTCGTAGGACTGCGCCTGCTCGTCGATCAGCGCGCGGATCTGCTCCGGCTTCGCCTGCAGCCCGTGAGCCTTCACCACCTCGGCAATGATCAGGCCGAGCTTGACGCGGCGCTCGGCCTGGGAGGCGAACCAGGCCGCGTCGACCGGCATGTTCTTGATGTCGGCGCCGCGCGCGGCCAGGTCCCGGCGTGCCGCCTCGGCCATCGCTTCGGCCTCCTCGCCGACCAGGCTCCTCGGCACCTCGAGCGGATGGGTGTCGAGCAGGGCCTGCATGGCCTGCTCCTTCAGCCGAGCCTTGATGCGCTTGCCCACCTCCTTGACCAGGTTGGCGCGGATCTCCTCGCGCATCCTGGCGAGATCGCCATCGCCGATGCCGAGCGAGCGGGCGAAGTCGGCATCGACCGGCGGCAGCCGCGGCGCCTCGACCGATTTCATGGCGACCTCGAAGCTGACCTGCTTGCCGGCCATTTCACTGACCTGGTAATCCGCCGGGAAGGTCAGTTCGAAGCTGCGGCCTTCCCCGGCCGCCAGTCCGGCGACGCCATTTTCGAATTCCGGCAGCATGCGGCCCTCGCCGAGCACGACCGGGTAATCGCTCGCCTGACCGCCCTTGAACACCTCGCCGTCCAGCCTGCCGGTGAAGTCGATGACGACGCGATCGCCGCTCGCCGCCGCCCGCTCGACCCGCTCGTAAGTCGTGCGCTGCTGGCGCAGCACCTCGATCGTCTTGTCGATCTCCGCCTCGCCGACGTCGAGCCGCGGCCGCTCGATGGCGCGCTCGGCGACGCTGTTCAGCCCGACTTCCGGATACACCTCGAAGACGGCGGAGAACTCCAGCCGCGAGGTATCCTCGCCGCTTTTCGGCTCGATGCGCGGGTAGCCGGCGACGCGCAGTTTCTGCTCGCGCACGGCGTCGCCGAAGGCCTTCTCCACCGCCTCGCCGATGGCCTCGCTGCGCGCCTGGGCGCCATACTGCTGGGCCACCATCCTGAACGGCACCTTGCCGGGACGAAAACCCGGCATCTTCACGGTGCGCGCCATCTTCTTCAGGCGCTGCTCGATGTCCTTGTCGATCTCCGTCATCGGCAGCGCCATGTCGATGCGCCGCTCGAGCGGATTGGCGGCCGCGGGGGCTGCCGGTTGCACGTCGTTCTGCATGGAAAATCCCGGATTGAATCAGTAGGTTGGTCCTGGGCGGCGATCTGGTGCGAAGGGCGGGACTTGAACCCGCACGCCTCGCGGCGCTGGAACCTAAATCCAGTGCGTCTGCCAATTCCGCCACCTTCGCGCGGCTGCAATTCTACCGCATTAGGGCCTGTTCTCAATTAAGCTATCGGGGCAAACAGATAATTGCAAACACGCCTCAGCCCCTATACTGGCGACCCGGACAAACGGCGCAAGCGCCCGCCCGGCCGGGATTTTTCATGTCCATCGACCATTACGAGAATTTTCCCGTCGCCTCCCTGCTGCTGCCGAAGCGCTTGCGCGAGCCGGTCCGCGCCCTCTATGCCTTCGCCCGCAGCGCCGATGACATCGCCGACGAGGGCGCCCTTGCCGACGCCGAGCGGCTGGCCGGGCTGGACCGCTACCGCGTCGAGCTCGACGCGCTCGAGTCCGGCCGGCCGCCGCAAACGCCGCTGTTCGCCCGCCTGCAGCCGGTCATCGCCCGCCACGGCCTGCCCTTGCAGCCCTTCCGCGACCTGCTCGATGCCTTCAGCCAGGACGTCGTCAAGAAGCGCTACGCCGACTTCGCCGAGCTGATGGACTATTGCCGCCGCTCCGCCGACCCGGTCGGCCGCCTGCTGCTGCGCCTGTTCGGCGCCGACAGTCCGCAGAACCGCCAGCTCTCCGACCGCATCTGCAGCGGCCTGCAGCTGGCCAACCACTGGCAGGACATCGCCCTCGACTGGGGCAAGGGTCGCGTCTACCTGCCGCAGGACGAGCTGGCGCGCTTCGGCATCGGCGAGGCGCAAATCGCCGCCGGCCGCTGGGATGCCGCCTGGGCGGCGCTGATGGACTTCCAGGTCGAGCGGGCGCGCGGCCTGCTCGTCGCCGGCCGGCCGCTGGCGCGCGCCCTGCCCGGCCGCATCGGCCTCGAGCTGCGCCTCATCGTCGCCGGCGGCCTGCGCATTCTCGACAAGCTGCAGCGGGTGCGCGGCGACGTCTTCCACCGCCGCCCGCTGATCGGCAAGGGCGACTGGCCGCGCATCCTGCTCGGCGCTGCACGGGCATGAGCCCGGAGCGCTACTGCCAGCGCAAGGCCGCCCGCAGCGGTTCGAGCTTCTATTACAGCTTCCTCTTCCTGCCGCCGCCGCAGCGTCGCGCCATCACGGCGCTCTACGCCTTCTGCCGCGAGGTCGATGACGTCGTCGACGAGGGCGCCGACGCGCAGGCGGCGCATGAAAAGCTCGCCTGGTGGCGCGACGAGTTGGAGCGGGCCTACGCCGGCAACCCGGGACACCCGGTGACGCGCGCGCTGTTGCCCGCCGCCAGGGCCTTCGGCCTGCCGCAGGAACTGCTGGCCGAGATCATCGACGGCATGGAAATGGACCTCACGCTCGACCGCTACGCCGACTTCAAGGCGCTGCAGCTGTATTGCTACCGCGTCGCCAGCACGGTCGGCCTGCTCGCCGCGGAGATCTTCGGCTACCGGAACCGCCACACGCTGAAGTACGCCCACGACCTCGGACTGGCCTTCCAGCTCACCAACATCATCCGCGACGTCGGCGAGGATGCCCGCCGCGGCCGCATCTACCTGCCGCTGGAGGAACTCGACGAGTTCGGCGTCAGTCCTGCCGACATCCTGCAGGGGCGGCATTCGGACGCCTTCCGGCGCCTCATGGAATACCAGGTCGACCGCGCCGTGCGCTATTACAAGCAGGCGCTCTACCAGCTGCCGGACGAGGACCGCCGCGCCCAGCGCCCCGGGCTGGTGATGGCGGCGATCTACCGCACCCTGCTCGACGAGATCCGCCAGGGCGGCTGCCGCGTGCTCGAGCGGCGCACCGACCTCGCCCCGCTGCGCCGGCTGTGGATCGCCTGGCGCGCCTGGAAGCAGGGCTGAGCATGCGCGTCGCCATCGTCGGCGCCGGCTACGCCGGCATGGCGGCGGCGAGCGAACTGGCCGCGCGCGGCCATGCCGTCACCGTCTTCGAGGCCTCGCGCATGCTCGGCGGCCGCGCGCGGCGGCTCGAGATCGAGGGCGAGCGCCTCGACAACGGCCAGCACATCCTGATCGGCGCCTACGCCGAGCTGCTGCGCCTGATGCGCCTGGTCGGCGCCGAGCCGCGGGCGCTGATCGAGCGCCGCCCGCTCGAGCTGCACTATCCCGGCCGCATGCGGCTGTCGGCGCCGCGGCTGCCGGCGCCCCTGCACCTGGCCGCCGCCCTGCTCGCCGCGCGCGGCCTGCCGCTCGGCGCGCGCCTCGGCGCCGTCGGCTTCATGCGCGCGATGAAGCGCCGCGGCTTCCTGCTCGAGCGCGACATGTCGTTCGCCGAGCTGATGCGCCGCCAGCGCCAGCACGAGGCGGCGCTGCGCTACCTGTGGCAGCCGCTCTGCCTGGCGGCGCTCAACACGCCGCCTGGAGAGGCTTCCGCGCAAGTCTTCCTCAACGTCCTGCGCGACAGCCTGGCGGCCGCGCGCGACGCCAGCGACCTGCTGCTGCCGCGCGTCGACTACTCCGCCCTGTTTCCCGAGCCGGCCGAGCGCTTCGTGCGCGCCCGCGGCGGCGAGGTGCGGCGCGGCGCGCCGATCCGCACGATCGCCCGGGACGGCGGCGGCTTCCGCCTCGAGGGCGACCCCGACGGCGGCCGCTACACCCACGCCGTCGCCGCGGTGGCGCCCGCGCAGCTGGCCCGGCTGGCGGCCGGCCTGCCGGAGCTGCGGCCGGTGCTCGACGAGGTCGCCCGCCTCGATCACCAGCCGATCCTCACCGCCTACCTCGGCTACACGCGGCCGCTGCGCCTGCCCGGCGCCATGCTCGGCTGCGGCGGCACGGCGGACTTCCTCTTCCAGCGCGGCGAGCGCATCGTCGCCGCCGTCGCCAGCGCGCGCGGCCCGCACCTCGATCTGCCGCGCGCGGCGCTGGTCGGTCGCATCCACGAGGAAATCTGCGCCATCGCCGGGCCGGCGCCACCGCCGGCCTGGTCGCGGGTCATCGTCGAGAAGCACGCCACCTTCGCCTGTCGCCCCGGCGTGCGGCGGCCGTCGGTGGCCACGCCGCTGGCCAACTTCTTCCTCTGCGGCGATTACGTCGCCTCGGACTATCCGGCGACGCTGGAAGCCGCCGTGCGCAGCGGCGTCGAGTGCGCGCGGCTGATCAGCCCGCCAGCCGGCCGCCGTCCAGCCTGAGCAGGCGGCCGCAGCGGCGGGCGATCGCCTCGTCGTGCGTCACCAGCACCAGAGTGGTGCCCTGCTCGGCGTTCATGTCGAACATCAGGTCGATGATGGCGGCGCCGGTGGCGGCGTCGAGGTTGCCGGTCGGCTCGTCGGCCAGCAGCAGGCGCGGCCGCGCGGCGAAGGCGCGCGCGATGGCGACGCGCTGCTGCTCGCCGCCGGAGAGGTGCTTGGGGTAATGGCTGAGGCGCCCCGACAGCCCGACACGCGCCAGCATCTGCTGCGCGTCGGCGCGCGCCCCGCCGCGGCCGGCCAGTTCCAGCGGCAGCATGACGTTCTCCAGCGCGGTCAGCGCCGGCAGCAACTGGAAGGACTGGAAGACGAAGCCGAGCATGGCGGCGCGCAAGGCGGCGCGGCCGTCCTCGTCGAGCGCATTGAGATCCTGTCCGCTCAGCAGCACGCGGCCCCGCGTCGGCACGTCCAGCCCGGCGAGCAGTCCCAGCAGCGTCGACTTGCCCGAGCCGGAAGCGCCGACGATGGCCACTGCCTCGCCGGCCATGACGCGGAAGGAAATGTCGTGCAGAATCGTCAACCGGCCCTCGCCGCTCGGCACTTCCTTGCCGAGCGACACGGCTTCGATCATGGGAACGCTGTCGTCAATGCCAAGGCTCATCTTCGCCTGCTTCTTTCTCCTGCTGTCGCCGGCGCTGCAGGCCGCCGGCGCCATTCTCGTCGTCGGCGACAGCCTCTCGGCGGGCTACGGCCTGGCGCAGGGCCAGTCCTGGCCCGCGCTGCTCGACAGGCGCCTGCGCGAGCAGGGGCTGGATTATAGCGTCGCCAACGCCAGCATCAGCGGCGACACCACGGCCGGCGGCGCCAGCCGCATCGGCGCGGCGCTCGAGCAGTCGAAGCCGGCCATCGTCATCATCGCCCTCGGCGGCAACGACGGCCTGCGCGGCCTGCCGGTGGCGGCCATGCGCGACAACCTCGGCGCCATGATCGCAGCGGCGCAGGCGCGCAAGGCCCGCGTCGTGCTCGCCGGCATGAAGCTGCCGCCGAACTACGGCATCGACTACACACGGGCCTTCGAGCGCAGCTACGCCGAGCTGGCGCGCCGCCACAAGGCGGCCCTGGTGCCGTTCCTGCTGGAGGGCGTGGCGGACAGGCGGGAGCTGTTCCAGCCCGACAACATCCACCCCGTGGCGGAAGCGCAGCCGCTGATCCTCGACAACGTCTGGCGGGTCTTGCGTCCCCTGCTCAAGTGACGCGCAGGCGGGGCGGCCCCGCCTCGAGACGGCCGATGGCGCGCGCCTCGTCGAAGCCGCCACGACGCAGCTCGTCCAGCACCGCCGCTTCGGCGTCGGGCCGGCAGCTGATCAGCAGGCCGCCGCTGGTCTGCGGGTCGGCGAGCAGCTTCTGCTGCCATTCGGGCGCGCCCGCCGGCAGCGCCACCTCGCTGCCGTAGCCGGCCCAGTTGCGCGTCGAGGCGCCCGTCGAGATGCCTTCCTGCACGAGGCTGACCGCCTCGGCGATCAGCGGCAGGCCGGCGAAGCCGATGGTCGCCGAGAGCGAGGAGGCGCGGCAGATTTCCAGCAGGTGGCCGGCCAGGCCGAAGCCGGTGACGTCGGTCATGGCATGCACGCCGTCCAGCTCGGCGAGGCGCGCGCCCGGGGTGTTGAGCCGGGTCGTGTGGCGGATCATGGCGGCGTAGCCGGCCGGCGTCAGCAGGCCCTTCTTCAGCGCGGCGGAGAGGATGCCGACGCCCAGCGGTTTGCCGAGGATCAGCGTGTCGCCGGCCCGGGCGTCGCTGTTGCGCTTGACGCGCCGCGGATGCACCAGGCCGAGCGCCACCAGGCCATAGATCGGCTCGAGCACATCGATGGAATGGCCGCCGGCGATGGGAATGCCGGCCTCGGCGCAGACCGACTCGCCGCCGGCGAGGATCTCGCGTATCACCTCGAGCGGCAGCTTGTCGAGCGGCATGCCCACCAGCGCCAGGGCCATGATCGGCCGCCCGCCCATGGCGTAGATGTCGGACAGGGCGTTGGTGGCGGCAATGCGGCCGAAGTCGCGCGGATCGTCGACGATCGGCGTGAAGAAGTCGGTGGTGGCGACGATCGCCTGCTCCTCGTTGAGCTGGTAGACCGCGGCGTCGTCGGCGTTCTCGGAGCCGACCAGCAGCTCCTTCGGTATGGCGCGCAGCGGCGTGTCGGCGAGCAGTTCGCTGAGCACGGCCGGCGCGATCTTGCAGCCGCAGCCGCCGCCGTGCGAAAACTGGGTCAACCTGATCGTTTTTTCAGCCATGGTGGAAGGGCGCCATTAGAATGCGGAAAAGAGGTCGAATCCGGCCTGGCGGCGCGGCGCCCGCGCGGGCAGGATCGCAGCCGGGGGCTGCCAGGCGGTTTTCATGAAGATGACGAGCATGCAGGGTGTCGCAACCGTAGCACAAGTCGGCGACTTCGACGAGATCATCGACGTGCGCTCGCCGTCGGAGTTCGCCGAGGACCACATTCCCGGCGCCGTCAGCTGCCCGGTGCTGTCCGACGAGGAGCGCGCCCGCGTCGGCACCTTGCACAAGCAGGAATCGCCCTTCGTCGCGAGGAAGCTCGGCGCGGCGCTGATCGCCCGCCGCATCGCCGGCCACCTCGAGGCGCGCTTCCTCGACAGGCCGCGCGAGTGGAAGCCGCTGGTCTACTGCTGGCGCGGCGGCAAGCGCAGCGGCGCCCTGACCCACGTGCTGCGCCAAGTCGGCTGGCCGGCCTGCGCGCTGCAGGGCGGCTACAAGTCGTGGCGCCGCCACGTCGTCGCCGAGCAGGCTGAATTTCCGCGGCGCTGCTCCTTCCGCATCGTCAGCGGCGCCACCGGCAGCGGCAAGAGCCGCCTGCTCGAGGCGCTCGCCGCGCAGGGCGCCCAGGCGCTCGACCTCGAGGCGCTCGCCGCCCACAAGGGCTCGGTGCTCGGTGGCCTGCCCGATGCCGCGCAGCCCTCGCAGAAGCTGTTCGAGAGCCGCCTGCATGCCGCCCTGAAAACGCTGGACCCGGCCGCGCCGGTCTTCGTCGAGGCGGAGAGCCGCAAGATCGGCCGCCTGCAGCTGCCCGACGCCCTGCTCGAGACGATGCGCGCCAGCCCCTGCCTGCGGCTCGAGGCGACGCTGCCCGCGCGCATCGCCTTCCTCATCGGCGACTACGGCTACTTCCTCGTCGATCCGATCCTGCTCAAGGAAAAGCTCGCCTGCCTGGACGGTCTGCAGAGTCGCGAGACGCTGGCGCGCTGGGATGCCCTCGTCGACGCCGGCGACTGGCCGGCGCTGGTGGCCGAGCTGCTGGAGCATCACTACGATCCGCTCTACCGGCGCTCGCAGGGCAGGAACTACGCCAGATTCGCCGCGGCGCCGCGCTTCGCCACCGACGACCTCGGCCCCGCCGGGCTGGAGAGGCTGGCGCGGCAGATTCTCGCCGCGCCGGAACACGGCTAGGACCTGTTCAACGCACGCCAAGGCGAGCGAAGACGCGGATCTTCAGCTGGTCCATCAGCGCCAGGTAGGCGAGCAGCAGGCCGAGCAGGCCGGCGACCAGGCCCGCCGGGACGGCCGCCATCAGGATGCCGTTCACCGCCAGCAGCGACACGACGAGAATGTCCACCAGCGAAGCGAGGAGCAGCCAGGAGGAAGGCCGCGACTGCCAGAAATGGCGGCGCTCCCGCACCAGGTAGACGATGCCCTGGCCGGAGAACACCAGCATCAGGAACATCAGGGTCTGCAGTTGCGCCAGGCTGAGGCCGAGCCAGGCGCGGGCAGCGAAGAACACGGCGAAGGACAGCGCCAGGATGCAGGCCGCCAGCGCGCCGCCGGCGACCATCAAGGTGCGGATGCGCCAGCGGTCGGGCGCCGGCGAATGGCTCACCCGGTCGGTGGCGATCGTCATGGAAACGAAGTCGTTGGCGAACAGCAGCAGGACGATGAGCAGCGGCGTGACGACGAACTCGCCGGTGAGCATGACGCCGAGGCTGAGGAAGACGGCGATCTCCAGGGTCTTGATGATCTTGTTCAGCGTGTAGGTGAGCATGCGCTGGTGGATGCGCCGGCTGGCCTCGACCGCCGCCACCACGTCGCCCAGTCCCGGCTGCGTCAGCACCAGGCTGGCCGAGGCCTTGGCGACGTCGGTGGCGTTGGCGACGGCGATGCCGACCTCGGCTTGCCTGAGTGCCGGCGCGTCGTTGACGCCGTCGCCGGTCATGCCGGTGACGTGGCCGGCGCGCTGGTACATGCGCACCAGCCGGTACTTGTCCTCGGGCAGGACGCCGGCGAAGACGTCGCACTCCGGCGGCGACGGCGCGGCCTCGCCGCGCAGCGCCTCGGCTCGGCAGGTGCGCGCGCCGAGGCCGACCTGCGCCGCGATGGCGCGCGCGGTGGCCAACCCGTCGCCAGTCACCATCAGCATGCGCACGCCGAGGCCGCGCAGGCTGTCGACCAGCTCCCGCGCGTCCGCCCGCGGCGGGTCCTGCAGGCCGACGAGGCCGGCGAGTTCCAGACGCTCGCCGGCGCCATGGGCCACGGCGATGACGCGACAGCCCGAAGCGGCCAGGCGCTCGTTTTCCGCCTCGACGCCCTCCGCCCCGGCGCACAGCGGTGCGATGGCACGCAGGGCTCCCTTGAGCGCGCGCCGCTCGGCGCCGCCCTCGAGATAGCGCGCCTCGGAGCGCTTGCTCTGCGGATCGAACGGGATGAAGCGCGTCTTCTCCGGCGGCGCGACGCCGCGCCGACGGGCGGCTTCGAGGAGGGCGAGGTCGATCGGGTCCTGGGTCGCCTCGTCGCTGGCCAGCGCCGCCAGCCGCAGCAGCTCCTCCTCGCCGACGGGCGCGCGCGGGCCGAGCGCCGCCAGCGCCAGCCGGTTTCCCGTGATGGTGCCGGTCTTGTCGCTGGCCAGAACGTCCATGGCAGCCGCTTCCTCGATGGCGGACAGGCGGGTCACCAGCACGCCGTGGGCGGCCAGCTCGCGCGCGCCGAAGGCGGTGGCGAGGGTGAAGGTCGCCGGCAGCGCCACCGGTACCGAGGCCACCAGCAGGATCAGCGTGAAGGGCAGCACCTCGGCCAGCGGCAGGCCGGTCGCCAGGGCATAGACGATCAGCGCCGCCACCAGTACGGCATCGAGGCTGACCAGGTAGCGGACGATGGTGAAGATCGTCTGCTCGAGGTGGCTGACCGTCTTCGCGCCGCGCACCAGCTCGGCCGTCTTGCCGAAGAAGGTGCGCGCGCCGGTGGCGGTGACTTCCCCGGTCGCCTCGCCGCGGCGGATGATGGCGCCGGCATGCACGGCGTCGCCCGCGCCCAGCTCCAGCGGCAACGACTCGCCGGTGAGGGCGGACTGGTCCGCCTGCACCTGGCCGTCGGCCAGGCGGACGTCGGCCGGCGCCAGGTCGCCCATGCGCAGGTGGATCACGTCGCCCGGCACCAGCTGCGGCGCCGGCAGCCGCTGCCAGCTGCCGTCGCGCCGCACGCGGGTCAGCACGGTCAGCCGCGCCTTGAGCAGTTCCAGCGCGCGGTTGGCGCGGTTCTCCTGGGCAAAGCCGAGCAGGGCGTTGGTCGCCAGCAGCAGCCCGATGATCAGCGCCTCGCCCTCCTTGCCGAGGAAGAGCTGCAGCAGGATGACCACCTCGAGCATCCACGGCACCGGCCCCCACAGCTTGCCGAGAAAGGCGAGCCAGGGGTGGCGGCGCTCCTCGGCCATCGCATTCGGGCCGTATTCCTGCAGCCGCCGGCTGGCCTCGGCGCTGCTCAGGCCGGCAGCAGGTTCAGCCATGGCCGCCTGCCTCGACGATGCAGCGTCCGTCCGCTTCCCGGCATTGTGGCATCACCCCGCTCGCGCCGCGGTTTTTGGCCGCGGCAAAACGCGCTATGGTCGTCCTGCGAGACTTGATGAAGGTGCAAACTTTCAAGATTCCGCAACCCTGTACGCCCAACCACGAGAGGAGACAATCATGCCAGGCAGAAAAAACATCGGCTGGGGCTTCCTGTTCCTCGGCCTGTTCATGGCCGTCGGCTTCTTTCTCGGCTACATGCACGACATCGCGCCGAACAAGGAAGAATGGATCGCCCAGTACGCCAGCGGCGCCCACTTCGAGACGCGCATGGCCCATGCGCACGGCGGCCTGTTCGGGCTGATCAACGTGGCCGTCGGCCTGGTCCTGCTCAAGCTGCCGATTCCCGCCGCCTCGGCGCGCTGGATCTCCTGGCTGGCGCTGGCCGGCCTGCTGATGCCGGTCGGCATCAGCCTGCACGCGCTGTTCGGCGCGCCGCCGGCGCTGGTCTTCCTCGGCGGCGCCTCGATGGTGATCGCCAGCCTGTGGCTGGCCCTGGCCGCCTTCGGCCTGAAAAGCGCTTCATGAGGACGGCAGCGACACAAGCTGCCGGCCGCGCACGGCGCACAGGCGCTGCAGCGCGGCCGGCTTCGGCCGCGCCACCTCGCCCTGCTCGAAGGCCACGGCCTGCAGTCCGGCGAAGGCCTCGAGCAGCTCGCCCGGACGCAGCAGGAATTCGGGATTCGTCGGCCGGCCGAAGCGCTCGTTGCCCTGCATGAAGGTCTCGTAGATCAGCACGCCGCCCTCGTCGAGCGCGGCGGCGATATGTGGCAGCAGCGGCCGGTGCAGGTAGTTCGTCACGACGATGCCGGCGAACCTCAGCCCGGCGAAGGGCCACGCGCCCTGCTCGAGGTCGGCCTGCACGGGCTCGACGCCGGCGACGCCGGCCAGCGCCGCCAGGGCGCCCGGTGAGCGGTCCACCGCGACGACGGCATGGCCGCGCCCGGCGAGCAGGCGGGCGTGGCGGCCGCTGCCGCAGGCCAGGTCGAGCACACGGCCGTGCGGCGCGATCAGCGGGGCGAAGCGCGCCACCCAGGCCGAGGCGGCCGGGTTGCCGCTGGAATCCGCTTCTGTCATGGCTCGGGCCGATCTCGGTTGCGGGCGGGCCTGCCCGCCGCTATTCTGCACCAATGCCACAGGTTGCCGCCACATTCGCCCGGGAGCCATCGTGACAGCCGTCTTGCCGCGCTGCGGCTGGTGCGGCACGGATGCCGACTACGTCGCCTACCACGACGAGGAATGGGGCGTGCCGGTGCACGACGAACGCCGGCTGTTCGAGTTCCTCGTCCTCGAAGGCGCCCAGGCCGGCCTGTCCTGGCTCACCATCCTGAAAAAGCGCCCAGCCTACCGGCGCGCCTTCTCCGGCTTCGACCCGGCGCGGGTCGCCCGCTACGGCCGCCACGAGCGCGCCCGCCTGCTGGCCGATGCCGGCATCGTGCGCAACCGCCTGAAGATCGAGGCGGCCATCGACAACGCCGGCCGCTTCCTCGCCGTGCAGGAGGCCTTCGGCAGCTTCGACGCCTACCTCTGGCGTTTTGTCGGCGGCCGGCCGCGCCAGAACCGCTGGCGGACCCTGGCCGAGGTGCCGGCGCGGACGGCCGAGGCCGACGCCCTCAGTCGCGACCTCAAGGCGCGCGGCTTCAAGTTCGTCGGCCCGGTCATCTGCTACAGCCTGATGCAGGCCACCGGCCTGGTGAACGACCATGTCGAAAGCTGCTTCCGCCACGCCGAACTGCGGCGGCCCTGAACATGCGCAGGAATTCGCAGCGCGAATCTCCGCCTCCCGCCCGCCGGACAAGGCGCCCGCCAACGCCAAAAGCCGTTTGTGCCATGGCCGCAGAGCGTCTATAATTGATACACATTTTTTGTCATCCTTCGATATTTTTGTATCGTTTGAAGCCTGGAGGCCAGATGGGATCGAAGACGGAAGCCAAATGGGTGCCGACCTACTGCTTCAACTGCGTTGCCGGCCCCGACCTGCTGTCGGTGAAGGTGGAAAACGGCGTCGCCACCGAGATCGCGCCGAACTTCGACGGCAAGGGCATCCATCCCGGCGACGGCAAGCCCTGCGTCAAGGCCTACGGCCTGATCCAGAAGACCTATTCGCCGCATCGCGTCCTCACGCCGATGCGCCGCACCAACCCGAAGAAGGGCATCAAGGAAGACCCGGGCTTCGTGCCGATCTCCTGGGACGAGGCGCTCGACGCCGTCGCCGCCAAGCTGCGCGAGATCCGCGCCAAGGGCATCATCGACGATGACGGCCTGCCGCGCGTGGCGGCGAGCTTCGGCCATGGCGGCACGCCGTCCAATTACATGGGCACCTTCCCCGCCTTCCTCTCGGCCTGGGGGGCGGTCGACTACAGCTTCGGCTCGGGCCAGGGCGTCAAATGCACCCACTCCGAGCACCTCTACGGCGAGTACTGGCACCGCGCCTTCACCGTCTCGGCCGACACGCCGCTGACCGAGTACAACATCGCCTTCGGCGCCAACGTCGAGGTCACCGGCGGCGTCGCCGCGGCGACGCGCCACGCCAACGCCCGCGTGCGCGGCAAGAAGCGGGTGTATGTCGAGCCGCACCTCGGCGTCACCGCCGCCGCCTCGGCCGAATGGGTGCCGATCCGGCCGAAGACCGACGGCGCCTTCATGTTCGCCCTGATCCACGTCATGCTGCACGAGCGCCCGCGCCAGGACCTCGACCTGCCTTTCCTGCGCGACCGCACCGCCGCGCCCTACCTGGTCGGCCCGAACGGCTACTACCTGCGCCACCCCGACAGCGGCAAGCCGCTGGTCTGGGACGCGCGCAGCGACAGCGCCGTGCCGCACGACGCGCCGGACATCGAGCCGGCGCTCGAAGGCCGCTTCCGCGTCGCCGCCGCCTACGAGCAGGGGCCCGACCACGACCGCTGGCAATATCTCGACGTCGATGCCGAGCCGGCCTTCGTCAAGCTGGTCGACCACATCGCCCCGTACTCGCCGGAATGGGCGGAGAAGGTCTGCGACGTGCCGGCGGAGCGCATCCGCCGCATCGCCAACGAATTCGTCGATCACGCCCACATCGGCGAGACCATCGACATCGACGGCATGCAGATGCCCTTCCGCCCGGTGGCGGTGACCCTCGGCAAGACGGTGAACAACGGCTGGGGCGCCTACGACTGCTGCTGGTCGCGCACGGTCATGGCCGTGCTGGTCGGCGCGCTCGAGGTGCACGGCGGCATCCTCGGCACCACCATCCGCATCAACAAGCCGCACGAGGACCGCATGAAGAGCGTCAAGCCGGGCGTCGACGGCTTCATGGTGGACAGCCTCAACCCGACCGACCCCGAGCGCTGGGTGCGCCGGCCGGCCAACCGCAACGCCCACCGCACCCTGGTGCCGCTGGCCGGCAACGGCCCGTGGAGCCAGGCGCTCGGCCCGACCCACTTCGCCTGGATGTGGCAGAAGAACCCGCCGGAGAACTTCATCAAGCCGGCCTACCCGGAGCTGTGGTTCACCTTCCGCACCAACCCGGCCATCTCCTTCTGGGACACCCGCGAGCTGGCCGAGACCATCGCCTGCTTCCCCTTCATGGTCTCCTTCGCCTACACCGTGGACGAGACCAACTGGATGGCCGACATCCTGCTGCCGGAGGCGACCGATCTCGAGAGCGTGCAGCTGATCCGCCTCGGTCGCACCAAGTACATGGAGCAATACTGGGAGCACAACGGCTACATCCTGCGCCAGCCGGTGGTCGAGCCGCGCGGCGAGGCGCGCGACTTCACCTGGATCTCGACCGAGCTGGCGCGCCGCACCGGCATCCTCGAGGAATACAACAACGCCATCAACCGCGGCGCCGGCACCATTCGCCTGAAGGGCGAGCATTTCGACTTCTCGCTCGACCCGCAGAAGCTGCACAGCGTCGACGAGATCTGGGACGCCGCCTGCAAGGCCGCCACCGCCGAGGTCTCCGGCGGCGAGGAGGTCCACGGCCTCGACTGGTTCAGGGAGCACGGCTTCTACAGCCGGCCCTGGTCGAAGCGCGGCTGGTACCTTTACCCGAGGATGGTCGAGCAGGGCCTGCGCTTCGAGCTGCCTTACCAGGAGCGGCTGACCCGCTCCGGCCGCGAGCTCGAGCGGCGCCTGCACGAGGTCGACATCCACTGGTGGGACGAGCAGCTGACCGAGTATCAGTTCCTGCCCGGCTGGCACGACATGCCAGGCAAATGGGAGTGCGCGCTGGTCAACCAGGGCGCCAGGCCGGAAGACTACCCCTTCTGGCTGCTGACCACGAAAAGCATGCAGTTCCTCTCCGGCGCCAACACCTCGCTGCAGCTGATCGACGAGCTGTCGCGCAACGTGCGCGGCCATCATGGCGTGGTGATGAACACGCGAACGGCGAAGGAACTCGGCATCAGGGACGGCGACATGGTGGAAGTCGTCTCCACCGTGCGCGCCACGCGCGGCCCGGCCGTGGTGAACCAGGGCATCCGCCCCGACACCCTGCTCATCGTCGGCCAGTTCGACTTCTGGGCGACGCCCTACGCCAAGGATCTCGTCTCGCCGAGCCTCAACACCGTGGCGCCGATGTCGATGGAGCTGACCGACGCCACCGGCTCCGGCTCCGACGTGGTGCGCGTCGCCCTGAGAAAGGCCGCCTGAGGCCGGCCGACATGGCTCGCCCCCCCCACGGCGTTCGCGCCGTCGCCGCGCGGCAGGTCGGCGCCGCCGGCGAGGCGCCCTGCTGGGTGGTCGAGGAGGCGGCGCTGGTTCTCGCCGTCGAGGACGTCGGCGACTACACCCTGATGTGGACGCCGACCGAGCCGGTCGCCGCGCCCTGCGGTTTCGTGCCGGAGGACGGCGTGCTCGCCGATGGCGGCGTGCCGGAGATCCTCGCCCTCGCCGTCGGCTTCGCCTTCAGCGAAGGCTTGTTCGCCAGCGTCGGCGAGATCCGCTCGCTCGCCGTCTGCGCCGACGATCCGGCGGTGGTGCGCCTCGTCCTCGCCGATCCCGGGCGGATCCGCGCGCGGCGGCGCAACGTCACGGTCGCCTCCTCCTGCGGCATTTGCGGCGGCCAGGAGCGGATCGAGGACCTGCTGCAGGGCCTGCCGGCGGTCGGCGACAGCCTGCGCCTCGAAACCGGCCGTCTCGACGAGGTCATGGCAACCATGCGCCAGCGCCAGGCCATCTGGCTGGCCACCGGCGGCACCCATGCGGCAGCGATTTTCGACGGCGACGGGCGCCTCCTCGTCATCGCCGAGGATCTCGGCCGCCACAATGCCCTCGACAAGGCCATCGGCCACTGCCTGCTGGCCGGCCTGCCGCTGGCCGGCTGCGGCGCCGTCCTGACCAGCCGCGTCACCCTCGAGATGGCCGCCAAGGCGGCGCGCGCCGGCCTCGAGCTGGTCGCCGCCGTCTCGGCCGCCTCGTCGCTGGCGATCGAGGCCGCCGAGCGGCTCGGCATCACGCTTTGCGGCTTCGTCCGCAACGGCCGCGCCACGGTGTTCTCCCACGGCCGGCGCCTGCTCGCCGGGCCGGCCGGGGCGGATGCCGGCACGGCCGCCCCGCCCCGCCATATTGCTTGATTGCAAACTGTTGCGTTTCAATCTATCATCACATCATTTCGGTGATGGAGGCGAACCCGTGAAACCCATCCTGCGCATCCAGGTCAATGGCCGCTGGCGCGAAGAGGCCGTTGCCGACAATACCCTGCTGATCGACTTCCTGCGCGAGCAGCTGCAGCTCACCGGCACCAAGCAGGGCTGCGACGGCGGCGAATGCGGCGCCTGCACCGTGCTGGTCGACGGCCGCCCACGCCTCTCCTGCTGCGCCTTCGCCGCCTCGTTCGAGGGCCATCACGTCGAGACCATCGAGTCGCAGTGGCAGGACGGCCAGATGTCGCCGCTGCAGCAGGCCTTCCACGAAAAGCTCGGCGCCCAGTGCGGCTACTGCACGCCCGGCATGATCATGGCGGCCGAGGCGCTGCTGCGGACCAACGCCGAGCCGAGCGAGGCGGAAATCCGCCAGGCGCTCGGCGGCAACCTGTGCCGCTGCACCGGCTACGTCAAGATCATCGAATCGGTTCAGGCGGCCGCCCCCGGCCACCGGCAAACCACGGGAGAACCGGCATGAACACGAAACCGTCCAAGGGCGTCGGCCAGCGCATGCCGCTGTACGACGGCGTCGAAAAGGTCACCGGCCGCGCCAAATACACCGCCGACCTGTTTCCGCGCGACGCGCTGGTCGGCCGCATCTATCGCAGCCCGCTGCCCCACGCCGAGCTGATCGAGGTCGATGTCTCGGCGGCGCGCAGCCTGCCCGGCGTCGTCGCGGTCATCACCGGCGCCGATTGCGACATCCCCTACGGCATCCTGCCGATCGCGCAGAACGAGTTCCCGCTGGCGCGCGACCGCGTGCGCTACTTCGGCGAGCCGGTCGCCGCCGTCGCCGCCGTCGACGAGGAAACCGCCGAGCGGGCGCTCAAGCTGATCCGCCTGCACGTGCGCGAGCTGCCGATCATCGACAGCATCGCCAAGGCGCGCGCTCCCGACGCCGCCCTGCTGCACGACAAGAAGCCGGGCAACATCGAGCGCGAGGTGCACAACGAGTTCGGCGACACCGCCGCCGGCTTCGCCGCGGCCGACCTGGTGCGCGAGCAGACCTATCACGCGGCCGAGGTGAACCACGCGCAGATGGAGCCGCACGCCGCCTTCGCCGCCTGGGAGCCGGAGCGCGAGCAGCTGACGCTGCACACCTGCAGCATGGTGCCCTATTACGTGCACAAGAAGGTCGCCCAGTGCCTCGGCATCGACACCGCCCAGGTGCGCGTCATCAAGCCCTACGTCGGCGGCGCCTTCGGCGCGCGCGTCGAAACCCTCAACTTCGAGATCATCGTCTCGCTGCTGGCGCGCGCCGCCAGGGGCGCCGTGCGCATGCAGCTGACGCGCGAGGAGTCGATGCTGACCCATCGCGGCCGCCCCGAGAGCGAAACCCGCGTCAAGCTCGGCATGACCCGCGACGGCCGCATCACCGCCTGCGAATGCGAGGTGGTGCAGCGCGGCGGCGCCTACGCCGGCTACGGCATCATCACCATCCTCTACGCCGGCGCGCTGTTGAACGGCATCTATGACGTCAAGAACGTCAAGTACGACGGCTACCGCGTGTATACCAACACGCCGCCGTGCGGCGCGATGCGCGGCCACGGCACGGTCAACACCCGCGTCGCCTTCGAGTCCCTGATGACCTCGATGGCCGCCGAGCTCGACCTCGACCCGATCGAGGTGCGCCGGCGCAACCGCATCCCCGGCCCGTCGGTGACGCCGAACGGCCTGCGCGTCGAGTCCTACGGCCTGCCGCAGTGCCTCGACAAGGTCGAGGAGGCGAGCGGCTGGCGCCAGCTCCGCGGCAAGCTGCCGAAATGGAAGGGCATCGGCATGGCCTGCTCGCACTTCGTCAGCGGCTCGGCGAAGCCGGTGCATTTCACCGGCGAGCCGCACGCCACCATCGTCCTCAAGCTGGATTTCGACGGCGGCATCTCCATCCTCTCCGGCGCCGCCGACGTCGGCCAGGGCAGCACCACCATCGTCGCCCAGGTCGTGGTCGAGGTGCTCGGCGTCGACTGGCGGCGCGTGCGCGTCATCACCAACGACAGCGCGGTGACGCCGAAGGACAACGGCTCCTACTCCTCGCGCGTCACCTTCATGGTCGGCAACGCCACCCTCGACGCCGCGCAGAAGCTGAAGCAGGTCCTCGTCGAGGCGGCTGCCCGCCGCCTGCAGGTCGAGCCGGACCAGGTCGAGTGCCTGGGCGAATCCTTCCATGTGCTGGGCGATCCGTCGCGCGCGGTGAGCTTCAGCGACGCCACGGCGGAAGCGCTGGTGGATACCGGCACGCTGCACGTCAAGGGCACGTTCACCTGCCCGATCGAGTTCCAGGGCGGCAAGCATCGCGGCGGCGCCGTCGGCTCGACCATGGGCTTCTCCTACGCCGCCCAGGTGGTCGAGGTCAGCGTCGACCCGGTCACCTGCCGCGTCAGCGTGGACAAGATCTGGGCGGCGCTCGACTGCGGCTTCGCCATCAACCCGCTGGCGGTCGAGGGCCAGATCCAGGGCGGCGTCTTCATGGGCATGGGCCAGGGCCTGTCCGAGCAGACGCGCTACGAGAACGGCAAGATGAGCGCCGCCAACTTCCTCGACTACGGCTTCCCGACCATGGCCGAGACGCCGCCGATCGAGGTGTTCATCGTCGAGAGCATCGACCCCAACGGACCGTTCGGCGCCAAGGAGGCGAGCGAAGGCCCGCTGGCCGGCTTCCCCGCCGCGCTGGCCGACGCCGTGCGCGACGCCACCGGCCTCGAGTTCCACGAATGGCCGCTGACGCCGGAGCGCATCGCCAAGGCGATGGAAGCGCGCGAACGCGAGCAGCGCGCCGCCGCCCGCAAGACGGTTCGCCAGCCCGCCACCGCCGGAGCCGCGTGATGCAGGAACTCGACATCGTCAAGCCGGCGTCGGTCGCCGAGGCGGTCTCCTTGCACGGCGGCGCGGTAGGCGCGCGCTATCTTGCCGGCGGCACCGATCTGGTGCCCAACATGCGGCGCGGCCTGCAAAAATCTCGGAAGCTGGTGGACATCACCGGCATCGAGGAACTGCGCCAGATCGCCTTCGAGAACGGCGCGCTGCGCATCGGCGCCGGCGTCACCCTGGAGGCGCTGTGCGCCTCCGACCTGGTGCGCCGGCACGCGCCGCTGCTGGCGCTGGCCGCCTCGCAGGTGGCCGGGCCGACGCACCGCGCCGCCGCCACTCTCGGCGGCAACCTGATGCAGGACACCCGCTGCTACTTCTACAACCAGAGCGACTTCTGGCGCACCGCCAACGAGTACTGCATGAAGGCCGAGGGCACCATCTGCCGCGTCGCGCCCAGCTCGAGCCGCTGCTGGGCCAGCTACTGCGGCGACGTCGCGCCGGCCATGCTGGTGCTCGGCGCCGAAGTCGACATCTCCGGCCCGACCGGCAACCGCCGCGAGCCGCTCGCCGCGCTGTACGCCGACGACGGCCTGCAGCATCTCAAGCTCGGCCCCGGCGACCTGCTCGTCTCGGTCGAGGTGCCGGCGCAATCGGGCTGGACCGCCGGCTACGAGAAGGTGCGCGTGCGCGGCACCATCGACTTTCCGCTGGCCGGCATCGCCGTGGCGATCAAGCGCGAGGGCAACCGCATCGCCGACCTGCGCGTCGCCTGCACCGGCGTCAACGCCTATCCCGGCCTGGTGCCCAACCTCGAGGCCTGGCGCGGCAAGGAGCCGGACGAGGCCTTCTTCGCCGCGCTCGAGAAAGCGGTGCGCAAGGAGATCCAGCCGATGGAGTCCACGCTGACCGCCGCCGGCTACCGCAAGCGCGTCGCCCTTGGCCTGGCGCGCAAGCTGGTCGGCGAGCTGTTCGAATCGGCGGGCGCCTGAGGCCGGCGAAGCCGGGACGGCGCGCGGCACCGCGATCATGAGCGCCTGGACCTGTCCCTACGACCTCAACGGCGTCTGCCAGAAGGTGATGGGCGCCGCCTGCAACCCCGGCATGCGCGGCTGCATCCTCGAGGGCAAGGTGAAGTTCTCCAGCGAGGAGAAGCAGGAGCCGCCCAAGCCGGTCACGGCCAGGCCGGCCGAGGAGAAGCCGGCGCCGCCGCCGAAGCGTCGCCTGCCTTTCTGATTCAGTTCGTCGGGCGCAGCCGCCCGATCCGCAGCACCGTCAGGATGGCCGCGCCCTGCAGCACGGCGACGCCGATCATGGCGCCGCCGAAATGCCCGGCATCCATCAGCGGCCCGAAAGCCAGCGGCGACAGCGCCGCGCCGGCATCCAGCCCCGAATAGACGAAGCCATACACCCTGCCATAGGCCTGCTGGCCGAAGCGTGAAGTCGCTGCCTGGCGCACCAACAGGTCGCGCGACGGCCCGGCCAGGCCGACGCAGAAGCCCATCGCCGCCATGGCGATCGAGACGCTCCACACCGGCAGGACGGCGCTGGCGATCAGCACGGCGATCAGCGCCGCCAGGCCGATCACCAGCGCGATCAGCCGGTCGTGCGAGGGATTGCGGCTGGCATAGACGCCGCCGACGGCGATGCCGCCGGCGCCTCCGAGCAGCAGGGCGGTCAGCGTCGCCGCGGCCGAGGCCGCCGACAGCCCGTAGAGTTGCTGCATGATCGGCGTCGCGTAGTTCTGCAGGCCGGCGAAGGCCGCCGTCACCAGCAGGAAGAAGGCGAAGCACATCCACACCGCACCGACGCCGAGGAAGCCGAAGGCCGAGGCCGCCTTGCCCGCCTCCGGCTTCGCCCCGGCCGCTTCCGGCCGCGCCGCATCCGGCTGCATCCTGATCGCCAGCCAGGCGGCGACGCCGAGCGCCACCGCGGCCAGCGCCGCCGTGCGCCAGCCCGCCGCGGTGGCGATGCCGGCCATCATCACCGGCGCCAGCGCATAGCCGAGATTGCCCGACAGGCCATGCGCCGAAAAGGCATAACCCAGACGGGCCGGGCTGACATCGCGGTTGAGCACGGTGAAATCGGCCGGGTGGAAGACGCAGTTGCCGAGGCCGATCAGGATGCCGACCAGGAACAGCACGGCATAGCTGTTCGCCAGGGCGAGCAGCAGCGCCGCCAGCACGAAGCAGCCGATGCCGGCCAGCAGCACGCGCTGCGGCCCGAAGCGGTCGACCAGGAAGCCGGCCATCGCCTGGCCGATGGCCGAGACGACGAAAAGCGTCGTCATCACCGCGCCGACTTGGGTAAAGCTGAGGCCGAATTCCGGCATCAGCCAGGGAAACAGCGGCGGCAGAACCAGCTGGAAGAAATGCGAGGTGCCGTGGGCGAAGCCGATCAGGCTGATGACGCGGACATCGCTGCGCAGGGCGGCAGCGGCTACATTGCTGTTCATGCCCGCCATTATCGCCGCAAACGGAAACGGCGGACAGGTCGTCCGCCGTTATCCGACATCGCAGGAGGGGCTTGCGCGCCGCTCAGATCTTCTCGAAGGCGATGACGCCCCTGTCGGCCGTCACCCGCACCCGATCCTTCGCCGCGAAGCGGCCCTCGAGGATCTGCTTCGCCAGCGGATTCTCGATCTGCTGCTGGATGGCGCGCTTCAGCGGCCGCGCGCCGAACACCGGATCGAAGCCGGCCTTGGCCAGCTCGGCCAGCGCCGCCTCGTCCACCTCGAGCCCGATCTCCATGCGCGCCAGGCGCTTCTCGAGGTAGGCGAGCTGGATCCGGGCGATGGCGGCGATGTGCTTCTCGTCGAGCGCGTGGAACACCACCACCTCGTCGATGCGGTTGATGAACTCCGGCCGGAAATAGGTCTTCACCTCGGCCATCACCGCCAGCTTGATCACTTGGTAGTCGTCGCCGGACATCTGCTGGATCATCTGGCTGCCGAGGTTGGAGGTCATGACGATGACGGTGTTCTTGAAGTCCACCGTGCGCCCCTGGCCGTCGGTCATGCGGCCGTCGTCGAGCACCTGCAGCAGCACGTTGAAGACGTCGGGGTGGGCCTTCTCGACCTCGTCGAGCAGGATCACGCTGTAGGGCTTGCGCCGCACCGCCTCGGTAAGGTAGCCGCCCTCCTCGTAGCCGACGTAGCCCGGCGGCGCGCCGATCAGCCGCGCCACGGAATGCTTCTCCATGAACTCGCTCATGTCGATGCGGATCAGGTGCTCCTCGGAGTCGAAGAGGAACTCGGCGAGCGCCTTGCACAGCTCGGTCTTGCCGACGCCGGTGGGCCCAAGGAACAGGAAGGAGCCGTAGGGCCGGTTCTCGTCGGCCAGCCCGGCGCGCGAGCGGCGGATGGCGTCCGAGACCAGGCGCACCGCCTCGTCCTGGCCGACCACGCGCCGATGCAGGCGCTCCTCCATCAGCAGCAGCTTCTCGCGCTCGCCCTGCATCATCTTGGAGACCGGGATGCCGGTGGCGCGCGACACCACCTCGGCGATCTCCTCGGCGCCGACCTGGGTGCGCAGCAGCTTCTTCGCCGTCTCGTCGTGGCTGGCCTTTTCCGCCGCCTTCAGCTGGGCTTCCAGCTGCGGCAGCTTGCCGTACTGCAGCTCCGCCACCTGCTCCAGCCGGCCCTCGCGCTGCAGGCGGGCGATCTCGGCGCGCACGCGGTCGATCTCCTCCTTGACATGGGCGGAGCCGGCGACCATCGCCTTCTCCGCCTTCCAGACCTCCTCGAGGTCGGAATATTCCTTCTCCAGTCTGGCGATCTCGTCCTCGATCAGGCCGAGGCGCTTCTGTGAGGCCTCGTCCTTCTCCTTCTTCACCGCCTCGCGCTCGATCTTCAGCTGGATCAGGCGGCGATCGAGAATGTCCATCGACTCCGGCTTCGAGTCGATCTCCATCTTGATGCGCGCCGCCGCCTCGTCGATGAGGTCGATCGCCTTGTCCGGCAGGAAGCGGTCGGTGATGTAGCGCTGGCTCAGCTCGGCGGCGGCGACGATGGCCGGGTCGGTGATCTCGACGCCGTGGTGCAGCTCGTACTTCTCCTGCAGGCCGCGCAGGATGGCGATGGTCGACTCCACCGAGGGCTCGCCGACCAGAACCTTCTGGAAGCGGCGCTCGAGGGCGGCGTCCTTCTCGACGTACTTGCGGTATTCGTCGAGCGTGGTGGCGCCGATGCAGTGCAGTTCGCCGCGCGCCAGCGCCGGCTTCAGCATGTTGCCGGCGTCGATGGCGCCCTCGGCCTTGCCGGCGCCGACCATGGTGTGCAGCTCGTCGATGAAGACGATGATGCGGCCCTCGTCCTGGGCGATCTCCTTCAGCACAGACTTCAGGCGCTCCTCGAACTCGCCGCGGTACTTGGCGCCGGCGAGCAGCGCCGCCATGTCGAGCGAGAGCACCCGCTTGCCCTTCAGCGTCTCCGGCACCTCGCCGTTCACGATGCGCTGGGCGAGGCCCTCGACGATGGCCGTCTTGCCGACGCCCGGCTCGCCGATCAGCACCGGGTTGTTCTTGGTGCGCCGCTGCAGGATCTGGATGGTGCGGCGGATCTCGTCATCGCGGCCGATCACCGGGTCGAGCTTGCCGGCGCGCGCCCGCTCGGTCAGGTCCAGCGTGTATTTCTTCAGCGCCTCGCGCTGCCCCTCGGCTTCCTGGCTGTCCACGTGCTGCCCTCCCCTGACGGCTTCGATCGCCGCCTCCAGCGCCTGCTTCTGCAGGCCGTGCTCCTTCAGCAG
>CAUJIV010000047.1 GCA_963205435.1 Pseudomonadota bacterium
GAACTCGAAGATCGCCACTGTCCAGAAGCGGGCTTGTGGTTACCGCAATCCGGACCACTTCAAGATTGCCGTCTATTTCCACTGCGGTGGTCTTAACCTATACCCGGCCGCCCTGACCCACACGAAAGTCGGATGAATCAAAAATCAAACTGTTGAACGACCGGCACATAGGCGAGGCCAGCCGGTTTTTCATTGTTGCTCTGCAAAAAACCTTTTATACTGTCGCTCACCGCATGCTTGCCTGCCGCCCGGATCTTCTCCGGGCGGTTCAATTTCAAAACCCGAGCTTTGACGAAGAGGACCGCAATGAACAACGAACTCGAGGTGGCAAAACTCAAGAAGGAGTGGGCCGAGAATCCGCGCTGGAAGAATATCCGCCGCGGCTACGAGGCGGAAGATGTCATCCGCCTGCGCGGCTCGCTGCAGATCGAGCACACCCTGGCGCGCCGCGGCGCCGAGAAGCTGTGGCAGATGGTGAACAACGAGCCCTTCGTCAATGCGCTCGGCGCCCTGACCGGCAACCAGGCCATGCAGCAGGTCAAGGCCGGCCTCAAGGCCATCTACCTCTCCGGCTGGCAGGTTGCCGGCGACGCCAACATCGCCGGCGAGATGTATCCCGACCAGTCGCTCTATCCGGCCAACTCCGCGCCGCTGGTGGTCCGGCGCATCAACAATGCCCTGCAGCGTTGCGACCAGATCCAGTGGTCCGAGGGCAAGCGCCCCGATGACGAGGGCTACCTCGACTTCTACGCGCCCATCGTCGCCGACGCCGAGGCCGGCTTCGGCGGCGTGCTCAACGCCTTCGAGCTGATGAAGGCCATGATCGAGGCCGGCGCCGCCGGCGTGCATTTCGAGGACCAGCTCGCCGCGGTGAAGAAGTGTGGCCACATGGGCGGCAAGGTGCTGGTGCCCTCGCGCGAGGCCGTCGCCAAGCTGGTCGCCGCGCGCCTGGCGGCCGACGTCATGGGCGTGCCGACCCTGCTGGTCGCCCGCACCGACGCCGAGGCCGCCGATCTGCTCACCTCGGACATCGATCCCAACGACCAGCCCTTCTGCACCGGCGAGCGCACCGTCGAGGGCTTCTACAAGACCAAGGCGGGGCTCGAGCAGGCCGTCTCGCGCGGCCTCGCCTACGCCCCTTACGCCGATCTCGTCTGGTGCGAGACCGGCAAGCCCGACCTCGCCTTCGCCAGGAAATTCGCCGAGGGCATCCACAAGCAGTTCCCCGGCAAGCTGCTCGCCTACAACTGCTCGCCCTCCTTCAACTGGAAGAAGAACCTCGACGACGCCACCATCGCCAAGTTTCAGAAGGAGCTCGGCGCCATGGGCTACAAGTTCCAGTTCATCACCCTGGCCGGCTTCCACAGCCTCAACTACTCGATGTTCAACCTGGCCCACGGCTATGCCCGCACGCAGATGAGCGCCTTCGTCGAGCTGCAGGAGGCCGAGTTCGCCGCCGCCGAGAAGGGCTTCACCGCGGTCAAGCACCAGCGCGAAGTGGGCACCGGCTATTTCGATGCCGTCACGACGACGATCGAGCGCGAGTCCTCGACCGCCGCGCTGAAGGGCTCGACCGAGGACGAGCAGTTCTTCGACAAGAAGGCCGCCAGCCATTGAGCCGCCGGGCATGCGTGAGGAAAGCCGCCCGCGGGCGGCTTTTTTCGGCGCCTGAGAAGGCGGCGAACGGCGGCCAGCGCCTCGCCATGAAGTCCCGCCTGCTGATGGCGCTGTCATTGGCCGGCGCGCCGCCTGCCCTCGCCGACGTGATTCCCTGCCCCGACGCGGCGCAGGCGGTGCAGGTCGCCGCCTGCCCGTCGGAGGAGGAGCTACGCCACACTTATTCGGGTTTTTGCAGCGACGACCGCCGCCTGTACGCCAGGGACACGGATACCTGCGCCAGCTACGAAAACTACCGGCGCAAGAAGAACGTCGCGCTGTGGGAATCGGCCGACGGCCGATTCCAGGCCTATCTGTCCTGCGACCTGCCCGACGGCGCGCTGCGGCGCCTCAAGCCGACGGCCATTGCCGTCAGTCGGCAAGGCGGCATCAGCCGGATCGCATGCAGCTACGGCGAGCACATCCTGTTCGCCCATCGCACGCGCAGGCAGTGCAAGGTCGAGGGCAGCGGCAACTGCGGCGACGATCCTTCCGCCTGCAAGGCCGCCTGCGACTGAAGCAGTCGCCCCGCCACACGCCGCGGTTGTCGGCTTGCCGGGATTCGAGTAGACTGCCCAGTCCATTCCTTCCAGATCCAGCGCTCCCCTTGCCGCCCATGGCCGCAGCGATGGCCGCCCAGACCGTCTCCTCCCAGGAGGACTGCCACACGCGCCTGCTGGCGGCGGCCTACGAGACCTTTCTCGAGGAGGGCTACCGCGCCAGCATCGACCGGATCGCGGCGCGCGCCTGCGTTTCCAAGCAGACCGTCTACAACCATTTCCCCGGCAAGGCCGAGCTGTTCGCCGCCGCCATCCGCATGGCGATGGAGGAGATGCTGGCTTCGTTCGGAGACGCCGGCCGCGGCATGGGCCTGCGCGAGCGCCTGATCGACTTCGGCCTGCGCTATCGCGCCAAGCTGCTCAGCCCGTCCGGCATCGGCTGCTACCGCGCCATGGTCGCCGAGGCGCCACATTTCCCGGAACTGGCCGCGGCCTTCTACCGCAGCGGGCCGCGGCAGACGGCGGCGCGCCTGCAAGCCGCGCTGGCCGAGGCGATGGCGCGCGGCGAGCTGCGCCGGGAAGACCCCGAATTCGCCGTCACCCTGCTGTTGTCCATGCTGGTCGGCCAGGAACGCTTCGATGTCCTGTTTTCCGGAGAGTCCGCCGCCGAGCCCGATCCCGCCGCCGTGAAGCGGATCGTCGACTGCTTCCTGCGCGCCTTTGCGCCGGAAGCGCCCCTCACTGCCGTCAAACGAAAGGCGCCATGAGACACAAGACCGCCCTCCCCCTGCTGACCTCCCTGCTGACGCTGCTCGTCGCCTGCGGCGAAGGCGGCAACAAGGCACCGGCCGCCGGCGCCGGCATGCCGCCGCCCGAAGTGGACGTGATCACCGTCGCGGTGGGCAGCGCCACCCTCACCCAGGACCTGCCCGGGCGCCTGCAGGCCATCCGCTCGGCCGAGGTGCGGGCGCGCGTCGAGGGCGTGCTGGAGAAGCGGCTCTACAAGGAGGGCAGCGACCTCGCCGCCGGCACGCCGCTGTTCCTCATCGACCCGCGCACCTACGAGGCGGCGGCCGCCGCGGCGGCCGCCGACCTCGCCGCCGCCAGGGCGACCTTCGAGCGCTACCGGCCGCTGCTCGAATCGCGCGCGGTCAGCCAGCAGGAGTACGACGGCGCGCTGGCGCGCTACAAGCAGGCCGAGGCGACGCTGGCGCGCGCCCGTCTCGACCTGGAAAACGCGCGGCCGCGCTCGCCGATCGCCGGCCGCGCCGGCCGCGCCCTGGTCACCGAGGGCGCGCTGGTCGGCAAGGGCGAGGCAACCCACCTCGTCACCATCGACCAGCTCGACCCGATCCGCGTCGAATTCACCCAGGCCTATTCCGACGTCCTGCGCCTGCAGCAGGCGGTCAAGGCGGGTACCGAGAAGAAGGCCGACGCCGCCGAGGTTCGCCTGCTGCTCGAGGACGGCTCGCTCTATCCCGAAAAGGGCCGCCTGCAGTTCGCCGACATGGCGGTCGAGCCGTCCAGCGGCGCCGTCGTCATGCGCGCCGAGTTTCCCAATCCGCGCCGCGAGCTGCTGCCGGGCACCTTCGTCCGCGTCCGCTTCCCCCAGGCCGAACTGGACAAGGCGGTGCGCGTGCCGCAGCGTGCCGTCCAGGGCGGCCCCGCCGGGCAGCTGGTGATGACCGTCGATGCCGAAGGCAAGGTGGTGCCGCGGCCGATCGTCACGGGCAGCATGGTCGGCGCCGACTTCATCGTCAGCCGCGGCCTCGAGGGCGGGGAGCAGGTGATCGTCAACGGACTGCAGAAGGCGCCGCCCGGCAGCACCGTCAAGCCGGTGCCATGGCAGTCCGGCGCGCCGGTCCTGCCGGCAGGCGCGGCCGCGGTCGGCGGCGAGAAGCGCTGAGCCATGATCCCCAATTTCTTCATCGACCGGCCCATCTTCGCCTGGGTCATCGCCATCATGATCGTGCTCGGCGGCATCCTCGCCCTGCGCCAGCTGCCGGTGGCGAGCTATCCGGCCGTGGCGCCGCCGGCGCTGACCGTCACCGTCACCTATCCGGGCGCCTCGGCCAAGGTGGTCGAGGAGACCGCCGTCGCCCTGATCGAGCAGGAGCTGAACGGCATCGAGCACCTGCTCTACATGGACTCCGCCTCCGAGCAGAACGTCGGCAGCATCACCCTCACCTTCGAGGCCGGCACCAACCTCGACCTCGCCTCGGTGGAGACGCAGAACCGCATCAAGCGTGCCGAGCCGCGCCTGCCCGAGGAAGCGCGCCGCCTCGGCGTCACGGTGGTCAAGTCGACGCGCAACTACCTGCTCTTCATCTCGCTCTACTCGCCCGACAAGTCGCTCGACGCCGTGGCGCTCGGCAGCTTCGCCGCCGCCAACGTGCTCGACAGCATCCGCCGCACGGCCGGCGTCGGCGAGGCCATCCTCTTCGGCACCGAATACTCGATGCGCCTGTGGCTGAAGCCGGAGCGCCTGCAGGCCTTCGGCCTGACCCCGGCCGACGTCGCCAAGGCGGTGCGCGCGCAGAACGCGCAGATCGCCACCGGCGAGCTGGGCCAGATCCCGGCGCTGCCCGGCCAGGAATACAGCGCCACCATCATCACCCGGGGCCGGCTCGTCACGCCGGAGCAGTTCGGCGACATCATCATCAGGAGCGACGCCCGCGGCGCCGCGGTGCGCGTGCGCGACATCGCCCGCGTCGAGCTCGGCGCGCAGGACTACAACATCACCGCCCGCGTCGACGGCCAGCCCAACGCGGCCATCGCCGTGCGTATGGCGCCGGGCGCCAACGCGCTGGAGACGGCCGCCGCGGTCAAGGCGACGATGACCGGGTTGGCCAAGTTCTTCCCGGACAACATCTCCTGGGTCATCCCCTACGACACCTCGACCTTCGTCGACATCTCCATCCGCGAGGTGGTGAAGACGCTGGCCGAGGCGATGGCGCTGGTGGTGCTGGTGATGTACCTCTTCCTCGGCAGCCTGCGCGCCACCTTCATTCCGGCCATCGTCGTGCCGGTGTCGCTGCTCGGCGCCCTGATCGGCCTCTACCTGCTCGGCTACTCGATCAACGTGCTGACCCTGTTCGCCATGGTGCTGGCCATCGCCATCGTCGTGGATGACGCCATCGTCGTCATCGAGAACGTCGAGCGCATCATGCGCGAGGAAGGCCTGGCGCCGCGCGCGGCGACGCGCAAGGCGATGGGGCAGATCATCAACGCCATCATCGCCATCACCGTGGTGCTGACGGCGGTCTTCGTGCCGCTGCTCTTCTTCGGCGGCTCGGTCGGCGCCATCTACCGCCAGTTTGCCGTGACGCTGATCCTGACCATGGGCTTCTCGGCCTCGATGGCGCTGACCCTGACGCCGGCGCTGTGCGCCTCCCTGCTGAAGCACCAGCCGGGCGGCGAGGCGCAGCCGGCGCGGGGCTTCTTCGGCTGGTTCAACCGCAGCTTCGCCGCCGTCGTGCACCGTTACGTCGGCGGCACGCGCCGCATCCTCGCCCGGCCGCTGCGCTGGCTGCTGGTGTTCGTCGCCGTGCTGACGGCCACCGGCTGGCTGTTCATGCGCCTGCCCGGCAGCTTCCTGCCGAGCGAGGACCAGGGCTACTTCCTCACCCTCGTCCAGCTGCCGCCGGGCGCCACGCGCGAGCGCGCGCTCGAGGTGCTCGAGACGATCGAGCAGCACTACCTGGGGCAGAAGGAGATCGCCCACGTCATCGGCGTCGCCGGCTTCTCCTTCTCCGGCCGCGGCCAGAACGCCGCCATCGCCTTCGTCACCCTGAAAGGCTGGGACGAGCGACCGGAAAAGGCGAGCGGAGTGGACGCGGTGGTGCAGCGCGCCAACATGGCCTTCTTCCGCATCAAGCAGGCGATGATCTTCGCCATCAACGTGCCGCCGATTCCCGAACTGGCGGCGGTCGGCGGCTTCGACTTCCGCTTGCAGGACCGCGGCGGCCTCGGTCGCGACAAGCTGTTCGAGGCGCGCAACATGGCGCTGGGCCTGGCCGGCCAGCATCCGGCGCTGGTCGGCGTGCGGCCCGAGGGCCAGGAGCCGGCGCCGCAGCTCTTCCTGACCGTGGATCGCGCCAAGGCGGCGGCGCTCGGCATCGACCTGGGCGCGCTCAACGACACGCTGGAAGCCAGTCTCGGCGCAGCCTACATCAACGACTTCGTCCGCCAGGGCCGCATCCTGCGCGTGCAGATGCAGGCCGAGGCCGACACGCGGCAGACGCCCGAGAAGCTGCTGCGCATCCCCGTGCGCAACGCGCGCGGGGACATGATCCCGCTGGCCGAGATCGCCACGGCGAAATGGATCGTCGGCAACCCCAAGCTCGACCGCTACAACGGCCTGCCGGCGATGAAGATCGCCGGCAACCCGGCGCCGGGCCGCTCGACCGGTGACGCCCTGGCGGCGATGGAGGAGATCGCCGCCAAGCTGCCGCCCGGCATCGGCTTCGAGTGGTCGGGCACCTCCTACGAGGAGCGGCTGTCGGGCGCGCAGGCGCCCTTCCTCTTCGCCGTCTCGCTGTTCGTCGTCTTCCTCTGCCTGGCGGCGCTCTACGAGAGCTGGTCGATTCCGGTGGCGGTGATGCTGGTGGTGCCGCTCGGCATCTTCGGCTCGGTGCTCGCCGTCACCCTGCGCGGGCTGCCGAACGATGTGTACTTCAAGGTCGGCCTGATCGCCATCATCGGGCTGTCGGCGAAGAACGCCATCCTCATCATCGAGTTCGCCAGGGAACTGGAGGAGCAGGGCCGCAACCTGATCGAGGCGACGCTGGAAGCCTGCCGGCTGCGCTTCCGCCCGATCCTGATGACCTCCTTCGCCTTCATGCTCGGCGTGCTGCCGCTGGCGGTCTCCAGCGGCGCCGGCGCCAACAGCCGCCACGCCATCGGCACCGGCGTCATTGGCGGCATGCTGACGGCCACCGTGCTCGCCGTCTTCCTCGTTCCGGTATTCTTCGTCGTCATCCGGCGCATTTTCCCCGGCCATGCGCGCCATCACGTGGAAGCCAGCCATGACTGATCCGATCCCGCCCGCCCTTCTCCCCGCGCTCGCCCTGGCGTTCGCCCTCACCGGCTGCTCGCTGGCGCCCGACTTCCTGCGCCCCGCCGCGCCGGTGCCGGCGGCCTGGCCGACCCAGGTCACCGACGACGCCGAGGCGAAGCCGCTGCCGGAAGACTGGCGCGAGTTCTTCACCGACGCGCGCCTGCAGGCCCTGATCTCGGCGGCGCTCGAGAACAACCGCGACCTGAGGATCGCCGTCGCCCGCGTCGAGGAGGCGCGCGCCCTCGCCGGGCTCGCCCGCGCCGACCGCTTCCCGGCCGTCGACGCCAGCCTGCAGCGGCAGGCGGCGGAGACGCCGGCCGACCTGTCGCCAAGCGGCCGCCGCACCTTCAGCCAGCGCTTCGACGCCAACCTCGGCATCGTCTCCTACGAGCTGGATTTCTGGGGCCGGCTGAAGAATCTCGACGAGGCAGCGCGTGCCGGCTTTCTCGCCAGCGACTACGCCCGGCGCGCCTTCCGCCTCGGCCTGATCGGCGACGTCGCCTCTGCCTGGTACGCCCTGCGCGAGCTGGAGGCGCGCGCAGCTCTCGCCGAAGCCACGGTGGCCAGCCGTCTCGAGAGCCGCAAGCTGATCGGTCAGCGCCGTGACGTCGGTCTCGCCGGCGACCTCGACTATTACGCCGCCGACGGCGCCTGGGCCGCGGCCCGCGCCGAGGCAGCCAGCCTGGCGCGGCAGAAGACGGCGGCGGAAAATGCGCTGCGTCTTCTGGTCGGCGCGGACCTGCCGCTGGCGGCGGCCGGCGGTGGCGATCCGGCGACGACGCCGGTAGTCAGGGTCGGGCTGCCTTCCGAGGTGCTGCTGCGGCGGCCCGACGTGCTGGCGGCCGAACAGCGGCTGGTCGCCGCCAACGCCAACATCGGCGCCGCGCGCGCCGCCTTCCTGCCGCGCATCGCGCTGACGGTGATCGCCGGCAGCGCCAGCCCGGCGCTCTCCGGCCTGTTCCATGGCGGCAGCAGCGCCTGGAGCTTCGTGCCCCTGCTGAGATATCCGCTGTTCGACGCCGGCCGCGCCGAGAGCGGCGTCGACCTGGCCGAGGCGCGCAAGAACATCGCCGTCGCCGAGTACGAGAAGACCCTCCAGCAGGCCTTCCGCGAAGTCGCCGACCTGCTCGACGCGCGCCAGCGCTACGCCGAGCAGGCGGCAGCGCTGGAAGCCGCCAGCGAGGCGCAGGGCGAGCGCCTGCAGCGGGTGGACGCCCGCTACAAGGCCGGCATGTCGAGCTATCTCGAACTGCTCGACGCGCAGCGCGAGTTGTTCGCGGCGCAGCAGTCGGCGCTGGCGGCGCGGCGCGCGCTGGCGGCCAGCGCAGCGGGCCTCTACAAGGCGTTCGGCGGCGGCTGAACGGCCGGCGTCGGTATCCTGGCGCCGCCGCCTGCTAGAGAAAGCGGTCGAGCAGCCGCCGGCTGGTGCGGTCCAGCGCCTTGAGGTCGCGCACCAGGTAGTGGATGCCGCGGCTGTCCTCGATCAGCAGCCCGGACTTGCCGAGACGGCGGATGAACTCCTCGCCCCAGAGGACGAATTCCGTGTCGCCGCGGTCGGTGCCGACGGACCAGGCGCTCGGCGTGGCGAAGCTGGAGACGCCGTGGATGCGGCGGATTTCCGGCATGAACTCGCGCCGACTCAATTCCTCCTCCAGTAGCTGCCGCAGCGGCGCGGGCAGGGTATCCAGCCGTTCGATCCAGGCCGCCTCGCGGCCGTCCGGGGCGACCAGCGCGATGCCATCGTCCGGCGCGGCGATGGGAAAGGCGCGCACCGGCACGACGCCCTCGACGGTCTCGCCGTCCGCACAGGTCAGCACCAGGCGGCCGAAGGCATTGCGTTCCAGCCTGATGTCCGCCGTCATGATTGCCCCCTCTTCACGTGCTCGATGCGCGGCGGCTCCGCGCCGGCCGCATCGGCATCGACATTGCGCGCCTGCGCCTGGTAGAGGCGGAAGTAGGCGCCCTCGCGCGCCATCAGCGCGTCGTGGCTGCCGACCTCGACGATGCGGCCGCGCTCCATCACCACCAGTCGGTCGGCCTTGCGCAGCGTCGACAGGCGGTGGGCGATGGCGATGGTGGTGCGCCCGCGCACCAGGTTGTCGAGCGCCTTCTGGATCTCGCGCTCCGTCTCGGTGTCCACCGAGGAGGTCGCCTCGTCGAGGATCAGGATGCGCGGGTCGATGAGCAGGGCGCGGGCGATCGAAATGCGCTGGCGCTCGCCGCCGGAGAGCCCCTGGCCGCGCTCGCCGACCAGCGAATCGTAGCCCTGCGGCAGGCGCAGGATGAAGTCGTGGGCATGGGCGGCGCGGGCGGCGGCGACGATCTCCTCGCGCGTGGCGTCCGGCTTGCCGTAGGCGATGTTGTCGGCGACGCTGCCGAAGAAGAGGAAGGGCTCCTGCAGGACCAGGCCGATGTTGCGCCGGTAGTCGGCCAGCGCCAGGGAGCGGATGTCGGCGCCGTCGAGACGGATGGCGCCTTCCGTCACGTCGTAGAAGCGGCAGATCAGGTTCACCAGCGTCGTCTTGCCCGAGCCGCTGTGGCCGACCAGGCCGATCATCTCGCCCGGCGCGATGGCGAGGTCGACGCCGCGCAGGACCGAGCGGTTGCCGTAGCGGAAGGCGACCTCGCGCAGCTCGATGCGGCCGCTGACCTCGCCCAGGCGCAGCGGCCGCGCCGGCTCCGGCACGCTGGCGACGTGGTCGAGGATGTCGAACAGGCGCTTGGCGCCGGCGGCGGCGCGCTGCGTCGTCGACACGATGCGGCTCATCGAGTCGAGCCGCGTGTAGAAGCGCGAGATGTAGGCGAGGAAGGCGGTCAGCACGCCGACCGTGATGCGGTCGCGCGACACCAGCCAGATGCCGAAGGCCCACACCACCAGCAGGCCGATCGCGGTGAGCAGGGTGATGGTCGGCGAGAACAGCGACCAGACGCGGTTCACGCGGTCGTTCACCGCCAGGTTGACGGCGTTGGCGGCGCGGAAGCGTCGCGTCTCGCGCGCCTCCTGGGCGAAGGCCTTGACGACGCGGATGCCCGGGATGGTGTCGGCCAGCACGTTGGAGATCTCCGACCAGATGCGGTCGGCCTTCTCGAAGCCGGTGCGCAGGCGGTCGCGCACCAGCTGGATCAGCCAGGCGATGAAGGGCAGCGGCAGCAGCGTCGCCAGCGCCAGCCAGGGGTTGATCGAGAAGAGGATGGCCGCGGTCATCGCGATCATCAGCACGTCGGTGATGAAGTCGAGCACGTGGATGGAGAGGAACTGGCAGATGCGGTCCGACTCGGAGCCGATGCGCGCCATCAGGTCACCGGTGCGCTTGCCGCCGAAATATTCCAGCGACAGCCCCATCAGGTGCTCGAAGGTGACGGTGCGCAGGTCGGAGCCGATGTGCTCCGCCACCAGCGACAGGATGTAGGTCTTGGCCCAGGACAGGCCCCAGGCCAGCAGCGCCGCGGCGAGCAGGCCGCCGAGCAGCAGCGTGACCAGGGAGACATCGATCGGCTGGCCGTTCTGGTACGGGATCAGCACGTCGTCCATCAGCGGCATGGTCAGGTAGGGCGGCACCATCGCCGCCGCCGTCGAGGCCAGCGTCAGGATGAAGCCCCAGAACAGCGGCCAGCGGTAGGGCCGGGCGAAGCGGCCGAGGCGCAGCAGGGTGCGCGTCGAGGGAGGCGCGTGGATCTGCCGGGCGCAGGCCGGGCATTCCCCTTCGGCGTCGAGCGGCGCGCCGCACTTCGGGCACCCCTCCTCTTCCGGCGGCTCGGGCGGCCGCCCGCTGAGATGGCTCTGCAACTGCGCCTCGAAGGCGTCGGCCAGGCGCAAGGCGGCGGGGTTCTGGCCGATGGTGAAGCGCCAGCTGCCCAGCCTCGCCGCCCGATCGAAGAGCTCCAGGCTGCCGACTCCCGCATGGTCGCGGTGTGACAGCCGCAGGTCCGGCCGGAAGGTCCATTCCTGCCAGCCGGTCCCGTGCGTCGCACGGGCCAGAAGGCGCCGGCTGGTGACCAGCAGCAGGCCCTCCGCGTAATGCAGTTCGGCATCGAGGTCGAGGCGCAGGCCGGCCGACAGGGATTCCCCTGGCGCCAGCAGGCTTTCTGCTTCACGGCGCCAGGGCTCGGCCTGGGCCGTATCCGGCTTTTCTGCGTATCTATTTGATTCCATGCAAATATTTTATTTGTCCCACTCGTCGGATGAAGTTTGGCTGCCGATCGGGGCGCACTGCGGTTTCCTGCGGGACTTCCTTAACGAGGCAAGGACGCCCGGGAAGACAAGAGTGCAGAAGATTTTTTCAGGGCAGGTAAACCTAAACGCGGAAGCCTCGTTATTTGCCACAGCATGACACACAACTCGACCGGACAAGCGTTCCGGCGCCACGACCCAAGGTGAAGTTCAAGGATATCGCGTTTCTTCGCATCACCCCGCTGCGCGGCCCCAGCATGTGGACCTATCGCCCGATCATCGAGGCCTGGGTCGACATCGGCGAACTGGAAGACTGGCCGTCGAACCGCATACCCGGCTTCTACGAGCGGCTGTCGAGCTGGCTGCCCTCGCTGATCGAGCACCGCTGCAGCGAAGGCGAGCGCGGTGGCTTCCTGCAGCGCCTGCGCGAAGGCACCTGGGCCGCCCACATACTCGAGCATGTCACCCTCGAGCTGCAGAACCTCGCCGGCCAGCGCACCGGCTTCGGCAAGGCGCGCCAGACTTCCCGGCCCGGCGTGTACAAGGTCGTTGTGCGATCACGACAGGAGGAGGTCACCCGCGCCTGCCTCGCCGCCGCGCGCGACCTCGTCATGGCCGCCATCAACGACACCGGCTACGATGTGCCGGGCGCCGTCGAGCGGCTGCGCGCGCTGGCCGACAAGGTCTGCCTCGGCCCCAGCACCGCCAGCATCGTCGAGGGTGCGGTCGCGCGCGGCATTCCGTTCATCCGGCTCAACGAAGGCAACCTCGTCCAGCTCGGCCACGGCGCCCGCCAGCGCCGCATCTGGACCGCCGAAACCGACGCCACCTCGGCCATCGCCGAGAGCATCTCGCGCGACAAGGACCTGACCAAGAGCCTGCTCGCCTCCTGCGGCCTGCCGATACCGGCCGGCCGCGTCGCCCGCGATCCGGAGGATGCCTGGGCTGCCGCCCAGGAGATCGGCACTCCCGTGGCGGTCAAGCCGACCGACGCCAATCACGCCCGCGGCGTCTCCCTCGAACTGAGCGAGCGCGGCCAGATCGAGGCCGCCTGGCATGTCGCCCGGCAGGAAGGCAGCGAAGTCATGGTCGAGCGCTATGTTCCAGGCATCGAGAACCGCCTGCTGGTGGTCGGCGGCCGCGTCGTCGCCGCCTCGCGCGGCCAGATCTCCCAAGTGGTCGGCGACGGCAAGTCGCGGATCACCGAGCTGATCGACAGGCAGATCAATTCCGATCCGCGCTGCGGCGAGGACGAATCCTTCCCTCTCGAGCCGGTGCTGCTCGAGCGCGAGCCGGTCATCGTGCTGGAACTGCAACGCCAGGGCTACACCGGCGACTCCGTGCCGCCGGCGGGCAGGAAGGTCCTGCTGCGCCGCTACGGCCAGCTGGCCGACGACGTGACCGACGAAGTGCATCCGGAAACGGCTCAGGCCGCCGTCCTCGCCGCCCGCGTCGTCGGCCTGGACATCGCCGGAATCGACATCGTCGTCGAGGACATCGCGCGCCCGCTGGAGGAGCAACGCGGCGCCATCGTCGAGGTGAACGCCGGCCCCGGCCTGCTGATGCACCTGAAGCCGGCGAGCGGCAAGCCGCGCCCGGTCGGCCAGGCCATCGTCGACAGCCTGTTTCCCGCCGATGACGACGGCCGCATACCGATCGTCGGCGTCGCCGGTGCGCAGGGCGCCAGCCTCGTCGCCCGCCTGGTCGCCTGGCTCCTGCAGTTGGGCGGCAGGCACGTCGGACTGGCCTGCCGCGAGGGATTGTTTCTCGACAAACGCCAGGTCGACGGCCGCGACAGCGCCAACTGGGCGGCCGGCCAGCGCCTGCTCATCAACCGTGCGGTGGACGCCGCCGTGATCGAGAACGCAGCCGCCACCATCCTCGGCGAGGGCCTTGCCTACGATCGCTGCCTGGTCGGCATCGTGACGGACAGCCGCGGCGCCGAGATGCTCGGCGACTTCGACATCCACAACGAGGACCAGCTCTTCCACGTCCTGCGCACCCAGGTGGATGTCGTTTTGCCCGAAGGCGCCGCCGTCCTCAACGCCGCCGACTCCCAGGTGGTTCGCATGGCCGGGTTGAGCGACGGCGAGGTGATCTTCTACGGCCTCTGCGCCGACCTGCCCGCCATCGCCGAGCACCGCGCCAGGGGCGGCCGCGCCCTCTTCCTGCGCGACGGCCGCATCATGCTGGCGACCGGCGCCGTCGAGGGACCCTTTCTCGAGCTGCCGCTGTCGGCCATGAGCGCCGGCGCCGTGGACGGCGAGCGCGCTGCCAGCCTGCTGGCTGCGGTCGGCGCGGCCATGGCGCTCGGCATTCCGGTCGAGACGATCCGCGTCGGCATCGACACCTTCGAGCAGGGCGGCAACGGCAAGCGCGCTTCCGGCAGCCGGCCGCGCCGCGTGGCGAACAACTGAACGCACCGACTTTTCCCCCAGGAACTCCATCATGGAAATCACGAGAATCCGCGCCCTGCGCGGGCCCAATCTGTGGAGCCGCCAGACCGCCATCGAGGCGGTGGTTCGTTGCGAGGGCGCCGAATGCGCCCTCGACGCGCTGCCCGGCTTCGAGGACCGCCTGCGCGCGCGCTTCCCGAACGTCGGGCCGATGCGGCCGATCGGCCACGAGGGGGAGATTTCACTGGCCCATGCCCTCGCCTATGCCGCCCTCGGCCTGCAGGCCCAGGCCGGCTGCCCGGTCAGCTTCGTCCGCGTCACGCAGACCGTCGAGCACTGCGTCTTCCAGGTCGCCGTCGAATACTCCGACGAGGAGGTGGGCCGCCTCGCCGTCGATCTCGCCGAGCAGCTTTGCCTGAGCGCCCTCGAGGACAGCGACTTCGACCTTGCCGATGCGCTGAACCGCCTGCGCGACCTCGACGAAGAGGTGCGCCTCGGTCCCAGCACCGGCGCCATCGTCCAGGCCGCCATCGCGCGCGGCATCCCCTTTCGCCGACTGACCAGCGGCAGCCTGGTGCAATTCGGCTGGGGTTCCAGGCAGCGCCGCATCCAGGCCGCCGAGATCGATCGCACCGGCGCCATCGCCGAAACCATCGCCCAGGACAAGCAGCTCACCAAGCGCCTGCTCGAAGCCGCCGGCGTGCCGGTGCCGCAGGGCCGCACGGTGATCGACGCCGAGGATGCCTGGGCTGCCCTGCAGGAGATCGGCAGCGCCGTGGTGGTCAAGCCGCAAGACGGCAACCAGGGCAAGGGCGTCACGGTCAATGTCGACACGCGCGAGGGACTGGAGGCCGCCTTCGCCACCGCCGCGGCCTACGGCTCGGCGGTGATGGTCGAGCGCTTCGTGCCGGGCCACGACTTCCGTCTGCTGGTCGTCGGCGACCGTCTCGTCGCGGCGGCCCGGCGCGACCCGCCGCACGTCATCGGCGACGGCGTGCGCAGCGTGCGCCAGCTGGTCGACGAGACGAACAGCGACCCGCGCCGCGGCAGCGGCCACGCCACCTCGCTCACGCGCATCCGCTTCGACGACATCGCCCTGGCGCGCCTCGCGCTGCAGGGCCTCGACGCCGACTCCGTGCCGGCGCAGGGCACCCGCATCGTCCTGCGCAACAACGCCAACCTGTCCACCGGCGGCAGCGCCACCGACGTCACCGACGAGGTGCATCCCGAGCTGGCAGCGCGCGCCGTCGCCGCGGCGCGGATGATCGGCCTCGACATCGCCGGCATCGACATCGTCTGCGAGACGATGCAGAAGCCCCTCGAGGAACAGGGCGGCGCCGTCGTCGAAATCAACGCCGCGCCGGGGCTGCGCATGCACCTGTCGCCGTCCTTCGGCAAGGGCCGCGCGGTCGGCGAGGCGGTGATCGCCGATCTCTTCCCCGAGGGCGACGACGGGCGCATCCCGGTGGTGGCGGTGACCGGCACCAACGGCAAGACCACCACCGTGCGCCTGATCGCCCACCTGCTTTCCGCCAGCGGCCTGCGCACCGGCATGACCTGCACCGACGGCGTCTATGTCGGCGAGCGCCGCATCGACAGCGGCGACTGCAGCGGCCCGAAGAGCGCACGCAGCGTGCTGATGCACCCGGAGGTCGACGCCGCCGTCTTCGAGACCGCGCGCGGCGGGCTGCTGCGCGAGGGCCTCGCCTTCGACCGCTGCCAGGTGGCGGTGGTCACCAACATCGGCGAGGGCGACCACCTCGGCCTGAACTACATCACCACGGTGGAGGACCTCGCCGTGCTGAAGCGCGTCATCGTGCAGAACGTCGCGTCCGACGGCATGGCGGTGCTCAACGCCGCCGATCCGATCGTCGCCCGCATGGCGGACAGCTGCCCCGGCGCGGTGACCTTCTTCGCCGCCGATCGCCGCCATCCGGTGATGGCGACGCACAACGCCAAGGGCGGCCGCGTCGTCTTCATCGACGGCAACGCCATCGTCTGCGCCGAAGGCGGCGCCCTCGTACGGCGCATCCCGCTCGACGGCGTGCCGCTCACGCGCCAGGGCACCATCCGCTTCCAGGTGGAGAACGCCATGGCAGCGGTCGCCGCCGCCTGGGCACTTCGCCTCGACTGGGCCGCCGTGACGGCGGCGCTCGGCAGTTTCGCCAGCGATGCCGGGACGGCGCCGGGCCGCTTCAACGTCTTCAGTTACCGCGGTGCCACCCTGATCGCCGACTATGGCCACAACCCGGACGCCATCCAGGCGCTGGTGCGCGCCGTCGATGCCATGCCGGCGCAGCGGCGCTCGATCGTCATCAGCGGCGCCGGTGACCGGCGCGACAGGGACCTGCGCCGCCAGACCGAGATCCTCGGCGACGCCTTCGACGAGGTGATCCTCTACCAGGACCAGTGCCAGCGCGGTCGCGCCGACGGCGAGGTGCTGGTCCTGCTGCGCGAGGGGCTCGCCCACGCCAGGCGCGCCACCACGGTGGAGGAGATCCACGGCGAATTCCTCGCCATCGACACGGCCCTTGCGCGCATCCGGCCGGGCGACCTCTGCCTGATCCTCATCGACCAGGTCGAGGAAGCGCTGGCGCACATCGCCCGGCGGCTGGCCGAAGCGCCGATCGGGCAGCTCCTGCGGGCCACGCAGACGGAGGCAGAACCGCAGCGCTGGCTGGCCAGCGCCTGAGAATCCCGCGGCGCCGCGCGCCGAGACCTGCCTTGGGCGGCGCGCGACGCCAAGCCCCTGCCCGCCCTGCCGCAACGCGCGCAGCGCCGTCCCTGCCCGGCAGCATCCGTGCTGCGTCGTGCCAGCGGTAGAATGCGGCCATGCATTTCCGCATTGTTCCCGGCTTCATCCTCGCCCTCTTCCTCTCTGCCGGCCTCGCCGCGACGGCGGCCGCGGAAGGCGTCGCCGTCGGCAAGCCCTCGGCGGTGCGCAAGCTGGTGCCGGCCGAAAGCCTCGAGCAGCAGGCGGCGCAGGAATTCTCCCAGCTCAAGCGCGAGGCCGCCGCGAAGAAGGCGCTGGCGCCGGACGACCATCCGCAGGCGCGGCGGCTGCGCCTGATCGCCGGCCGCATCATCCCCTTCGCCGGCCGCTTCAACCCTCGAGCGCAGCAGTGGCAATGGGAAGTCGTCCTGATCGGCTCGAAGGAGGTGAATGCCTTCTGCATGCCGGGCGGCAAGATCGCCGTGTATACCGGGCTGTTGCTCGGCCTGCAGCTGAGCGACGACGAAACGGCGGTGGTGCTCGGCCACGAGATCGCCCACGCCCTGCGCGAGCACGCGCGCGAGCGCATCGCCAAGGGTGAGCTGACGCGGCTCGGCGCCAGCCTGCTCGGCGAGTTCGTCGGGCGCGGCAAGTATTCCGGTCTGTTCGACATGGGCGGCCAGCTGATGACCCTGAAGTTCTCGCGCGACGACGAGAGCGAGGCCGACACTGTCGGCCTCGAGCTGGCGGCGCGCGCCGGCTACGATCCGCGCGCCGGCGTCTCGCTCTGGCAGAAAATGGCGGCGAGCAGCAAGGGCGCGCCGCCGCAATGGCTGTCCACCCACCCTTCCGGCAAGAACCGCATCGAGGAAATTCAGCGGCACCTGCCCGAGGTGATGCCGCTCTACGAGCAGGCCCGGACGCGCCTGCATTGATGCTCCCGTGCGGGCCGCCGCTCACCCGGGCGGCGATCCCTCCCAGTAGTCCGGATCGTTGTAGCGCTGCCTGAGCAGATCCACCAGCAGCCTCACGCGCAGCGGCAGGTACTTCCGCTGCGGGAACACGGCGTGGATGCCGGTCGGCGGCGCGGCGAACTCCTGCAGCACCGCCACCAGGGCGCCGCGCCGCAGCTCGTCCTTCACCTCCCACATCGAGCGCCAGGCCAGCCCGCGCCCGGCCAGCGCCCATTCGTGCAGCACGGCGCCGTCGTTGCATTCGAGCCGGCCGGAAACCTTGATGCTGACCGTCTCCTCGCCCTGGCGGAACAGCCAGCCGCGCTGCTGGCCGAGGGAGAGGCAGTCGTGGCGGGCGAGGTCGGCCAGCGCGCGCGGCACGCCGCACCGCTCGAGATAGGCGGGGCTCGCCACCACCAGCCGCGGATTGTCGGCGAGGCGCACGCTGACCAGGCTCGAGTCGCTCAGCTCGCCGATGCGGATGGCGCAGTCGACGCCCTCGTTCACCAGGTCGACGATGCGGTCGGACAGGTCGAGGTCGACGCTCACCTCGGGGTTCGCGTCGAGGAAGGGCATCAGCAGCGGCGCGACATGGCGGCGGCCGAAGCCGGCCGGCGCCGACAGGCGCAGATGGCCGCGCGCCCGGGCGCCGCCAAGGCTGACCGCGGCCTCGGCATCCCCAAGTTCGCGCAGGATCCGCTGGCAGTCCTCGAGATAGGCGCTGCCCTCGAAGGTCAGCGACAGGCGGCGCGTCGTGCGCAGCAGCAGCTTGACGCCGAGGCGAGCTTCCAGCGCGTCCAGTCGCCGGCTGACCACGCCGGCCGCCACCCCTTCCGCGGCCGCCGCCGCGCTCAGGCTGCCGCGGTTGGCGACGGAAACGAAGGTCTCGATCTGTTTCAGGCGGCTCATGTCATTTTTGCTAATTCCGCAAGAATGAATTGATTTTACCGGTATTTCTTTAACCGATAAACAGAGGTATGGTTCCACCATGCCGAAATTTTCCGCCAACCTGTCGATGCTGTTCACCGAGGCGCCCCTGCTGGAGCGCTTCGAGCGTGCCGCACGGGCCGGTTTCACGGCGGTGGAACTGCAGTTTCCTTACGAGCTTCCGGTCGAACGCATCGGCGAGGCCCTGGCGCGCAGCAGGCTGAAGCTGGTCCTGCACAACCTGCCGGCGGGCGACTGGGCGGCGGGCGAGCGCGGCATCGCCTGCCATCAAGACCGCATCGAGGAATTCCGCCGAGGCGTGGAAACCGCGCTGGCCTACGCCCTCGAACTCGGCGTGCCGCAGCTGAACTGCCTCGCCGGCATCCGTGCGCAAGGCGTCAGCGAGGCGGAGGCCCGCCGCACGCTGATCAGCAACCTGCGCCATGCCGCAGGGAGGCTGGAGGCGCACGGCCTGAATCTCCTCCTCGAGCCGGTCAACACGCGCGACATTCCCGGCTTCTTCGTCAGCGGCACGCGCCAGGCGCTCGACCTGATCGACGAGGCCGGGGCCGGCAACCTCTTCCTGCAATACGACGCCTATCACATGCAGCGCATGGAGGGCGAGCTGGCGGGGACACTCTCGGCCAACCTCGGCCGCATCGGCCACATCCAGATCGCCGACAATCCCGGCCGCCACGAGCCGGGCACGGGCGAAATCAACTACCCTTATCTCTTCGCCCATCTCGACCGCATCGGCTATCGCGGTTGGGTGGGCTGCGAATACCTGCCGGCCGACGGCACCGAGGCCGGTCTCGGCTGGCTGGAGGGCTGGATGGACGGACCGCGCTGACATGGAAATCTGGCAGATCGCGCTGATCGGCATTGCCGCGCTCGCCGCCGGCGCCATGAACTCGCTGGCGGGCGGCGGCACCTTCTTCTCCTTCCCGGCTCTGCTCGCTGTCGGCGTGCCGCCGGTGATGGCGAATGCCAGCAATTCGGTGGCGTTGTGGCCAGCCAGTCTCTCCAGCGCCTTTGCCTACCGGCGCGAGCTGGCGCGATACCGCAAGACGCTGGCCGCGCTCTCCATCGTTGCCTTTCTCGGCGGCGCGGCGGGCGGGCTGCTGCTGCTCGCCACCCGCGACAACACCTTCTCGGTCCTCATCCCCTGGCTGCTGCTGCTCGCCACCCTGTTGTTCGCCTTCAGCGGCCAGGTCTCGCGCCTGGTGGCGCGCCTGCGGCCGGCCGGTGCGGAGGCGCGCCGCCAGGGCGCCGGCGGGCTGCTGTTCCAGCTCGCCGTCTCGGTGTATGGCGGCTTCTTCGGCGCCGGCATGGGCATCCTGATGCTGGCCAGCCTCGCCATCCAGGGCTACAGCGACATCCATGAGATCAATGCCATCAAGAACTGGCTGGCGGCGGTCATCTACTCGGTGGCGGTCGCCACCTTCGTCTTCGCCGGCGCCGTGAGCTGGCCGCATACCCTGGTCATGCTCGCCACCGCCACCCTCGGCGGTTACTTGGGCGCGGCCGTGGCGCGTAGAATCCCGGCTGTCTGGCTGCGCCGCTTCATCATCGCGGTCGGCGGTGTCCTCACCGCCTACTATTTCCAGAAAACCCCGTGACGAACCTCTGACGAATCCCTGACAAATCCCTGACGACAAGGAGCCCCCATGAGCACACTGCCCGCCGGCGTCGCCATCAACGCCCCCCTGCATCCGCGCTTCGACGAAATCCTCACGCCCGAGGCGCTGGCCTTCCTCGCCAAGCTGCACCGCGCCTTCGAGCCGCGGCGCAAGGAACTGCTCGCCAAGCGCGCCGAGCGCCAGGCGCGCATCGACGCCGGCGAGATGCCCGACTTCCTGCCGGAGACGAAGCACGTGCGCGAGGGCGACTGGAAGATCGCGCCGCTGCCGAAGGCGCTCGAGTGCCGCCGCGTCGAGATCACCGGCCCGGTCGAGCGCAAGATGATCATCAACGCCTTCAACTCGGGGGCGGACTCCTACATGACCGACTTCGAGGATTCCAACAGCCCTAACTGGTTCAACCAGGTGCAGGGCCAGGTGAACCTGAAGGACGCCATCCGCCGCGCCATCAGCCTCGAATCGGGCGGCAAGACCTACAAGCTAAACGACCAGATCGCCACCTTGCAGATCCGCCCGCGCGGCTGGCATCTCGACGAGAAGCACGTCACGGTGGACGGCCAGCGGGTCTCTGGCGGCATCTTTGATTTCGCCCTGGTGTTCTTCCACAACGCGAAAGAGCAGATCGCCCGCGGCGCCGGCCCCTTCTTCTACCTGCCCAAGCTCGAGTCGCACCTCGAGGCGCGCCTGTGGAACGACCTCTTCTGCATGGCGCAGGACGAGCTGGGCATCCCGCGCGGCACCATCAAGGCCACCGTGCTGGTCGAAACCATTCTCGCCACCTTCGAGCTGGAAGAGATCCTCTATGAGTTGCGCGAGCATTCCGCCGGGCTCAATGCCGGGCGCTGGGACTACATCTTCTCCTGCATCAAGAAGTTCAAGAAGAACAAGGATTTCTGCCTCGCCAACCGCGGCGCCATCACCATGGAAGTGCCCTTCATGCGCAGCTACGCGCTGGCGCTGGTGCAGGCCTGCCACAAGCGCGGCGCCCCGGCCATCGGCGGCATGAGCGCGCTGATCCCGATCAAGAACGATCCCGCCGCCAACGAAAAGGCGCTGGCCGGCATCCGCCACGACAAGACGCGCGACGCCAACGACGGCTTCGACGGCGGCTGGGTGGCGCATCCGGGCCTCGTCTCCATCGCCATGGACGAGTTCCTCAAGGTGCTCGGCGACCGTCCCAACCAGTGGGGCAAGCAGGTCGAGGGCAGCTTCGGCCCGAAGGACTGGCTCAACTTCCAGCCCGAGCAGCCGATCACCGAGACGGGGCTGCGCAACAACATCAACGTCGGCATCCACTACCTCGGCTCCTGGCTGGCCGGCAACGGCTGCGTGCCGATCCACAACCTGATGGAAGACGCCGCCACCGCCGAGATCTCGCGCTCGCAGGTGTGGCAATGGGTGGTCAGCCCCAAGGGCAAGCTCGACGACGGCCGCAAGGTCAGCGCCGAGATGGTGAGGGCGATGATTCCCGAGGAACTGGCCAAGGTGAAGGCCACGGTCAGCGCCGCCGGCGAAAAGACGGAAACCTACGACCAGGCCGCCGGCATCTTCGAGAAGATGAGCCTGTCGCCGGACTTCCCGGAGTTCCTCACCCTGCCGCTCTACGAGGCGATGGAGTAGGCGAAAGCCCGAACCCTTCCTGCCGGTGCGGCGGCAAGCTGTTGCGCCGGCAGGGATTCCGCCATGCTCGGCGCCCTCACCCTGCTGCTTGTCTTTCAGCTGATCGGCGAAATCATCGCCCAGTTGTTCGCGCTGCCGGTGCCGGGGCCGGTGATCGGCATGGCGATGTTGTTCGCCGTCTTGTCCCTGCGAGGCGGAGCGTCTCAACCCTTGCGCGACACGGCGCAAGGACTGCTGCAGCATTTATCGTTGCTCTTCGTGCCGGCTGGCGTCGGCGTCATGCTGCATCTGCACCGCATCGGCGACGAATGGCTGCCGCTGGCGGCATCACTGGTCGGCAGCACGATCCTCGCCATCGCCGTCACCGCCCTCGTCCTGCGCGCGCTGGCGCGGCGGACGAACGCGAGCGGCGAATAGCCATGCCTGCCCCCGCCCAGCTCGCCGATATCTGGGTTTACCTGTCGGCTTCGCCGCTGCTCGGGCTCACGGTCACCCTGCTTGCCTACCAGGGTGCCTGGTGGCTGTACAAATACGCCGGCTTCCATCCGCTCGCCAATCCGGTGCTGCTCGCCGTGGCCGCGCTGGTGCTGCTGCTGGAGTTGACCGGCACGCCGTATCAAACCTATTTCGACGGCGCACAGTTCGTGCACTTCCTGCTCGGCCCGGCGACGGTGGCACTGGCGATTCCGCTCCACGCGCAGTTGCCAAGGCTTCGCGCCATGGCGCTGCCGCTTCTGACGGCGCTCCTCGCCGGCTCGCTTGCGGCGATCGTCAGCGCCGTGGCCATCGGCAGGCTGTTCGGCGCCAGCGAGGCCTCGCTGCTTTCGCTGGCGCCGAAGTCGGTTACCACGCCGATCGCCATGGGCATCGCCGAGCGCATCGGCGGTTTGCCCTCGCTGACCGCAGTTCTGGTCATCGCCACAGGCATCTTCGGCGCCGTGAGCGCGCGCTTCGTCTGCCGGGTGCTGGGCGTCCGCGACGACGCCGTGTGCGGCTTCGCCGTCGGCCTTGCCTCGCACGGCATCGGCACCGCCCGCGCTTTCCAGGTGAGCGAGCAGGCCGGCGCCTTCTCCGGCCTGGCGATGGGCCTGAACGCCCTGCTCACCGCCCTGCTGGTACCGCTGCTCGCCGTCTGGCTGAAGTTCTAACCTTCGCGGCCGGACTGGCGGCCGGATGGCGCGCCGATCTGGTAGATCTCGTGGCAGGCGACGCACTTCCGCAGCGCCTGCGAAAGTTGCTCGAGGGCGTGTCCGGGATCGCCGAGGTCCTCGGCGTCGGCGGCGAGGGCGTCGAAATCGCGATGCACGCCGAAGCCCAGTGTCTTGAAGCCGAGCGGCAGCTTCGCCACCAGCGCGGCCGGCGCCTGGTGCGACATGGCGCTGCCCATGCCGCGCGCCGCTGCGGCGACGCCCGCCATGTCCTCGCGCGCCAGCGCCTCCGTCATTTGCTGGAGGCCGGCGACGAAATCCCGCATTTCCTGCAGGATGAAGGCCCGTTCGGCCGGCTCCAGGAGCAGGGCCTGTCGCCCGTCCTCGCCCTGCCCCACCGAGCCGGCGACGATGAACTTCCAGGCCATGGCCGCGATGACGAGCAGCAGCAGGGCGATGATCGCCAGCTGCAGGCGGTTGCGCGTCTCGGGCCTCATGGCCGGCCCTCGTCACCAGCAGCCGTCGCGCCCGAGACGGCGCCCGGCGCGCCCAGGGCGATCTCGTGCTCGCTTTCCTCCCAGCGCGCCGCTGCGGGAAAGAAGCGCTTGAACTGCAGCGTTGCGTGGCCGGCCAGTTCGCCGGGCGCCAGGCGCACCCCGTGGCGGCCGCAGCCGAGCGGCGCCGAGGCGCGGTCGAAGGCCGCGCGCCAGCCGTCGAAGCCGGCATGGAGCAGGAAGGCCTCGTCGCCCTCGACGAGGAACTCGCGCTGCGGCGGCAGGCGCTCGAAGGGCGCCTCGGTGCGCCAGTGCCAGGCGGCGGCGCGCGGCCGCGCGGCGCCGTAGCGGCGTTCGACCGCGCGCAGCAGTTCGACCGGCTTGCCGGTCTGCCGCGTCACCAGCAGCTTGACGAATTCCGCGTGCGCCCAGGCGAGCGGCATGGCGCTGCCGGTCGGCTTGCCCGGATAGAGGTTGCGCGCCGGGATCGGCGCCGCGTCCCACACCTGCTCGGGGATCATGCCGCAGGGGCCGCTCATCGCCAGCATGGCTTCCAGCTGCGGCATGGGGTCGCGGCCGGCCTGCACCTCGTAATGGCCGCGCTCGCCGGCGAGCAGCGGCCACGGTCGGCCGACGCCGGTGCCGTCGTAGGGCCGGCCGTCCTCGTGCTCGCCGTAGCCGTCGCCGTTGTAGCGGCGCCAGGCGACGCCGTTCGGCGTGTCGACCGCCAGCAGGTCGTCGGCGACGCGCAGCGAGCCGAGGATGCGCGGGTCGTCGGCGGCGCGCAGGCCGAGGCGGACCAAGTAGAGGAACTCGAGGCCGATCAGCCGCGCCACTTCGATCGACTCGTCGGGCCGGTTGCGCAGGTCGATGCGCCCACGCAGGCCGCCGTTGGCCGACTGGCGGCCGATGCGCACGTAGTGGCCGGCGACGCCGCACAACTCGGCGAACTCGCCCTTCTCGACATAGGTCCAGTCCTCGATGCGCTCGTTCCAGTAGTCGGCGAGCGAGAGCAGGTAGGCGGCCTCCTCGCCGCCGATCAGCCCGGCGGCGCCGACCAGCGCGGCGATCATGACGCCGAGCGTGAACGGACTGATGCCAGCCAGCTCCTCCCAGCGGTCCTGCTCGCTCGCCGGCCCGCGGCGGGCGAGGAAGGCGGCGGCGCGCAGGATGCTGCGGCGCAGGCCTTCATCCGCCTCGAGGGCGCCCAGCTCGTGCAGCTTGGCCGCCAGCAGCACCGGGAAGGCCGCCTCGTCGAGCTGCACGCCGCGCCAGAACGCGCGCCCGTCGGGAAAGCCGTTCTGGCACCAGCCGCCGTCCTCGCGCTGGATCGCCAGCAGGTAGGCCAGCACGCGGCGGGCGTCATCGAGCTGGCCGATCGCCGCCAGCGCCAGGCTCGACTCGACGGCGTCGCGCGGCCAGACCATGTGGTAGCCGGCGACGTTGTCCGAGGAATTGCCCCAGGGAATGCTCAGGCTGGCGACCAGCGCCCCCGGATAGGAGCGGTCCTCATGCACGCGCAGCATGCTGGCGGACAGCCAGGCCTCGTCGCGCAGCGGCGGCAGCAGCTCCGGCATGCGCAAGGTGTTGCGCCAGTGCTGCCAGCCGGCGATGAAGCGCCGGCGCGCGGCGTGGTAGCCGGCATGCAGGGCCGAGCGCGCCAGCGTCACGGCGCCATCCAGGCCGAAGGCGAAGGCCAGCGCCATGACACCCTCGTTTTGCGCCAGCTCGCCGAAGAGGGCGACATTGCCGTCGTCCGCAGAGGCGTGGCGCCAGGTCATGGCGCCGTTGCGGGCGAAGTCCTGCCAGCCGTCGGATTGGCCGACGTAGCCGGCCGAGGTGCGCGAGAAGCCGGCATGGTCGGCGGCCAGGCACAGCGCCGCGTCGCCGCTGAAGGCCGTCAGCAGCGCGCCCGCGCGCGCGCTGTTGCCGCGGCCGCTGCCGTTCAGGTGCGGCGCCAGCAGCACGTAGAGCCGCCAGCCCGCGCCCTCGAGGCGGTAGCGCAGCAGCACGGCGTCGCGCAGCGGGTCGGGCAGTACCTCGACTTCCAGCCGGTAGCCGTCGCCCTCGTGCACGACGCGCGGCAGCGGCACGCAGGGCGCGGCCAGGCTCAGCGTGTAGCGCCTGGCGCGCTTGACCTCGTGCCATTCGCCCTCGCGGGCGACGATGAAGCCGAGGTCGCGGATCTGCGGCAGGCCGGTGCGCGGCCAATAGACCTCGTTGACGATGCCGTGGCCGAGGGTGACCCAGACGCGTCCCGGCCCCAGCGCGGTCGTCACCAGGTCCTTGGCGCTCGAGGTCCAGGTCGGCGCGATGCCGGGCCAGCCGGGCGCGCCGCCGCTGTTGCCGAATGGGTTCTCCATGCTAGGATGGCTCGTGTCCGGACTCACAGTCCCGAAACGATTCTAGACCGATCCGCCCGCGCGGCGTCATCCCCGTCACGTTTTTCATGGCCACGGAACCCCCCGCCCCCTGCGACGCCTTGGTGCTGTTCGGCGGCACCGGCGACCTGGCGCGCAAGAAGATCTATCCCGCCCTGCAGGCGCTGGTCCGCCACGGCCAGCTGGCGCTGCCGGTGATCGTCGTCGCCCGCGACGAGCGCGACCCCACCGCCCTGCGCGCGCTGGTGCATGACAGCCTGGCGGCGCACGGCGCCGTCGACAAGGCCGCCTTCGAGGAGCTGGCCGCGCGCCTCGCCTACGTCGCCGGCGACTACCGCGAGCCGGCCACCTACGCCGCCCTGCGCCAGGCGCTCGGCGATCGCGCGCGGCCGCTCTATTACCTGGCGATCCCGCCGGCGATGTTTCCCGTCGTCGTCGCGCGGCTGGCGGAAGTCGGCGCGGCCGGCGCGCGGGTGGTGGTGGAGAAACCCTTCGGCCGCGATCTGGCCTCTGCGCAGGCGCTCAACCGCACCCTGCGCGGCGTCTTCCCCGAGAACGCCACCTTCCGCATCGACCACTACCTCGGCAAGGAAGCGATCCAGAACCTGCTGTATTTCCGCTTCGCCAACGCCTTCCTCGAGCCGATCTGGAACCGCAACCATGTCCGCTCCGTCCAGCTGACCATGGCCGAGCGCTTCGGCGTCGAGGGCCGCGGCGCCTTCTACGAGTCGGTCGGCGCGCTGCGCGACGTCGTGCAGAACCACATGCTGCAGGTGGCCGCCATCCTCGCCATGGAGCCGCCGCTGTCGACCCAGGGCGAGGCCTTGCGCGATGAGAAGGTCAAGGTGCTGCGCGCCATCCGCCCGCTCGCCGAGACGGACATCGTGCGCGGCCAGTACCGCGGCTATCGCGAGGAGGCGGGCGTTGACGCCGCTTCGCGAGTGGAGACCTTCGCCGCCGTGCGCCTGGCCATCGACTCCTGGCGCTGGGCCGGCGTGCCCTTCCTCATTCGCGCCGGCAAGCGCCTGCCCCTGACGGCGACCGAAGTCGTGGCCGAGCTTCACGCGCCGCCGCAGCAGGTGTTCGGCGAGGTTCTCGACGAGCCGCCGAACTACCTGCGCTTCCGCCTCGGCCCCGACCGCGTCACCATCGCGCTCGGCGTGCGCACCAAGCGTCCCGGCCAGGGCATGCTCGGCCGCGAGACGGAAATGTGCTTCTGCGACCAGTCGGCCGCCGCCAGCGACGCCTACGAGCGGCTGATCGGCGACGCCCTGCGCGGCGACGGCACGCTGTTCGCGCGCGAGGACGCCGTCGAGGCGGCCTGGCGCATCGTCGAGCCGGTGCTCGGCGGCGACACGACGCGCGAATACGCGCCGGGCAGCTGGGGCCCGGCCGAGGCCGGCGCCCTCGCCGCGGCCAGCGGCGGCTGGCGCGAGCCGGGCTGAGGCCGCACCCGCTCAATCGACGCGGCTGACGCCCTCCTGCTTGGCGACGATGCGGGACATCATGTCGCGCCAGGCCTTCTCGAACGTCGCCACCCCCTCGCGCAGCAGCCGTGCGGCAATTTCGGCGATGTCGATCCCGGCCGCCGCAAACCGCGCCAGCACGTCCTCGGCCTCGCCGCCGTCCTCGGGCAAGGCCGAGCCGACGCGGCCGTGGTCGGCGAAGGCGAGCAGCGTCGCGTCGGGCACGGTGTTGATGGTCTCAGGCGCCACCAGCGCCTCGACGTAGAGCACGTCCGAGGCCTGCGGATCCTTTGTGCCGGTGCTCGCCCACAGCAGGCGCTGCGGCGGCATGCCCGCCTCGGCGAGACGCCGCACTTCGGGCCGCGCCAGCCACTCGCGGTAGGCGCGGTAGGTGCGCTCCGCCACGGCGATGCCGAGCCGGTTGCGCAGCGCCTCGGGCACCCTGCCCTCCACCGCCTTGTCCCAGCGGCTGACGAAGAGCGAGGCGACCGAGCGCACCGGCGCGGTGAGCCCCGCCGCCAGCCGCCGCTCGACGCCGCGCCGCCAGGCTTCCGCCGAGGCGAGGTACTGCTCGGCGGTGAACAGCAGCGTGACGTTGATCGGCACGCCGGAAAAGACGCACTCCTCGATGGCCGGAATGCCCTCCGGCGTGGCGGGAATCTTGATGAACAGGTTGGGCAGCGCGGCGCGCGCATGCAGCGCCTTGGCCTGGGCAATGGTGCCGGCGGTGTCCGCCGCGAGCGACGGCGAGACTTCCAGCGACACCCAGCCGTCGGCGCCGCCGCTGGCCTTGAAGGCCGGGCGGAACAGTTCGGCGGCATCGCGCAGGTCGGCCAGCACCAGGGCGAAGAAGATCTCCTCGTCGGACAGGCCGGCGCGCGCCAGGCGGCGGATCGGCTCGTCGTAGAGATCAGTCTGGCGGATGGCGCGGTCGAAGATGCTCGGGTTGGAGGTCACGCCGGTAACGTCGAGGTCGCGGATCCAGCCTTCCAGCGTGCCGCTGACGAGCAGGTCGCGCGACAGATTGTCGAGCCAGATGCGCTGGCCCAGTTCGTGCAGCCTCCGGGTGGCGGGCGCGTTCATGGGTTCTCCGTCTCTCAGGTGGGCAATGGACAGCGTGAAAAGTTTGATCCACACTGGAACGGAATGCAAACCGCGCGGCGCATTCCCGGCATGTCGCCAGGGTCTTGCGGCCGCGCATCAACTTTTGGAGAGCACGGATGCAGATCGGCATGATCGGCCTCGGCCGCATGGGCGCCAACCTGACGCGACGACTGCAGCAGGGCGGCCACCGCTGCGTGGTGTTCGACCGCCAGCCGGAGGCGGTGGCCGCGCTGGCGCGCGAGGGCGCCGACGGCGCCGCCAGCCTCGACGAACTGGTGACGCGGCTCGAGGCGCCGCGCGCCGTCTGGGTCATGCTGCCGGCGGGGAACCCGACCGGCGAGACCATCGAGCGGCTGGGCGCGCTGCTGCAGGCCGGCGACACCGTCATCGACGGCGGCAACACCTTCTACCGCGACGACATCGGCCGTGCGCAGGCGCTCGCCGCGCGCGGCATCCACCACGTCGACGTCGGCACCAGTGGCGGCGTCTGGGGCTTCGAGCGCGGCTACTGCCTGATGATCGGCGGCGAGGAGGACGTGGTCGCGCGCCTCGACCCCATCTTCGCCACCCTGGCGCCGGGCGCCGGGGACATCGCGCCGACGCCGGGCCGCGCCGGCCGCGACCCGCACGCCGAGCGCGGCTACCTGCATTGCGGCCCGCACGGCGCCGGCCATTTCGTCAAGATGGTGCACAACGGCATCGAGTACGGCCTGATGCAGGCCTATGCCGAGGGCTTCGACATCCTGCGCGGCGCGGCGATGCGCAGCGACGCGCCGCAGGAAGCCTACCGCCTCGACCTGCCCGACATCGCCGAAGTGTGGCGGCGCGGCAGCGTCATCGGCTCCTGGCTGCTCGACCTCGCCGCCATCGCCCTGGCGCAGGATCCGGCGCTCGACGGCTTCAGCGGCAACGTCGCCGACTCGGGCGAGGGCCGCTGGACCATCAACGCGGCGATCGAGGAGGCGGTGCCGGCGCCCGTGCTGTCGGCGGCGCTCTACGCGCGCTTCCGCTCGCGCCAGGAGCATGGCTTCGCCGACAAGCTGCTCTCGGCGCTGCGCAAGCAGTTCGGCGGCCATGTCGAGACGAAGCCGGGAAACTGAAGGCGCGCCGCAGCTCGAGGTCCTCGACGACGCCGGCGCGCTGGCGCGGCGCGCGGCGCACTGGCTGCTCGACGAGGCGCGGGCGGCGCCCGGCTCCTTTGCCCTGGCGCTGTCCGGCGGCACGACGCCGCGCCGCCTCTACGAGGCGCTGGCCGCTCCGCCCTGCCGCGAAGCCTTCCCCTGGGCGCGCTGCCACGTCTTCTGGGGCGACGAGCGCTGCGTGCCTCCCGACGACGCGGCGAGCAACTTCCGCATGGCGCGCGAGGCCCTGCTCGCCCGCGTGCCGATACCCGACGCCAACATCCACCCGATCCCGGCCGGGCGGCTGGCGCCCGAGGCCGCTGCGGCCGCCTACGAGGAGGAGCTGCGCGCCTTCCTCGCCGCGACGGCGAGGACCGTGCTGTTCGATGTCGTCCTGCTCGGCCTCGGCGAGGACGGCCACACCGCCTCGCTGTTTCCCGGCTCGCCGCTGCTGCAGGAAAGCGGGCGCTGGGTCGCCGTCGCTGGCGGCGCCGAGGGGCGGCCGCCCGTGCCGCGCGTCACCCTCACCCTGCCGGCGCTGCAGAACGCGCGCGCGGCGGCCTTCATCGTCTCGGGCGCCGGCAAGCGCGGCGCGCTCGAAAGGCTGCTGCGCGGCGATGCGGAAATGCCGGCGGCGCGGCTGCGGCCGCGGGGGAAATTGCTTTATTTCGCCGACCGCGCCGCGGCGCCGGCGGGAGCGGCTTGAGAAACGACGGCCGGCGGCGTTTCAGCCGCAGCCGCTTCGGCGTGGCGGCGCAGGACATCGTCGATGAAGCGGCGCAGGAAGCCGTCCGTCTGCGCGCTGTGGAAACGCCCGACCTCGGCGCCGCGGCTGTAGGCCACCACCGTCGGGAAGCCGCGCACCTTGTGGCGGCCAGCCAGGCGCATGTTCTCGTCGGCATCGACGTTGGCGAGAATGAAGGCACCGGCGTATTCGCGCGCCAGCCGCTCGAGGCGCGGCGCCAGCACGCGGCACGGCCCGCACCAGTCGGCGCCGATGTCCACCAGCACCGGTTGCCGGTGCGAGGCCGCCAGCACGCGCTCGTCGAAATCGGCCTCGCTGACCTCGCGGCGCCAGTCCAAGTGGGTTCGCGTCAGACGCAGCCGGTCGGCTTGGGCATGCCGGCGTAGCGGGCACCCTGCTTGGCCGGGCCGTAGGGGAACAGTTCGAAGAGACGGTTCTTGTCCGCCCATTCCTCGCCGAGCTCGCCTTTCAGCAGCTTCATCATGACGCGCAGGTTGGGAGCCGTGCCGTTCTCCTGGTAATAGCCGCGGATCCAGTTGATCAGCGTCCAGTGGTCCTCGCCGAGCTGCAGGTTGTCCTGCTGCGCCAGATGGCTGGCCAGTTCCTCCGACCAGTCCTCGAGGCTGGCCAGATAGCCCTCGGCATCGGTTTCGATCTCCCTGCCATTGATGACGATCATGCGTTTCCTTCCCGGCGGATCAGTTTCGACAAAGTTCAAGCTTCAACATTGTCGATTCGGCGCATTTCCCTGTCAAACGAACTTCCTGATGACCCCATCAGGAAAAGCGGAGCCGGCGCGGCGGCGCTCAGGGCTGCCTGCCGCCGATGGCGCGCAGGAATTCGGCGCGCGATTGCGCCGACTGCTCGAAGTCCCCGGCGAAGGCCTGGGTCACGACGCGCTCGTCGCCGCGGCGGTCCTCGCCAAGCAGCAGGCACAGTTGCTCGGCCTCGATCACGCAGGCGGCGCCGGCAGCCTTGCCGTGGGCGACCAGCGCCTCGGCGATGTCGCGCGTCATCCATTCCTGGTAGGTGAAGCGGTGGCCGATGGCGTCCACCATGCGCGCGATGCGGCCGAAGCCGTGCAGCCGCCCGCCGGGAAGGTAGGCGACGTGCGCCACGCCGCGAAAGGGCACGAGATGGTGCGGGCAGACGCCATGGACGGCAATGCCGCGCACCACCACCATGTCGCGGCGCGCGTCCTCGAAGCCTTCGCCGAGGGCTTCGGCCGGGTCCATGTCGTAGCCGCCGAGCAGGCGCTTCTGCCACAGCGCGCGCACGCGCTCGGCCGTGCGTCCCATGTGCCTGGCGTCGGGGGCGATGCCGCAGGCGGCGAGGAGGTCCGCCACCGCCTGTTCGAAGGCGGCGGCATCGAAGGCGCGCTGGCGCGGAATGCCGACGCTCGGACGGGCGGCGGCAACGGGGTCGGAACAGTCGGACATAAAAGCATCATACACACTCTTGATTCGCGGCAAGGTTCGGCAGACGACTGAAACTCCCGCCTGCACCGTCCGGGGCGCCCACCGGGGCGGAACCCGGGATTCAAGGCCTTTCCCCGGCGGTTCTGGATCCCGGGTGGCGCTTCGCTTGCCCGGAATGAAAAAACCGGGCTTCTTCGCCAATCGGGTATGCACTTGAGGCCGGCCAGTTGCAGCCGGCATTCCCCCGCAGGGGATGCACGGTTCAGCGCAACTGCACCACAAAGGGGGGAACGTTGACCCCTATAACGAGAGTCGGCTGAGGATAGTAAGGGTAGGCGCTCTGCCCGTAGATCACCGGCAGGGGGCGATGGACGATCACCCGCTTCCGATACACGCCATGACCGCGGTGAGGCGGATGGAAATCATGGTGCCTGTCATGTCCCCAACCGTAACCGCGATACCCCTCGTGCCTGCCGGAACCGTGGGCAAATGCGCCGGCCGATCCCGCCAGGGCGACGGCGCCAAGCGCTGCGGCCAATGCAATACGGATGTTTCTGCTCATCTGCGGCTCCTTTGCTTCGTTCGAGTGTGGTAGCGCCAGATTATTCGGCCGCACACGGCGATGTTGTAAGGAAATGCAATAGAATGTAACCATCCGCATGCCGGCATCCGCCCGCTGCGCTGGGCGGATGGAATTCATGGCCGGACAATCCCATCTGCGTCCCCGCGACCTTCACGGCCTGAGCCGACTGGGCATCGATGCCGTCACCGGCCTGACCGACCTGGTGGAGGCGATGCATCACAACATCGCCAGCAAGCCCGGCCTGCTCGGCAAGCCGCCGGCGGGCCGCACACGGGGCATCACCGGGTTCGTCTATCACAGCATCCACGGCGTGACGCGCCTCGTCGGCGGCAGCCTCGATGCCGTGCTCGGGCGGCTGGTGCCGCTGTTCGGCGAAAAGCCGTCCTCCCCTGAACGCGAGGCCGTTTTGTCGGCGTTGAACGGCGTGCTCGGAGACCATCTCGAGGCGAAGGGGAATCCGCTCGCCATCCGCATGCGGCTGCGCCGCGCCGGGCAGGCGCTGCGGATGGAGAAGGCGGCCCTGGCCACCGCCTTCCCGAACGCCGGCG
>CAUJIV010000048.1 GCA_963205435.1 Pseudomonadota bacterium
TGACGCATCACTGCCACATCGTGGAGACCGGCAACGAGTCCTGGCGCTTCAAGACGAGTTCGGCCAGGCTGCAGCCTGGCCGAACTCGTTCCCACAAACCTCAAGGAGATAAAACGACGAAAAACGAAGACTTGTCCACAAAAGCGTAGCTATACTACGCGCATAAACCGTGGGTCAGTTGTAGATGAAAACCCCGGGTCAAGTTTGGGTGAAAATCAACAGCCTCCGCTCAAGCTGAAAGAGATCTGGGCCATTCGCGTTCGCCTGCAGCTTTCCAAGCGGTTGAGGGAACTCGTCCTCTTCAATCTCGCCATCGACAGCAAGCTGCGCGGCTGCGACCTGGTTCAGCTCCGGGTGCGCGATGTCAGCCACGGCAATGCGATCATGCCGCGTGCAATCATCCTGCAGCAAAAGACACGACGCCCGGTACAGTTCGAAATTACCGAGCCGACGCGCGATGCCTTGTCTGCCTGGATTGCAAGCGCGAACCTGAAAGGCGACGATTACCTGTTCCCGAGCCGGCTGCATGATTCCCCGCACATCACGACGCGGCAATACTGGCGGATTGTGAATGGCTGGGTTTCATCCATCGGACTGGATCCTTCAGCTTACGGCACGCATTCATTGCGCCGGACCAAGGCTACATTGATCTACCGCCGGACCAAGAATCTCAGGGCCGTGCAGATCCTGCTTGGCCATTCGAAGCTGGAGAGCACCGTGCGCTATCTCGGCATCGAGGTCGATGATGCTTTGGAGATATCCGAACAGACGGAAATCTGATGATTGATTCTAGATTCTCCGCGGCTGCCAGGCGACAGGTTAATGGCCGCGGAGAACCGTTCATCCGAAAAGCGGACGATCAGGTTTAAGTTTGAATTGGTTTCGACCGTCCGGAATGGCCGATCCTGAGACGGTCAATACAATCAGTAACACTCCCGCTCTTGGCCGATAGCTCCAATTCAAGAAAACGCATCGCCGTCCTGCGGAGACTAATGACTTTTCGTTTCCCCGCTCGCATCTATACCGAAAGCAGCAGGAACGCCCAATACACCCCGATCCCCATCTGCACCGCGAAGGCGCTGAAGCGCAGCGTGACTGCCGTCGGGGAGAGTGAGGCGAGGTGGATCGACGACTGCACGATGCGGGCGCCGAGGAGGGCGAAGGCGAGTGGCTCGGTCAGCGCGGCATTGACCGAGACGGCGGCGACCAGCATGAGGCCGCCGAAGACGGGCAGGCCCTCGAGGCAGTTGTCGCGGGCGCGGGCGAGGCGCTGCATGAAGGAGGAGAGGTTGGCGTTGTCCGGCTGGAGCCGTTGGGCGGGACTTCCCTGCTGACGACCATCTTGGAGCGGATGGCTTCCATCGCGACCAGCAGGAACTGCGTCCAGGCGATGAATCCGGTGAGGGCGGTGAGGGCGGTGAGGGCGGGGGTCATGGGGACTCCTTGCCCGCTCAGTTTCAGGGATGCACCGGCTGCGCCACCAGTTTGACGCCCAGCGCGGCACACACGCGGCTGATGGTGTCGAAGCGTGGCTGGGTATCGGAACGCAGCGCTTTGTAGAGCGCCTCGCGGGAGATGCCCGAGGCTTTGGCGATTTCGCTCATGCCGCGGGCGCGGGCGATGTCGCCGAGTGCCGCCGCCAGCAGCGCAGGGTCGTTCGCCTCGAGTATGTCGGTCAGGTAGGCCGCGATGGCTTCTTCGTTATCGAGATAGCGGGCAGCGTCGAAATCCGGCAGATCGGCTGCCTTGATGCGTTTGCTCATATGCATTTCCTCCAATCAGTCCAGCAGCGCAGCCAATGCCTTGGCGCGCTTGATTTCGCGCTTCTGGGTACGTTTCGAGCCGCCGACGAGCAGCACGATCAGTTGCGAGCCGCGCTGCGTGTAATAAATCCGCCAGCCTGCACCCAGATGAATCCGTAGTTCCGACACGCCGTCCCCGACCGGCGCCACGTCGCCCATCAGGCCGCGTTCCAGTCGCTTCAGCCGCGCAACCACCACGCTGCGAACGGTGATGTCGGCAAGGCCCTCAAGCCAGGCAGAGAATTCGGGGAGCGGCTTGATCGAGAACATGGACCGAGTGTAATCGAACGATTACACTCGGTCAAATAACCCATTCCATCTGTCCGCCGTGCTGCGAAGACTTTTACGTCGCTCAGGCCGGCGGCGCGGCGAGGGCGAGCTCGGCGAGCAGCGCTTCCTGCGCCGAGTAGCCCTTCTTGCGCGAGCGCTTGCGGCGGTAGCGGCCGTCGGCGTCCATCTTCCAGGCCTGGCTGTTGTCGGCGAGGTAGGGCATCAGGCCCTCCTTGAGCAGGCGCCGCTTGAGGCGCGGGTCGAGCACGGGGAAGGCCAGCTCGATGCGGCGGAAGAAGTTGCGGTCCATCCAGTCGGCGCTGGAGAGGTACATCTTCATGCTGCCGTTGGCGTAGAAGTAGAAGATGCGCGAGTGCTCGAGGAAGCGGCCGACGACCGAGCGCACGCTGATGTTGTCCGACAGCCCCTCGATGCCGGGCCTGAGCGCGCAGGCGCCGCGCACGATGAGGTCGATCGTCACGCCGGCCTGCGAGGCCTCGTAGAGGGCCTCGATGATCTCCGGCTCGAGCAGGGCGTTCATCTTGGCGATGATGCGCACGCGCTTGCCGGCGCGGGCGTTGGCCGCCTCGTCGCGGATGGCGGCGAGCATGGCGCCGTGCAGGGCGAAGGGCGCCAGCAGCAGGTGGTTGAGGCGGCTCGCCTTGCCCAGGCCGGTGAGCTGCTTGAAGGCCTCGTTGACGTCGGCGCACAGCGCCTCGTTGCAGCTGATCAGGCCAAAGTCGGTGTACTGGCGGGCGGTGCGCGGATGGTAGTTGCCGGTGCCCAGGTGCACGTAGCGGCGCAGGATGCCGCCGCCCTCGCCGCCTTCCTCGCGGCGCACCACCATCAGCATCTTGGCGTGGGTCTTGAAGCCGAAGACGCCGTAGACGACGTGGGCGCCGACCTCCTCGAGCCGGGCCGCCCAGCTGATGTTGGCCTCCTCGTCGAAGCGCGCCATCAGCTCGACGACGGCGGTGACTTCCTTGCCCTGGCGCGCCGCGCGCATCAGCAGATCCATCAGTACCGAGTCGGTGCCGGTGCGATAGACGGTCATCTTGATGGCGACAACGGCCGGGTCGTCGGCGGCCTGCTCGAGGAAGTCGACCACCGGGGCGAAGGACTGGAAGGGGTGGTGCAGCAGCAGGTCCTGCTTGCGCGCGCCGGCGAAGACGTCGCGGTTCTTCGCCAGCGGCTTGGGCAGGCCGGGCTGGAACGGCGGGTACTTCAGGTCGGGGCGGTCGACGAGGTCGGGCACCTGCATCAGGCGCACCGGGTTGACGATGCCGGACACGCGGTAGAGGTCGGCGTGGCCGAGGCCGAACTGCTGCAGCAGGAAATCGGCCATCGCCTCGGAGCAGCTGTCGGCGACCTCGAGGCGCACGGCGTCGCCGTAGTGGCGCTGCGGCAGTTCGCCCTGCAACGCGGTGCGCAGGTTCTTCACCTCCTCCTCGTCCACCCACAGGTCGCTGTTGCGCGTGACGCGGAACTGGTAGCAGCCGAGCACGCTCATGCCGGCGAACAGCTCGCCGACATGGGCGTGCAGCACCGAGGAGAGGAAGACGAAGTCGTGCGGCATGCCGGCGACCGCCGGCGGCAGCCGCACCAGCATCGGCAGCACGCGCGGCGCCTGGACGATGGCCGCGCCCGAGCTGCGGCCGAAGGCGTCCTTGCCGGCCAGCTCGACGGCGAAGCCGAGGCTCTTGTTGAGCACGCGCGGGAAGGGGTGGGCCGGGTCGAGGCCGATCGGCGTCAGCACCGGCATCAGCTCGCGCTGGAAGTAGTCGCGCAGCCAGGCCGACTGCGCCTCGTTCCACTCGCCGCGCTTGAGGAAGCGGATGCCCTGCTTTTCCAGCGCCGGCAGGATCACCTGGTAGAGCAGGGCGTACTGCTCGTCGACCAGCCCGTGCGCCTCGGCGCCGATCCGGCGCAGGGTCTCGTGCGGGGCGAGGCCGTCCGGCCCGGCGGCGACGACGCCGAGCTTGACCTGCTCCTGCAGGCCGGCGACGCGGACCTCGAAGAACTCGTCGAGGTTGGCCGAGACGATGCAGAGGAAGCGCAGCCGCTCGAGCAGCGGCACGCCGGCGTCGCCGGCCTGGGCCAGCACGCGGCGGTTGAAGGCGAGCAGCGACAGCTCCCGGTTGAGGAAGTGCTCGGCGGGGTGGTGCCTGGCGTTCTGGCCCTTGTTCATCGGAGTCATTGAAACAGGATTGCCGGCGGGCTTCAAGCGCCGGCCGTGGCCGTGCAAGCGGAGGGAGAAGGTAGAATCGGCCGATGGCCCAGCCGCTCCTCGCCGCCGTCGACCTCGGCTCGAACAGCTTCCGCCTGCAGGTCGGGCGGGTGGCCGACGACCAGATCTATCCGCTCGACTCGCTCAAGGAGAC
>CAUJIV010000049.1 GCA_963205435.1 Pseudomonadota bacterium
GACGTCCTCCTTGGCCTCGTCGCAGCCGGCGACGTCGGCGAAGGTCACGGTGTTGGCCGACTCGTCCATCATGCGGGCGCGCGACTTGCCGAAGGAGAAGGCGCCGCCCTTGCCGCCGCCCTGCATCTGGCGCATGAAGAAAATCCAGACGCCGATCAGCAGCAGCATCGGGAACCAGGAGACGAACAGGCTCATGAGGAAGGACTGCTCCTCCTCGGGCTTGGCGACGATCTTGACGTTGTTCTTGAGCAGGTCGCTGACCATCCACAGGTCGGCCGGGGCGTAGGAGATGATGCGCCGGCCCTCGCTGGTGGTCGCCTCGAGGGTGCGGCCCTGGATCACCACCTTGGCGATGTGGCCGGCCTTCACCTCCTCGAGGAACTGCGAGTAGTCGATGGTGTTCTGCGCCACCTGGCGCGTGCTGAACTGGTTGAACACCGTCATCAGCACGACGCCGATCACCAGCCAGATGGCGAGATTCTTGAAGAGATTGTTGTTCAAGCGCGACCTCTTTGGCCCCGGCGGGGCGAAAACATCACAATTGAAGCATTATTCTAAGGGGGTTCCCGCGCCGGCGCAAACCGGGTCGGCCCTCACTCCGGCCGCTGCCGCGGCCGCAACCCCAGGCCGAGCAGGTAGACCTCCTTGCTGCGCCCGCGCGATGCCTCCGGCTTGCGCACGAGCACCTTGGCGAAAGCCGCCGCCATTGCCTTGCGAAAGGCATCGAAGCCCGCCCCCTGAAAGACCTTGACGAGAAAGTTGCCGCCGGGCTTCAGGTGGGCGAGGGCGAACTCGAGGGCCAATTCCGCCAGGTGCATGGCGCGCGCCTGGTCGCTGACGGCAATGCCTGAAAGATTGGGGGCCATGTCGGAAATTACAAGGTCGGCCGGCCGGCCGGCCAGGCGCGCGGCCAGCGGGACGAGGACGGCCTCCTCGCGAAAGTCGCCGCGGATGAAATCGACGCCGTCGAGGGGCGCCATCTCGAGCAGGTCGAGCGCCAGCACCCGGCCGCCCTTGCCGACGCGCGCCGCCGCCACCTGCGACCAGCCGCCGGGCGCGGCGCCCAGGTCGACCACCGTCATGCCGGCCGCCAGCAGCCGGTCCCGCTCGGCCATCTCCATCAGCTTGAAGGCGGCGCGCGAACGCCAGCCCTCGGCCTTCGCCCGCTGGACGAAGGGATCGTTGACATGCTCGCGCATCCAGGCCTTGCTGGCCTTGTGCTTTTTCAACGCGTAAGATCCGCCCATGACAGAGTTGACCGCCGTGCAACGCCGCGACCTGCGCGCCCGTGCCCACGGCCTGCGTCCGGTCGCCAGCATCAGCCGCAACGGGCTGTCCGAGGCCGTTCTCGCCGAGATCGAGCGCGGCCTCAAGGCGCACGAACTGGTGAAAGTCCGTGTTTACGGCCACGAGCGCGGCGAGCGCGAGGGCCTGCTCGACGAGGTCTGCCGGCGGCTGGCGGCGGCGCCGGTGCAGCATATCGGCAACGTCCTCGTCCTCTACAGGAAGAAGCCGGACGATTCCGCCCCGGCCGCCGCGCCACGGCAGGCGGCGACCCGCCGGCGGCGGCGCGACACCGCTGGTCAGACGTAGCGCACGTCGAGGATTTCGTATTCGCGGGCGCCGCCCGGCGCCTTCACCTCGGCGACATCGCCGGCATACTTGCCGATCAGCGCGCGCGCGATCGGCGAGGAAATGGAAATCTTGCCCTGCTTCAGGTCGGCCTCGTCCTCGCCGACGATCTGATAGGTGACGCGCTCGCCGCTGGCCGCCTCCTCGAGGTCCACCGTGGCGCCGAAGACGCAGCGGCCGTCGGCATCGAGCAGCTGCGGATCGATGACCTGGGCGTTGCCCAGCTTGCCCTCGATCTCGAGGATGCGCCCCTCGATGAAGCCCTGACGCTCGCGCGCGGCGGCGTACTCGGCGTTCTCGGACAGGTCGCCGTGGGCGCGCGCCTCGGCGATGGCATTGACCACGTTCGGCCGGTCAACCGTCTTCAGCCGCTGCAGTTCCTGGCGCAGCAGCTCGGCGCCGTTCCTGGTGATGGGAACCTTGCTCATCGGATTTCATTCTCCCCTGCCCCTTCGCGCGGAAGGGGGCAACCGTTGCGGCCGCCGCCCGGACCGGCGCGGCGCACACGCTATGTTAGCTCGGCGTGCAGCGACTGCAAGGCATAGGTCTGCAACTCGGCGAAATGGCGCATGCCGGCGCAGACGGCGCGGGCCCCCTCGATGGTGGTGAATACCTCGACGCGCTGGGCCAGGGCGCTGGTGCGGATGGAGCGCGAGTCGGCGATCGCCTGGCGCTTCTCCTCGACGGTGTTGATGACCAGCGCCACCTCGTTGTTCTTGATCATGTCGACGATGTGCGGCCGCCCCTCGGCCACCTTGTTCACGATCTGCACCTCGATGCCGGCGGCGGCGATGGCGGCGCCGGTACCGCGCGTCGCCAGCAGGGCGAAGCCCAGCTCGCTCAGGTCGCGGGCGATGTCGACGGCCCTGGCCCGGTCCTGCTCCTTGACGCTGATGAAGATGCGGCCCGAGGCGGGCAGGCGCACGCCGGCGGCCAGCTGCGCCTTGACGAAGGCCTCGGCGAAGCTGCGGCCGACGCCCATCACCTCGCCGGTCGATTTCATCTCCGGGCCGAGGATGGTGTCAACGCCGGGGAACTTGACGAAGGGGAAGACCGCCTCCTTGACCGAGTAATAGGGCGGCACCACCTCGCGCGTGACGCCCTGCTCGGCGAGGCTGCGGCCGGCCATGCAGCGCGCCGCCACCTTGGCCAGCGGCAGTCCGGTCGCCTTGGAGACGAAGGGCACGGTGCGCGAGGCGCGCGGGTTCACCTCGAGGACATACACCGTGCCGTTCTGGATCGCGAACTGGACGTTCATCAGGCCGAAGACCTTCAGCGCGCGCGCCATCTTCGCCGTCTGCTCGCGCAGCTCGCGCTGCACCGCGGCCGTCAGCGTGTACGGCGGCAGCGAGCAGGCCGAGTCGCCCGAGTGCACGCCGGCCTGCTCGATGTGCTGCATGATGCCGCCGACGACGACCTGGCTGCCGTCGGACAGCGCGTCGACATCGACCTCGACGGCGTCGTTGAGGAAACGGTCGAGCAGCACCGGCGAGTCGTGCGAGACCTCGATGGCCTCGCGCATGTAGCGCTCGAGGTCCTTCTGCTCGTGCACGATCTCCATGGCGCGGCCGCCGAGCACGTAGCTCGGCCGCACCACCAGCGGGTAGCCGATCTCGGCGGCGAGACGGATGGCATCCGCCTCGGTGCGCGCCGTGCGGTTGGGCGGCTGCCTGAGGCCGAGCTCGTGCAGCATCTGCTGGAAGCGCTCGCGGTCCTCGGCGGCGTCGATCATGTCCGGGCTGGTGCCGATGATCGGCACGCCGTTGGCCTCGAGGTCGAGGGCGCGCTTCAGCGGCGTCTGGCCGCCGAACTGGACGATGACGCCGGCCGGCCGCTCGACATGGACGATCTCGAGAATGTCCTCCAGCGTCAGCGGCTCGAAATAGAGGCGGTCGGAGGTGTCGTAGTCGGTGGACACGGTCTCCGGGTTGCAATTGACCATGATGGTCTCGTAGCCGTCCTCGCGCATGGCCAGCGCGGCGTGCACGCAGCAGTAGTCGAACTCGATGCCCTGGCCGATGCGGTTCGGCCCGCCGCCAAGCACCATGATCTTGCGCCGCGTCGTCGGCTCGGCCTCGCACTCCTCCTCGTAGGTCGAATACAGGTAGGCGGTGCGCGTGGCGAACTCGCCGGCGCAGGTGTCGACGCGCTTGTACACCGGCCGCACGGCGAGGGCGTGGCGGTGCATGCGCACGGCGCTCTCCGTCGTGCCGAGGAACTGCGCCAGGCGGCGGTCGGAGAAGCCCTTGCGCTTGAGCCGGCGCATGCCCTCGGCGTCGATCCCGTGCAGCCGGCATCCGGCCAGCCGCGCTTCCTCGCCGACGAGGTCCTCGATCTGCGCCAGGAACCAGGGGTCGATCTTCGTCAGCTGGAAGGCCTTGTCGCGGCTCATGCCGTTCCTCATGGCCTGGGCGAGGTACCAGAGGCGGTCGGCGCCCGGGCTGACCAGCTCCTGCTCGATGGCGTCATCGTCGGCATCGACCTCGTCGAGGCCGTAGACGCCGACCTCGAGGCCGCGCAGCGCCTTTTGCAGCGACTCCTGGAAGGTGCGGCCGATGGCCATCACCTCGCCGACCGACTTCATCTGGGTGGTCAGGCGGTCATTGGCCTGGGGGAACTTCTCGAAGGCGAAGCGCGGCACCTTGATGACGACGTAGTCGATGGACGGCTCGAAGGAGGCCGGCGTGGCGCCGCCGGTGATCTCGTTCTTCAGCTCGTCGAGGGTATAGCCGATCGCCAGCTTGGCGGCGACCTTGGCGATGGGGAAGCCGGTCGCCTTGGAAGCCAGCGCCGAGGAGCGCGAGACGCGCGGGTTCATCTCGATGACGATCATGCGGCCGTCGTCGGGGTTGATGGCGAACTGGACGTTGGAGCCGCCGGTGTCGACGCCGATCTCGCGCAGCACGGCGATCGAGGCGTTGCGCACCAGCTGGTACTCCTTGTCGGTCAGCGTCTGCACCGGCGCCACGGTGATCGAGTCGCCGGTGTGCACGCCCATCGGGTCGAGGTTCTCGATCGAGCAGACGATGATGCAGTTGTCCTTGCGGTCGCGCACCACCTCCATCTCGATTTCTTTCCAGCCGAGCAGCGACTCCTCGATGAGCAACTCGCGGGTCGGGCTGGCCTCGAGGCCACGCTTGCAGATGTCGACGAACTCCTCCGGGTTGTAGGCGATGCCGCCGCCGGTGCCGCCGAGGGTGAAGGAAGGGCGGATGATGGCCGGGTAGCCGATCACCGCCTGCACCTGCAGCGCCTCCTCCATGCTGTGGGCGATGGCCGAGCGGGCGCTGCCCAGCCCGATGCGGGTCATCGCCGCCTTGAACTTCTCGCGGTCCTCGGCCTTGTCGATGGCCTCGCGCGAGGCGCCGATCATCTCGACGCCGTATTTCTCGAGCACGCCGTGGCGGGCCAGGTCGAGGGCGCAGTTGAGCGCCGTCTGCCCGCCCATGGTCGGCAGCAGGGCGTCGGGGCGCTCCTTGGCGATGATCTTCTCGATCACCGTCCAGTGGATCGGCTCGATGTAGGTGACATCGGCCGTCTCCGGATCGGTCATGATGGTCGCCGGGTTGGAGTTGACCAGGATCACCCGGTAGCCCTCCTCGCGCAGCGCCTTACAGGCCTGGGCGCCGGAATAGTCGAATTCGCAGGCCTGGCCGATGATGATCGGGCCGGCGCCGATGATGAGGACGCTGCGGATGTCGCTACGCCTGGGCATGACCCCCCCGCCGATCCTGCATGATCTGGATGAAGCGGTCGAACAGATAGGCGACGTCGTGCGGGCCGGGGATCGCCTCGGGATGGCCCTGGAAGCTGAAGGCCGGCACGTCGGTGCGCGCCATGCCTTGCAGGCTGCCGTCGAAGAGCGAGACGTGGGTGACGCGCAGGTTGGCCGGCAGCGTCGCCACATCGACGGCAAAGCCGTGGTTCTGGCTGGTGATCAGCACCTGGCCGGTGTCGAGGTCCTTGACCGGGTGGTTGGCGCCGTGATGGCCGAACTTCATCTTCATCGTCCGGGCGCCGGAAGCCAGGCCGAGCAGCTGGTGGCCAAGGCAGATGCCGAAGGTCGGGATGCCGCGGGCGAGGATCTCGCGGATGGCGGCGATGGCGTAGCCGCAGGGCTCCGGATCGCCCGGGCCGTTGGACAGGAAGACGCCGTCGGGGCGCAGGGCCAGCGCCTCGGCCGCCGGCGCCTGCGCCGGCAGCACGCTGACGCGGCAGCCGCGCGAGACCAGCATGCGCAGGATGTTGCGCTTGACGCCATAGTCATAGGCGACGACATGGAAGCGCGCCTCGGGGGGCGCGGCGTAGCCCTCGCCGAGCCGCCACTCGCCTTCGCGCCATTCGTGGGGCCGCGGCGTGCTCACCACCCGGGCGAGGTCCATGCCGGCCAGGCCGGGGAAGGCCCGCGCCGCGGCGAGCGCCGCGCCCTCGTCGACCGCGCCGCTGGCCAGGCAGCCGTGCTGGGTGCCCTTCTCGCGCAGGATGCGCGTCAGCCTGCGCGTGTCGATGCCGGCCAGGGCGACGACATTCTCGGCCCGGAGAAACTCCGCCAGGGAGCGTTCGCTGCGGAAGTTCGAGGCGAGCAGGGGCAGGTCGCGGATCACCAGCCCGGCGGCCTGGACCTTCGGCGATTCGAAGTCCTCGCGGTTGATGCCGGTGTTGCCGATGTGCGGATAGGTCAGCGTGACGATCTGCCGGCTGTAGGAGGGATCGGTGAGGATTTCCTGGTAGCCGGTCATGGCGGTGTTGAACACCACTTCGCCGACGCTGGTGCCGCTGGCGCCGATGCCGATGCCGCGAAATACCGTGCCATCCGCTAGGGCGAGGATGGCTGGCGGGAAATCGGACACTCGAACGCTCCTGTCGGCGCCGCGCAGCGGGCACGGCCTGGTCTTGCGCTGCGGATCTCGTTGTGGAAGCCCTGGCCGAGCCTTGCCTGGCGGCGGCGCTCGTCGCGCGCCCGGCGTGCCCGCCGTGCTGGCAGGAACGCATTCCATGCGGGGCTTGAACAGAGGTTCCTGCACCGCGGGTCCGGCGCATCGCCGCCCCGCTCTGGATAAAACTGACGGATTTTACCGCAGGAAGCGGCTGCGCGGCAAATTTCAGCGCAGGCCGAGCACGTCCTGCATGTCGAAGAGGCCGCTGGCGCGGCCTCGCAGGAAACGCGCCGCGCGCAGGGCGCCCAGCGCGTAGGGCATGCGCGAGGCCGCCTTGTGGGTGATCTCGATGCGCTCGCCGGTGCCGGCGAACAGCACGGTATGGTCGCCGACGATGTCGCCGCCGCGCACCGTGGCGAAGCCGATGGTCGCGGCATCCCGCTCGCCGGTGACGCCCTCGCGGCCGTAGACGGCGCAACTCGACAGGTCGCGGCCAAGGGCCGCGGCCACCACTTCACCCATGCGCAGGGCGGTGCCGGAGGGGGCGTCTACCTTGTGGCGATGGTGCGCCTCGATCACCTCGATGTCGTAGCCCTGGCTGAGGACGCGGGCGGCGGTGTCGAGCAGCTTGAAGACGAGATTGACGCCGACGGCCATGTTCGGCGCGAAGACGACGGGAATCTCGCGCGCGGCCGCCTCGATCTGCCGCTTCTGCTCCGCTTCCAGGCCGGTGGTGCCGATCACCATGGCGACGCCGAGCCGACGGCAGGCCGCCAGGTGCGCCAGCGTGCCGGCCGGTCGGGTGAAGTCGATCAGGCAGTCGGCGCCGGCCAGAGCCTGTTCGGCATCCGCCCGGATGGCGACGCCGCAGGGTGAGCCCGCCAGCTCGCCGGCGTCCTTGCCGAGGAAGGGGCTGTCCGCCTGCTCGAGCGCGGCGGCGAGCCGCATCTCGCCGTCCTTCAGCACGGCCTCGACCAGGGTGCGGCCCATGCGGCCGGCGCTGCCGGCGATCGCGATCTTCATCGTCTGCTCCTCTGCCAGCCGGCGCGGCTCACTGGCCGCCGGACGCCGGCTCGCCGGCCGGCCGGCTGCCGTCATCCGCCTGCGGCGTGTTCGCCGCGGCGGCGCCCGCCGGCGCGGCGGTTTCCAGCGGGGCGATCTCGATGAGGCGCGAGCGCCCGCTGGCGGCGGCCTCGGCGGCCGGCTCGCCCGGCTCGACGCCGACGACGTCGCCGGCGACCCGCGCCAGCTTGTCATCGACGAAGAACACGGCGAGGCGGCGCAATTGCGGCTCGCCGTGACCCGGCCTGAAGTTGTAGATGTAATCCCAGCGGTCGGCGTGGAAGATGTCGGCGAGCAGCGGCGTGCCGAGAATGAAGCGCACCTGGTCGCGGGTCATGCCGGGCTTCAGCTGGCCGACCATTTCCTGGGTGACGAAGTTGCCCTGGCGAACGTCGATGCGGTAGGGCGTGACGAGGCTGCCGACGTCGGGCATCTGCACGCTCGAGCAGGCCGCCAGGGGCAGCAGGACAGGCAGATGGCGCAGGAGTCTCATGCCGTAACACGGACCGGCGAAGCGCGGGCCGGCGATTCTCAAGGATGGCGGGAGACTATATCATATCGGCCATCCTTCCCCGGTTCGCGCTGACGATGGGCAACTCGCACGATCTGAAAAGCATCGGCCTCAAGGCGACCTTTCCGCGCCTGAAGGTCCTCGAGATCTTCCAGAAGGCGCCGCAGGAGACCGGCAGCCGCCACATGACCGCGGAGGACGTCTATCGCGCCCTGATCGCCGAGGGCATGGACATCGGGCTGGCCACCGTCTACCGCGTGCTGACGCAGTTCGAGCAGGCCGGCCTGCTCGAGCGCCACCACTTCGAGTCGGGCAAGGCGGTGTTCGAGCTGAACGAGGGCCGCCACCACGACCACCTGGTCTGCCTGCAATGCGGCAAGGTGGAGGAGTTCTACGACCCGGAAATCGAGAAGCGCCAGGCCAAGGTGGCGCGCGAGCGCGGCTTCCAGATCAGCGAGCACGCCCTCTACCTCTACGCCGACTGCATCAAGCCTGACTGCCCGAACCGCAAAGAGGAGTCCTGAGCGCCCCTGCATGGAGGCCTTCGTCACCTCGCTGCTGGCCGTCGCCCTGGCCGAGGTCGGCGACAAGACCCAGCTGCTCTCCTTCGTCCTCGCCGCGCGGCTGCGCCGGCCGCTGGCCATCATCCTCGGCATCCTGGCGGCGACGCTGGCCAACCACGCGCTGGCCGGCGCCCTCGGCGCCTGGCTGGCGACGCTCGCCTCGCCGCGGCTGCTGCCCTGGCTGGTCGGCGCCGGCTTCATCGCCTGCGGCCTGTGGCTGCTGCGGCCGGATACCCTGGAGTGCGCGCCTCCAGTGCCGCGCCTGGGCGCCTTCCTCGCCGCCACCCTCGCCTTCTTCCTCGCCGAGATGGGCGACAAGACGCAGCTGGCCACCGTGGCGCTGGGCGCGCGCTTCGAGCCGTTGGCGGCGGTGGTGCTCGGCACGACGCTGGGCATGCTGGCCGCCAACATCCCCGCCGTGCTGGTGGGCGAGGCGCTGGCGCACAGGCTGCCGCTGAAGGCGCTGCGCTACGCCGCCGCCGCGCTGTTCGTCGCCACCGGATTGGCGTCCCTGCTGTGGCCCGCGGCCGGTTGAAGCGGCAGAAGTGGACAAAACAAAAGGCTCAATTCGCGTTAAGTGATGATGGCAGTTGTGTGCGGTCGCTTCTTTGCTACGAAAAGCCGGAGATTCCGTGTCGCTTTTTGGATGACGCGAAAAGTCTGGCACATCAACCTGTTACCTCTGCTATCACTACCTAAAGCGAATTGAGCCAAAAAAAAGAGGCCCGCGGGCCTCTTTTTTTTCATGCGTTGAAGCCAGTCAGGCGCGGCTGCGGCGACGGGCGACCACTCCCATCAGGCCGAGGCCGGCGAGAAGCATGGCCATCGCGCCCGGCTCGGGAACCGGCGTCACCGGCACGCCGCGCACCCAGGCAGAATCTTGCTTGTCGAAATCCTTGTTCAGCCCCTGGAGGTGCACGTGCATCGGCACATTGAAGCCGGCGGCCGTGACGCCGGCGCCAAGAATGGTCCAGCTCGAGGACTCCGTCTCGGTAAAGCGGCCCGGCTTGTTGGCGGTCTCCCACTCAACGGTCCAGTTCAGTCCGAAGAGTCCCGCCTCGGTGTAACCGGTGCTCCAGGAAGAGCCGCTGATGGCTTCGCCGCCCGTCCAGGCCAGGGTTCCGTTGGGTCCGACGAAGCCCAGCTCGGTGAGGAAGGCGCTTGCGTGCGAGGGAATCCAGGCGAAGCTGTTCTGCAGGGTGACTGCGACGCCGCCGGCGATGTCGGTGAAGGTCAGGGTGGCGATCGGATGCGCCAGCGGGCCGACATCCTTGTGCTCGATGAAATCGAAGGAATAGCTGTCGGCCAGCGCCGGCCGCGCCAGCAGGGTGGCAAACAGCAAGGCGGCAGCGAATTTCAGGGGCTTGTCGATCACGGTCAAACTCTCTCTTCAAATTTCCAGCCATCCGATTGTCGTCTGTGGCGGTGGCTGTATGCCGATGCGGACAATCCTGCTGTCTGCCCGCGCTCGACTTCCGGATGCGGCAACAGCTCCAATCTGGTTCGAACGATTTTGCTTTAGGCCTGCAGCATGGGCAATAGTCCGAACGGACTATTCTGCAGCCACGCTCATCGGGCGGGAACGTGTTGCCCGGGCAGGCATCGTCCCGCGGCTGCGCCGCAGCCGCGGCAGGGAGATGCGCGCGCGTTCAGTAACCGAGCATCTCGGCGGCGTGGCGGCGGGTGGTGGCGGTGATCCTGACGCCGCCCAGCATGCGGGCGATCTCCTCGATGCGGCCGTCGCGGTCGAGCGGCGCGACGCGGCTGACGACCGCCTCGCCGGCGCCCTCCTTGCTGACCGACCACTGCCAGTCGGCGCGCGCCGCCACCTGCGGCAGGTGGGTGACGCACAGCACCTGGCGCTGGTGGCCGAGCCGGGCGAGCAGGCGGCCGACGATCTCGGCGACGCCGCCGCCGATGCCGACGTCGACCTCGTCGAAGACCAGGGTCGGCGCCTTGCCGGCGGCCGAGGCGATCACTTGGATGGCCAGTCCGATGCGCGACAGTTCGCCGCCCGAGGCGACCTTGGCCAGCGGACCGAGCGGCTGGCCGGCGTGGGCGCTGACGCGGAACTCGATGCTCTCCAGCCCGCCGGCTCCGCCCTCCGGCAGCTTCTCCAGCGCCACCTCGAAGCGGCCGCCAGGCATCGCCAGCTGCTGCAGGGTTTCACTGACCGACTTGCCCAGGGCGGCGGCGGCCTTGCGGCGGCCGCGGCTCAAGGCCTCGGCGCTGGCGAGATAGTCCTGCCGCGCCGCGGCCTCGCGCTCCGCCAGCGCGGCGGCGTCCTGCAGGGCCTCCAGCTCGAGCAGGCGGGCGCCCCAGCCGGCGAGCAGCTCGGGCAGCGCCTCGGCCTGGACGCGGTACTTGCGCGCGCAGTCGTGCACGGCCTGGATGCGGCGCTCCAGCTCGGCCAGGCGGGCGGGGTCGATGTCGATGCGGTCGCGGTACTGGCGCAGGACATGGGCCGCCTCCTGCAGCTGGATCTGGGCGCCCTCGACGGTCTCGAGGGCGCCGGCGAGCGAGGGGTCGTACTCGATCAGCTGGCGCAGCCGCGCGCCCATGCGCTCCACTTGCCACATGGCCGCGCGCTCGCCCTCGGAGAGGCCCTCGAGCATCTCCTCGACGCCAGCCTGCAGCGAGGCGGCGTGGGCGAGCCGGCGGTGCTCCTGCAGGGCGGCCGACCAGCCCTCGGCGTCGAAGCCGAGGGCGGAGACTTCTTTCACCTGCCAGGCCAGCATCTCGCGCTCGCGGGCCTGGCCGGCGGCATCCTTCTCGGCCTCGCGCCGCGCCGCGCCGGCGCGCCGCCAGGCGGCGTGGCGCTGCGCCACTTCGGCGGCGAGCGCCTGCTGGCCGGCCAGCGCGTCGAGCAGCTGCCTTTGCGCCTCGGCGCGCAGCAGGCCGTGATGGGCATGCTGGCCGTGGATGTCGGCGAGGAATTCGGCCGCCTGGCGCAGCTGGGTCAGCGTCGCCGGCGCGCCGTTGATGTAGCCGCGCGAGCGGCCGCTCGACTCGACGACGCGGCGCAGCAGGCAGGCGTCGCCGTCGAAGTCGTTGTCGCGCAGCCAGGCCGCCAGCGGGCCGCCGGGGGCGACGTCGAACTCGACGCCGATCTCGGCCTTGTCGCAGCCGGCGCGCACCGCCTCGGGATCGGCGCGCTCGCCGAGAACGAGGGAGAGCGCGTCGACGAGGATCGACTTGCCGGCGCCGGTCTCGCCGGTGAGAGCGCCGAAGCCGGGGCCAAACTCCAGCTCGAGGCGGTCGACGATGACGTAATCGCGGATGTGCAGGCGGCGCAGCATCGGACCCCGCTCAGCGCTGGCGCGGCGTCTCGCTCCAGTGCAGCTTCTCGCGCAGCATGGCGAAGTAGCTGTAGCCGGGCGGGTGGAGGAAGCGGATCGAGCGCGGCGAGCGGGCGATGGCGACGCGGTCGCCCGGCTCGAGGTCGAACTTCTCCTGGCCGTCGGCGTGCACGCGCGCCTGGTGCGGCGCATGCAGGTGGATCTCGATGCGGCGGTCGTCGCCGATGGTGATCGGCCGGTTCGACAGGGCGTGCGGGCACAGCGGCACGAGGGCGATGCCCGGCACCGCCGGATGCAGGATCGGCCCGTTGGCCGACAGGGCGTAGGCGGTGGAGCCGGTCGGCGTGGCGACGATGAGGCCGTCGGAGCGCTGGTTGTAGAGGAATTCGCCGTCGATGGCGACGGCGAACTCGATCATGCGGCCGAGGTCGCCCTTGTTCACCACCACGTCGTTGAGGGCGCGCGTGCGGAAGACCTCCTGCGCGCCGCGGCTGACCGCGGCCTCGAGCAGAAAGCGCTGCTCGCTGCTGAAGCGGCCCTCGAGCAACTGGCCGACGCCGGCCAGCATGTCGCCGCGGGCAAGATCGGTCATGAAGCCGAGGCGGCCCTGGTTGACGCCGACCAGCGGCACGTCGGATTCGGCCAGCCGCCGGGCGGCGGCCAGCATCGAGCCGGCGCCGCCGAGCACGATGGCGAGATCGGCGCGCGCGCCGATGCCGGCATAGGCGACGACCGGGAAACCGCCCGCGCCGGCCAGCGCGGCGGTTTCCTCCTCGACCAGCACCTCGATCCCGCGGCCACGCAGGAAATCCGCCAGGGTCAGCAGCGACTCGGCGACCTCGGGGCTTTTGTACTTGCCGATCAGGGCGATAGTGCGAAAGACTGGACTCATGGACGGAATTTAACCACAATTCGCCCCTTGCGATCGCGGCCCATTGCGGCCATCATCGGCATCATGAGGCCCGTGCTCGACCAGCGCTCGCAGATCCTGCTGAAGACCCTGATAGAACGCTATGTGGCGGAAGCCCAGCCGGTGGGTTCGCGCGCCCTGTCGAAGCACTCCGGGCTGGAGCTGTCGCCGGCGACGGTGCGCAACGTCATGTCCGATCTGGAGGAGATGGGCTTCATCGCCAGCCCGCACACCTCGGCCGGTCGGGTGCCGACGGCGCGCGGCTACCGCTTCTTCGTCGACAGCCTGCTCACCGTGCAGCCCCTGCCCGAGGCGCAGCTGCACGAGCTGGAGGAGCAGCTGCAGCCGGACCAGCCGCAGCGCCTGATCACCGCCGCCTCGCAGCTGCTGTCGGAGCTGACGCGCTTCGCCGGCGTCGTGCTGGCGCCGCGGCGGGTGACGCCGAAGATCCGCCACATCGAGTTCCTCGGCCTGTCGGAGAAACGCATCCTGCTGATCCTCGTCACCGCCGAGGGCGACGTGCAGAACCGCATCCTGTTCACCCGGCGCGACTACAGCGCGGCCGAGCTGGTCAGCGCGGCCAATTACCTGAACCAGAACTTCGCCGGCCTCGATTTCGCCGAGATCCGGCGGCGCGTCCAGGAGGAGCTGCGCCAGCTGCATGCCGACATGAGCGAGCTGATGAGCGCCGCCATGGAGGCCGGCGGCGAGGCGGTGGCGGACAGCAGCGACCCCTACGTCCTCTCCGGCGAAGGCAACCTGCTGGAAGTGGCGGACATCTCCTCGGACATGAAGCGGCTGCGCGAGCTGTTCGCCCTGTTCGAGCAGCGCACCGGCCTCGCCCAGCTGCTCGACCTGAGCAATCGCGCCGAGGGCGTGCAGGTGTTCATCGGCGGCGAATCGGGTCTGGCGCCGCTCGACGAATGCAGCGTCATCACCGCCCCCTACGAAGTCGATGGCTGCGTCGTCGGCTCGGTCGGCGTCATCGGCCCGACACGCATGGCCTACGATCGCGTCATCCCCATCGTCGACATCACGGCCAAGCTGCTCTCGGGCGCCCTCTCCGCGCCATGACACCTGGCCTGCCGCCCGCCGGCGGGGGAAAGACGGCCGTCCTGCTGGTCAACCTCGGCTCGCCCGAGGCGCCGACCCGCCAGGCGCTGCGCGCCTATCTCCGGGAATTCCTGTCGGACAGGCGCGTCGTCGGCCTGCCGCGCCTGCTGTGGTGGCCGCTGCTGCATCTCATCATCCTCAACGTGCGGCCGCGGCGCTCGGCGGAGAAATACGCCAAGGTCTGGCTGGAGGAAGGCGCGCCGCTGGTGGTGCATACCGAGCGCCAGGCCAAGCTGCTGCGCGGCTACCTCGGCCAGGCCGGGCTCGGCCATGTCAGCGTCGCCTGGGCGATGCGCTACGGCGCGCCCGCCGTCGCCGGCGTGCTCGATCGGCTGAAGGCGGAAGGCTGCGAGCGCATCCTCGTCCTGCCGCTGTATCCCCAGTATTCCGCCAGCACCACGGCCAGCGCCCTCGACGCGGTGCGGGCCTGGCAGCGGCGCAATCCGGGCGCGGCGCAGATCGAGGCGATCGAAGGCTTCCACGACGATGCCGGCTACATCGCCGCCCTGGCGGCCGCCATCCAGGCCCGCTGGATGGCGAACGGCCGTCCCGACAAGCTGGTAATGAGCTTCCACGGCCTGCCCCGAGCCAGCATCGCGCAGGGCGATCCCTATCACGATCAATGCCTTGTCAGCGGCCGGCTGCTGGCAGACGCGCTCGGCCTGGCGGAGAAGGACTACGCCATCACCTTTCAGTCGCGCTTTGGCCCGGCCGAGTGGCTGCAGCCCTATACCCAGGAGACGCTGGAATCCCTGGCGCGTTCAGGGGTGGCGCGCGTCGACGTCGTCTGCCCCGGCTTCGTCGCCGACTGCCTGGAGACCCTCGAGGAAATCGCCATCGAGGGCAAGGCGGCCTTCCTCGCCGCCGGCGGCCGCGAATTCCGCTACATCCCCTGCCTCAACGAGCGGCATGAGTGGATCGACGCCCTCGCCGGCCTGGCGCGGCGCCCTCTGGCCGGCTGAAGGTCACGGAACATCCGCCAACTGCGTCGAAGCCGGTCCAGCCGGCCGCTTGAATTCTCCGCCACCCGCCAGCATCTTCAGGACGAAGACCGCCACAGAGCCGCGCCATGACCCAGCCGCTGATGATCGTCTGCCCGCACTGCGATGCCCTCAACCGCGTCCCGGCGGATCGGCTGGGGGATGCCCCCGCTTGCGGCAAGTGCCGCGGCAAGCTGTTCGAAGGCAAGCCGCTGGAACTCGGGCCGCGCACCTTCTACAAGCACATCGGCCGCAACGGCATTCCGGTGGTCGTCGATTTCTGGGCGCCCTGGTGCGGCCCCTGCCGGACGATGGCGCCGGCCTTCGCCGAAGCGGCGCGCCAGCTCGAGCCGCATTACCGCCTGGCCAAGCTGAACACCGAGGAGGCGCAAAAGATCGCCGCCCATTACTCGATCCGCAGCATCCCGACCCTGATCCTCTTTCGAGGCGGGCGGGAGATCGCGCGCCAGTCCGGCGCCATGGACGCCGGCAGCCTGGTGCGCTGGATCAGCGCGCAAGCGTGACCGCGATGGCCGTCTTGAAGGCAAGAAAATACTCAAGATTTCCGCCTTCGTGCCGTTAAGGTTTTTCGAGACGCCCTGACGCACGAACCGCGCCGCGAACATTTACTTTCCGCGAAAGCTCCGTTCCCGGGTCCGCTTCTTTCGTCGCATCAGGAGCGTCTCACCAACGTCCTCAAGATTTCCTCATAAGTGCCGTAAAAACCCCCATCAATGAAGTAATGTCCGCAGGTCGTATTGCGAAAGGCGGTTTTTACGAAATGCGCTTGCCGCCTCCACAACAACAGTCTGCGAGCCGATCGTCTGGGGAGCCGCATGAAAATCGCCAATTCCGCCCTTCGCATGGAGGCAAACCACGCCGAGATGTCCCGCCGCGAGGTGAACGAATCCCTGCGCGCCTGGGTCGGCCCGCGGCGTCCCGATTTCGAGGGAAACAGCCGTTCGCCGACTTCACCTTCGACCTCGGTTCAGGTCTCGGATGCCGCGCTGGCCGCCCATTCGGCCGAAGCTTCCAATAAGACAAGCGACGAAAGCGAAGCCATCCCCGCCAAGCTCCTGCTCATCAAGACCATGGTGGAAAGGATGACGGGACTTCGCATTCGCCTCGTCACGGCACAGGACGTTCGAGGCGAAGCGGAGGCGCCGGACGCGCCGGACGCGCCTGACCCGCAATCGGCACCAGCCCGGCGTGCCACCGGCTGGGGCATCGAATACGACCGTCGCGAATTGCGTGAGGAGGTCGAGCATACGGACTTTGCCGCCGAAGGGCTGGTGCGCACCGCCGATGGCCGCGAAATCCGCTTCGAAATTGCCATCTCGATGGATCGCGCCTGGCGCGAGGAGAGCAGCGAGTCGCTGCGCGCGGGCAATGCCCGCCCCAAGGATCCCCTGGTGCTGAATTTCGACGGCCAGGCCGTGCAGCTCTCCGCCACGCGATTCCGCTTCGATCTGGATGGCGACGGCCGCGCCGAGGACGTTCCCCTGCTCGGCAGCGGCAGCGGCTACCTTGCGCTCGATCTCAACGGCGACGGCCGAATCAATTCGGGCAAGGAACTGTTCGGACCGCGCAGCGGCGACGGCTACGCCGAACTGGCGCAATATGACGTCGATGGCAATGGCTGGATCGACGAGAACGATCCGGTGTTCGCGCGCCTGCGCATCTGGTCGCCTGCCGGCGATGGCGACGGCAAGCTGGAGACCTTGCAGGAGCGCCTGGTCGGCGCGCTCTCCCTGGCTCACCTCGCCACGCCGTTCGCGCTGCGCAGTGGTGACAATGCCGCCCTCGGCGCCGTCCGCAGCAGCGGTATCTATCTGAGCGAAAACGGGCAGGCCGGCTCGCTGCAGCAGATCGACCTGATGGCCTGACCAGCCACCACCGGCGGGAAGAGCAGCGTCGGCCCTCGATCCGATCGATGCCGGCTCGAACGGCTTTTTCCGCTTGCCGGCAGCCTCCGCTGGCAAATTTTTTTCTTTTCTGAAGCTTGCGGCACCACCCGATAGCAGTCGACTGTGGATGCGCCTGATGGCAGGCTTTCCGTGTCTTCTTGCCATGTCGCCCGCTTTGCGATGCCGGCATGAAAGATATGTCTCCTGCACAAAGCGGCGGCATCATCCCGTTTTGTCCGTCAGCATCGGCTGGAGACACGCTGTCGATATCTTCGCCAAACTATGGCAACAGGCAATAAGCAACGGTATTTTCGATATTTTATTCGAGAGCGGTTTGCTCTCCGCTCAAAGGCCGAAGCGAAATCTGAAAATAAGCCGTCTCACAAAGTTACCTCCATCCCCTTGAAAAAGAACAAACCGCCACCAATTGGAAAGGCGGATTTATAAGGGGAAGCAAAGCATGCAAGATATCCCGCCCTTGCCTGAAGACATCGAGCGACCGGTCACTGACAAGTCGGCCCGCGAGACAGACACCGGGCATGAAACTCCGACGGACACTCTTCCGGGCCTGGGAGAGCAGTTGCGCGCGGCCGAACTGAGAGCCGCCGAGCACCACGACGCCTGGCTGCGCGCCAAGGCGGAAACCGAGAACCTGCGGCGCCGCGCCGCGGAGGACGTCGCCAAGGCGCACAAGTACGCCGCCGAAAAATTCGTCGGCGAGATGCTGCCGGTGAAAGACAGCCTGGAAGCGGCGCTGGCCTCCGAAAACACCGGTTTCGACAACCTGAGGAGCGGCGTCGAGGTGACCCTGAAGCAGTTGATCGCCGCCTTCGAGAAATCCGGCGTGGCGGAAATCCATCCGCTCGGCGAGAAATTCGATCCGCACCGGCACCAGGCCATGAGCACCCTCGAGGACCCGGGCGAGCCGAACCGCGTGCTGCAGGTCCTGCAAAAGGGCTATGCCCTCAACGAGCGAATCATCCGGCCAGCCCTGGTGATCGTCTCGAAGGCGCCGGGCGCTTGAAAAGCCGCCGCAAATCCCCATCTGGAACATCAGCTTAACCAGACATTCAAGGAACCATCATGGCAAAGATCATCGGCATCGACCTCGGCACCACCAACTCCTGCGTCGCGGTGATGGAGGGCGGCAAGGCCAAGGTCATCGAAAACGCGGAAGGCGCGCGCACGACACCGTCCATCGTCGCCTACGCCGACGACGGCGAGATCCTCGTCGGCGCCTCGGCCAAGCGCCAGGCGGTGACCAACGCCAGGAACACCCTGTTCGCGGTGAAGCGCCTGATCGGCCGCCGCTTCGAGGAAAAGGAAGTACAGAAGGACATCGGCCTGATGCCCTTCGCCATCGTCAAGGCCGACAACAACGACGCCTGGCTGGAGGTGCGCGGCAAGAAGATGGCGCCGCCGCAGGTCTCCGCCGAGGTGCTGCGCAAGATGAAGAAGACGGCGGAAGACTACCTCGGCGAGGAAGTCTCCGAGGCCGTCATCACCGTGCCCGCCTATTTCAACGACTCGCAGCGCCAGGCGACCAAGGACGCCGGCAAGATCGCCGGCCTCGAGGTCAAGCGCATCATCAACGAGCCGACCGCGGCGGCCATCTCCTTCGGCCTCGACAAGAAGGAAGGCGACCGCAAGATCGCCGTCTATGACCTCGGCGGCGGCACCTTCGACATCTCCATCATCGAGATCGCCGTGGTCGAGGGCGAGCACCAGTTTGAGGTGCTGTCCACCAACGGCGACACCTTCCTCGGCGGCGAGGACTTCGACCAGCGCCTGATCGACTACATCGTCACCGAGTTCAAGAAGGAGCAGGGCGTCGACCTGAAGAACGACGTGCTGGCCCTGCAGCGCCTGAAGGAGGCGGCGGAGAAGGCCAAGATCGAGCTGTCCGGCTCGCAGCAGACCGAGGTCAACCTGCCCTACATCACGGCGGACGCCTCGGGGCCGAAGCACCTAACCATGAAGATCACCCGCGCCAAGCTCGAGTCGCTGGTGGAGGACCTGATCGAGCGCACCATCGAGCCCTGCCGCACGGCGATCAAGGACGCCGGCGTCAAGGTTGCCGACATCGAGGACGTCATCCTCGTCGGCGGCATGACGCGCATGCCCAAGGTGCAGGAGACGGTGAAGCAGTTCTTCGGCAAGGAGCCGCGCAAGGACGTCAACCCGGACGAGGCCGTCGCCGTCGGCGCCGCCATCCAGGGCGGCGTGCTGCAGGGCGAGGTGAAGGACGTGCTGCTGCTCGACGTCACGCCGCTGTCGCTCGGCATCGAGACCCTGGGCGGCGTCATGACCAAGCTGATCGGCAAGAACACCACCATCCCGACCAAGCAGAGCCAGGTGTTCTCGACCGCCGATGACAACCAGTCGGCGGTGACCATCCACGTCCTGCAGGGCGAGCGCGAGATGGCGGCCGGCAACAAGAGCCTCGGCCAGTTCAACCTGACCGACATCCCGCCGGCGCCGCGCGGCATGCCGCAGATCGAGGTCACCTTCGACATCGACGCCAACGGCATCCTGCACGTCTCGGCCAAGGACAAGGCGACCGGCAAGGAGAACAAGATCAAGATCCAGGCCTCCAGCGGGCTGTCCGAGGACGAGATCAACCGCATGGTGAAGGACGCCGAGGCGCATGCCGAGGAAGACCGCAAGCTGCACGAGCTGGTCAACGCCCGCAACGCCTGCGACGCCATGGTGCATTCGGTGAAGAAGGCGCTGGCCGACCACGGCGACAAGCTCGACGCCGGCGAGAGGGAGCGCATCGAGGCCGCCGTCAAGGAGGCCGAGGAAGCCATCAAGGGCGGCGACAAGGAGGCCCTCGAGGCGAAGACGGCGGCACTGGCCGAGGCCAGCCAGAAGCTGGGCGAGAAGGTCTACGCCGAGCAGCAGGCCGGCGCGGCAGGAACCGCGGCCGGCGGGGCGACGGAGGCGGGTGCCGGCAACGACGACGGCGACGTGGTGGATGCCGAATTCACCGAGGTCAAGGACAAGTAACGGCCGCTAGCGCGCAGTCGCAGGGACGCAGGCGGGCCGCGGCGAATCGTCGCGGCCTTCCCGCGTGATCCTGCTTTCGCGCGCTTTCCCGGCGAGGTTTCCAGAATGGCAAGCAAGCGCGACTACTACGAGACCCTCGGCGTCAATCGCGACGCCAGCGACGACGAAATCAAGAAGGCCTATCGCAAGCTGGCCATGAAGCACCATCCGGACCGCAATCCGGACAATCCCAAGGCCGAGGAGCAGTTCAAGGAAGCGAAGGAGGCCTACGAGATCCTCTCCGACGCGCAAAAGCGCGCCGCCTATGACCAGTACGGCCACGCCGGCGTCGATCCGCAGGCCGGCATGGGCGGCTTCGGCGCCGGCGGCGCCGGCATGGGCGGCTTCGCCGACGCCTTCTCCGACATCTTCGGCGACATTTTCGGCGGCGCCCGCGGCGGCGGCCGCGCCGGCGTCTATCGCGGCGCCGACCTGCGCTACAACCTGGAAATCTCGCTGGAGGACGCCGCGCGCGGCACGGAGACGCGCATCCGCATCCCGACCATGGAGGAGTGCGAGGCCTGCGGCGGCAGCGGCGCCAAGAAGGGCACCTCGCCGACGACCTGCCCGACCTGCCACGGCCACGGCCAGGTGCGCATGCAGCAGGGCTTCTTCTCGATCCAGCAGACCTGCCCGAAATGCCACGGCAGCGGCCGCTTCGTGGCGGATCCCTGCGCCACCTGCCACGGCGCCGGCCGCGTCAAGCAGCACAAGACCCTGTCGGTGAAGATTCCTGCCGGGGTGGACGAAGGCGACCGCATCCGCCTCTCCGGCGAGGGCGAGCACGGCATGGGCGGCGGCCCGCCGGGCGACCTCTACGTGCAGATCCACATCAAGCCGCACCCGGTCTTCCAGCGCGAGCACGACGATCTGCACTGCGAGATGCCGGTCAGCTTCACCGTCGCCGCGCTGGGCGGCGAGATCGAGATTCCCACCCTCGACGGCATGGCCAAGATCAAGATCCCGGCGGAGACGCAGTCGGGCAAGACCCTGCGCCTGCGCGGCAAGGGCATCAAGGGCGTGCGCAGCCACGCCCGCGGCGACCTGCTCTGCCATGTCGTCGTCGAGACGCCGGTGCACCTGACCGAACGGCAGAAGGAACTGCTGCGCGAGCTGGAGGCGATCAACATCAGGGACGGCTCGAAGCACAATCCGCGAGCGAAGTCCTGGATGGACAAGGTGAAGAACTTCTTTGCCAGCTGAGGGCGAGGCGGCCGCAGTTCGCTTCGGGGCTGTTTCGCCTTGTCGCGGCAGGCCGCAGGCTTCAGCCGGAAACCCGGTCGCCGCGGCTCAGGCGCGGCGCCACTCGGTGAGCCCGCCCGGCTTGTCCTCGAGGACGACGCCCTGCCCGAGCAGTTCGGCGCGGATGCGGTCGGCCGCGGCGAAATCCTTCGCCCGCTTGGCCGCGGCGCGCTCGGCGATGCGTTGCTCGATCTCCTCCGCCGTCGGCAGCCCGGCGCCCTCCGGCAGCGCCTGCAGGAACTCGGCGGCGTCGCGCCCAAGCAGGCCGAGCACGCCGCCCAGCGCGCGCAGCAGCGCGGCGGGCTGTGGCGCGCCGGTGCGGTTCGCCTCGCCGGCCAGTTCGAAGAGCACGGCGATCGCCTCGGGGGTGTTGAAATCGTCGTCCATCGCCGCGCGGAAGCGCGCCGCCGCCGGCGCCTGCCAGTCGATCGGCGCCGCGGCGGCGCGGGGGTCGCTGTCCTTGAGCGCCGTGTACAGGCGCGTCAGGGCGGCGCGGGCGTCGTCGAGGTGGGCGTCGGAATAGTTGAGCGGGCTGCGGTAGTGGGCGCGCAGGATGAAGAAGCGCACCACCTCGGCGTCGTAGCGCTCGAGCACCTCGCGAATGGTGAAGAAGTTGCCGAGCGACTTCGACATCTTCTCGTCGTCCACGCGCACGAAGCCGTTGTGCATCCAGTAGTTGACGAAGCGGCCGCCGTGGGCGCCCTCGCTCTGGGCAATCTCGTTCTCGTGGTGGGGAAACTGCAGGTCCTGGCCGCCGCCGTGGATGTCGAAATGCGGGCCGAGCAGCTCGGAGCTCATGGCCGAGCACTCGATGTGCCAGCCGGGACGGCCGCTGCCCCAGGGCGAGGCCCAGCGCGCCTCCTCCGGCTCACCCTCCTTGGCGCGCTTCCACAGCACGAAGTCGAGCGGATCCTGCTTGCCTTCCATGACGTCGACGCGCTCGCCGGCGCGCAGGTCTTCCAGCGACTTGCCCGAGAGGCGGCCGTAGCCGGCGAACTTGCGCACGCTGTAGCAGACGTCGCGGTTGGCCGCGACATAGGCATAGCCCTTCTTCTCCAGCGCGGCGATCATGCGCTGCATGGCGGAAACATGCTCGGTGGCGCGCGGCTCGTGGTCGGGCGGCAGGACGCCGAGCGCCGCGGCATCTTCGTGCATGGCGGCGATGAAGCGCCCGGTCAGGGCGGCCAGGCTCTCGTTGTTTTCCTGCGCGCGACGGATGATCTTGTCGTCGATGTCGGTGATGTTGCGCACATACACCACGCGGTAGCCGCAGGCGCGCAGCCAGCGCACCACCATGTCGAACACCACCAGCACGCGGGCATGGCCGAGATGGCAGTAGTCATACACCGTCATGCCGCAGACATAGATGCGGACGAGGCCCGGCTCGATCGGCTCGAAGACCTGCTTTTCGCGCGCCAGGGTGTTGTGGATTTTCAGCATGGGAGGGGCGGCGGAATCACGAATTTTTGTCGAAGCGCCGCGCTTCTTGTTAGAATGTCAGACTATTCAAATACCTATGGCCGCGAAGTATAGCACAATGGCCCTGTCCCGCCGCCCACCCCTGGCCGCGCGCTGCATCGTTCTCCTGCTCGCCGTCCTGCTTGCCGCGCCCGCGCTGCACGCCCAGACCGACCTGCTCGGCGAAGCCGGCCGTCTGCTCGGACAAGGCCGGCTCGAGGCTGCCCTGGACAAGACCGAGCAGGCGCTGAAACTGCGGCCGAAGGACGCCCAGGCGCGCTTCCTGAAAGGCCGCATCCTGACGGAAATGCAGCGCGACGAGGAGGCGATCGGCGTCTTCTCCAGGCTGAACGGAGACTATCCGGAACTGCCGGAACCCTACAACAATCTCGCCGTGCTCTACGCACGGCAGGGCCGCTTCGAGCAGGCGCGCAACGCCCTGGAAATGGCCGTCCGCGCCAACCAGGCCTATGCCACCGCGCACGAGAACCTCGGCGACCTCTACGCGCGCCTGGCCGGCCAGTCCTATGGCAGGGCGCTGCAATACGACGCCGGCAACGCCGGCCTCAAGGCCAAGCTGGCCCTGGCCCAGGAACTGGTGCGCGCCACGCCGCATGCTGCCGCCGCCCGGCCGGCGCCCGCCGTCCGAGAGGATGACGCGGCAGCAGCAGGCCGGCCAGGCGAGACGCCAGCGCCGCAAGCCGCGGCGGACGAGCGCGAGGTCGAGAGCGCGCTGCGCGACTGGGCGGCGGCCTGGTCGCGCAAGGACGCTGAGGCCTATCTCGCCGCCTACGCCGATGACTTCCGCACGCCGGGCGGCATCCCGCGCAAGGCCTGGGAGGCGGAGCGGCGGCGCAGCCTGGCCAAGGCCGAGCCGATTGCGATCGACATCGAGGATCTGCGCATGGCCATCGAGGGCGAGCGCGCCACGGCGCGCTTCCGCCAGCGCTACCAGTCCGGCAGCCTGAAGACGGCCGCCGGCAAGACCATGGTGCTGGTCAGGCGCGGCGACAAATGGCTGATCCAGCAGGAAAGAGTGTCCAATTGAGGCGGCGCGGCGGCCGGCCGGCGCCACGCCGCCCCTCCCCTGGCAACGAAGGAAACCGACGATGAAAAAGCTGTTCGCCCTGGCCGCCGGCCTGATCTGCAGCCTCTCCGTGATGGCCGCCAACCCGCTCGTCGAGATGAAAACGAGTCAGGGGACTCTCGTCATCGAGCTCGACGCCGCCAGGGCGCCGAAGACCGTCGCCAACTTCCTCCAGTACGCGCGCGACGGCTTCTACGACGGCACCCTGTTCCATCGCGTCATCGACGGCTTCATGATCCAGGGCGGCGGCTTCGAGCCGGGCATGAAGCAGAAGCCGACGCGCGCGCCGATCGAGAACGAGGCGAAGAACGGGCTGAAGAACGCCGCCGGCACGATCGCCATGGCGCGCACCCAGGATCCGCATTCCGCCTCGGCGCAGTTCTTCATCAACCTGGTCGACAACCGCCCCCTCGACTATCCCTCGCGCGACGGCTGGGGCTACGCGGTGTTCGGCCGCGTCGTGCGCGGCTTCGAGGTCGCGCAGAAGATCGCCAGGGTGAAGACCGGCAACGCCGGCTTCCACCAGAACGTGCCGCTCGAGCCGGTCGTCATCGAGTCGGTCCGCGTCATCGAACCCCAACCCGCCAAGTGACAGGAGAGACCATGGTCAGGCTGCACACCAATTTCGGCACCATCACCCTCGAACTGGACGCCGACAGGGCGCCGGAGACAGTGAAGAACTTCCTCGCCTACGTCGCATCCGGCCATTACGACAACACGATCTTCCACCGCGTCATCGACGGCTTCATGATCCAGGGCGGCGGCTTCGAGCCGGACATGAAGCAGAAGCCGACGCAGGCGCCGATCGCCAACGAGGCGGCCAACGGCCTGAAGAACGCGCGCTACAGCGTCGCCATGGCGCGCACCGCCGACCCGCATTCGGCGACGGCGCAGTTCTTCATCAACGTCAAGGACAACGACTTCCTCGACCACACGGCGCCCAGCGGCCAGGGCTGGGGCTATTGCGTCTTCGGCAAGGTGGTCGAGGGCACGGAGGTGGTCGACCGCATCAAGGGCGTCAAGACGGCCAGCCGCGGCTTCCACCAGGACGTGCCGGTCGAGGACATCATCATCGAGAAGGCCGAGGCCGCCTGAGCCGCCAGACGGCGATGGCGACGCTGTTCGTCTCCGACCTGCACCTCTGTCCGGAGCGGCCGCACGGCGCGCGCCTGTTCGACGCCTTCCTCGCCGGCCCGGCGCGGAGCGCCGCGGCGCTCTACCTGCTCGGCGACCTGTTCGAATACTGGCTGGGCGACGACGACGCCGGCGACCCCTTCAACGCCGCCATCCTCGCCGCCCTGCGCCGCCTGTCGGACAGCGGCGTCGCCCTGCACTTCATGGCGGGCAACCGCGACTTCCTTGTGGGCGATGCCTTTGCCCGTGCCGCCGGCCTCAGTCTGGTGGACGACCCGCAGCGCATCGAGCTGAACGGGGTGCCGACGCTGCTGATGCACGGCGACACGCTGTGCACCGACGATGCGGCCTACCTCGCCTTCCGCGCCGAGGTGCGCGCGCCGGCCTGGCAGCGCGACTTCCTCGCCCTGCCCCTGGCCGAGCGCAAGGCGCGCATCGCCGCGCTGCGCCTCGACAGCGAGACGGAAAAGGCCATGAAGACGGCGGCCATCATGGACGTCAATGAGGATGCCGTGCGCCAGGCGCTCGCCGCCCACGGCTGCCGGCGGCTGATCCACGGCCACACCCACCGGCCGGCGCACCACCTGCTGGAGACGGCGCACGGCACGGCCGAGCGCTGGGTGCTGCCCGACTGGCACGAGAGCGGAGGTTATCTGCTCTGCGACGCCGCCGGCTGCCGCCTGCTCGACTGGCCGGCGGGCTAAAGCCGCGCCAGGCCCCGCTTCAGGTCCTCCTTCAGGTCGGCCACCGCCTCGAGGCCGACGGCCAGGCGCAGCAGATTCTCGCCGATGCCGGCGGCCGCGCGCGCCGCGGCGCTGATGCGGCCATGGGTGGTGCTGGCCGGATGGGTGAGCGTGGTCTTGGTGTCGCCGAGGTTGGCGGTGATCGAGATCAGGCGCGTCGCGTCGACGACCTGCCAGGCCTGCTCACGGCCGCCCTTCACCTCGAAGGACACGATGGCGCCGCCCGCCTTCTGCTGGCGCATCGCCAGCGCGTGCTGCGGATGCGAAGGTAGCCCGGGATAATGAACGCGCAGCACCTGCGGCTGCGCCTCGAGCCAGCGCGCCAGTTCCAGCGCCGCCGCCGATTGCGCCTGCATGCGGATCGGCAGCGTCTCCAGCCCCTTGAGGATCACCCAGGCGTTGAAGGGCGAGAGCGAAGGGCCGGCCGTGCGCAGGAAGCGGAACACCTCGTCGACCAGCACCGCGCGTCCGCACACCGCGCCGCCGAGCACCCGGCCCTGGCCGTCGAGGTACTTGGTGGCGGAATGGATGACCAGGTCGGCGCCCAGGTCCAGCGGCCGTTGCAGCACCGGCGTGCAGAAACAGTTGTCGACGACCAGCAGGACGCCGCCCTCGCGGGCAACCTGCGCCAGGGCGGCGATGTCGAACACCTCGGTGAGCGGGTTCGAGGGCGTCTCGATGAACAGCAGCTTCGTCTGCGGCCTGAGCGCGGCGCGGAACGCCGTCGCGTCGACGGAGGCGACGAAGGTCGTGTCGATGCCGAATTTCGCCAGGATGCCGCCGAACAGCTGCTGGGTGGCGCCGAAGATGCTTTGCGCGGCGACGATGTGCTCGCCCGCCTTCATCAGCGCCATGACGGTCGCCAGGATCGCCGCCATGCCGCTGGCGGTGGCAATACAGGCCTCGGCGCCCTCGAGGGCGGCCAGCCGCTCCTGCAGCATGTCGACGGTCGGGTTGGAGAAGCGGCTGTAGATGAAGCCGCCCTCCTCGCCGGAGAAGCGCGCCGCCGCCTGGGCGGCGCTGTCGAAGACGAAGCTCGAGCTCAGATAGAGCGCCTCGGCGTGCTCGTTGAACTGGCTGCGCCGGATGCCGGCGCGCACCGCCAGCGTGCCTGTTTCGAATTCATTGTCCATGCCTGTCGATCTCCGCAAGCCGCCTCGCCGGCGCCAGGGCCGCTTCAGCCCGGTGGCCAAAACAAAAAAACCCGGCGCAGGCGAGCGACCGGGTTCTCCCTCGCTTTAGCCGCATTTGTTACGCGCCCGCAAGCTGAACTCAAATCGGCGCAGTCGAAAAACTACACGCGCGGCCGGCCTCTGTCAATCGGAGACGACCAGATTGAGGTCGAGCTGGCCGGCGTCGCCGTCCTCGCCGGCCTGCTTGACGCCGTTGCGCTCGTTCTCGACGCTGCTCAGATACTCGGCGCTGACGTCGCCGGTGACATAGCGGCCATCGAAGCAGGAAGTCTCGAACGCAGTGATGGCCGGATTCAGCACATGCACCGCAGCCTTGAGCGCCTCCAGATCCTGGTAGATGAGGACGTCGGCGCCGATTTCGCGGCGGATGGCCTCCTCGTCGCGCTCGCTGGCGATGAGCTCGCCGCGCGTCGGCATGTCGATGCCGTACACGTTGGGATAGCGCACCGGCGGCGCCGCCGAGGCGAAAGAGACCTTGCGCGCGCCGGCGTCGCGCGCCATCTGCACGATCTCCCGGCTGGTGGTGCCGCGCACGATCGAGTCGTCGACCAGCAGCACGTTCTTGCCCCTGAACTCCTGGGCGATGGTATTGAGCTTCTGCCGCACCGAGCGCTTGCGCTGCGCCTGGCCGGGCATGATGAAGGTGCGGCCGATGTAGCGGTTCTTGACGAAGCCCTCGCGGTAGGGCAGGTCGAGGCGCGCCGCCAACTCCATCGCCGAGGGACGGCTGGAATCGGGGATGGGGATGACGGAATCGATGGCCAGGTGCGGCAGGGTGTGGCGGATCTTCTCCGCCAGGTGGTCGCCCATCTTGACGCGGCTCTCGTAGACCGAGATGCCGTCGATCAGCGAGTCCGGCCGCGCCAGATAGACAAACTCGAAGATGCAGGGCGCGCGCATCGTCTGGCCGGCGCACTGCCGGCTGTGGAAATTTCCCTCGATGTCGACCAGCACCGCCTCGCCCGGCGCCACGTCGCGCAGGATCTGGAAGCCGAGCGTGTCGAGAGCGACGCTCTCGGAAGCCACCAGGTACTCGTTGCCCTGCGGCGTGGCGTTGCGGCCGACGATCAGCGGGCGGATGCCGTAGGGATCGCGAAAGGCGAGCAGGCCGTAGCCGGCGATCATCGCCACCACGGCGTAGGCGCCGCGCACACGGCGGTACACCCCCGTCATCGCCTTGAAGATGGTGTCGGCGTCGAGCTGGTATTTCGTCGCCGCCGCCTGCAGCTCGTGCGCCAGCACGTTGAGCAGCACTTCGGAATCCGAGTTGGTGTTGATGTGGCGCAGGTCCTGCAGGAACATCTCTCGCTTGAGCGCCTGGGCGTTGGTCAGGTTGCCGTTGTGCGCCAGCATCAGGCCGAAGGGCGAATTGACATAGAAAGGCTGCGACTCGGCGGTGCTGAAGGCCGAGCCGGAAGTCGGATAGCGGCAATGGGCGATGCCCCAGTTGCCCTGCAGGTTGCGCATGTTGCGTGTGCGGAAGACGTCGCGCACCAGGCCGGGACCCTTGTGCATGTGGAAGACGCCGCCCTCGGCGGTGGCGATGCCGGCCGCGTCCTGGCCGCGGTGCTGCAGCACCTGCAGGCCGTCATAGAGCAGCTGGTTGACCGGCGTCGGGGCGACGACGCCCAGGAGTCCGCACATGTCTCACCAATAGCGTATGGGCTTCGCCACGGCCGGCGGCAGCCAGGATCGCGCTGCCAGCACCGCGGTCTCCAGCGGCGGCGCCAGCCAGGCCTTCTGCCACCAGGCCTGGCGCGGCAGCGCCGTCAGCCCGCCCGCCAGCACGCACAGCCAAACCAGCAACAGGCCGCGCGCCAGGCCGAACACCGCGCCGAGAAAGCGGTCCAGCGGCCCCAGGCCGATCGCCCGCAACAGCCTCGCCAGGGCCAGCCGCAGCAGGCTGACGCCGATCAGCACGGCCAAGGCGATCGTTGCGAAAGCCGCTGCGTATTGCCAGGCCGGTTCCTTCAGCCAGCCGCCGAACAGGGGCGCCGCTTCTCCGGCCAGGCCGCGCCCGGCGAGAAGCGCCGCGACCCAGGCACCAAGCGCGAGCACCTCGCTCGCCATGCCACGCCAGGTTCCCACCAGGACCGACGCGGCAACCACGGCCAGCGCCGCGTAATCGAAAGCCGTCACTACCGCTTATTTCTGCGCAACGCTGCCATCCATCCCCAGACGCTTGCTGATCCGCTCCCGCGCCGCCTCCGCAGCCGCCTTGCCCGTGAAGGGGCCGGCCCGCACGCGCGTGCGCGCGCCGCCATCGGCCGCCGCCGGCAGCGTCTCCGTGTAGGAGTCGTAGCCCAGCTGTTTCAGCTTGGCCGTCAGGTTGCGGACATTGGCAGGATCGCGGTAGGCGCCCAGCTGGACCACCCATTGCTCCGCTGTCGGGGAAGCGTGGGCTGGCTTCGTCTTCGGCTCGGCTGCCGGCTTGGCCACCGCCTTGGCTTCGGCCGGACGGGTCGCCGCGGGCTTCTCGGTCGCGGGGGGCGTCTCCCTGGCTCCGTCCTTCGGCTCGGTCCGCGCGGCGGGCGGCTCGGGCGGCACCACCTGTTTTTTCGGCTCTTCCGTCCTGGTTTCCGGCAGCGCTGCCGCCGGCGGCAGCGGAGTTGGCACGGCACCCGGCTTGACGGGCAGGATGCGGGAGGTGAAGGAGCCGGCATCCTGGGCGGGAATGCGGATCTGGATTTCCTGTTCCGCCTGCGGCTTCGGCTCCTGATCCATCACCATGGGCAGGACGATGGCCGCCAGCACGGCCAGGGCGGCAGCACCGACCAGCCGCCGCCGCGCGCGCTTCTTCAGCTCAAGCTGCGGGTCGCTTTCGCCCATCGTTCATTGCCTTCAGCACGTCGGCCACGGTCAGGAAGGAACCGAAGACGATGATTCTATCATTTTCCTTGGCCTGTCCCGCCGCGCTGCGCCAGGCTTCGGCCGGAGAATCGAAGCGATCGACGGACGCGATGCCAAGGCGGGCCAGCAGGGCGCCAAGCGCCTCGGAGGTCATGCCACGTGGCCCGGGCAGGCCGGCGACCAGCCAGCGGTCGATTGCGCCACGGGCCCGCTCGACGACGCCGGCGACGTCCTTGTCGGCGAGCATGCCGAAGACGGCGAAGGTGCGGCCATGGAACGGCATGACGGCAAGGTTCTCGACCATCACGGCGACGGCCTGGGGATTGTGGGCGACGTCGAGGATCGTCAGCGGCAGCCCCGGCAACACCTGGAAGCGTCCCGCCAGTTCCACCTCGATCAGCCCGCGGCGGATGTCCTGGGCCGTCACCGGCAGCCGCTGCGCCATCGCTTCCAGGGCGGCGATCGCCGTGCTGGCATTGGCCAGCTGGGCGGTGCCGCGCAGGGCCGGGTGGGCGATGCCGGCGCGGCGGCCGCGCCGGCCCCAGTAGGTCCATTGGCCCTGCCCGCCCTCGTAACCGTAGTCGCGGCCGATCAGCTGCAGGTCGGCGCCGACCGCCGTCGCATGTTCGATCACGCTGGCCGGCGGCCGCGCATCGCCGACGATGGCCGGCTTGCCGGCGCGGAAGATCCCCGCCTTTTCGCGCCCGATCGACTCGCGCGTCACGCCGAGGAACTCCATGTGGTCGAAGTCGATCGAGGTGACGACGGCGCAGTCGGCGTCGAAGGCGTTCACGGCATCCAGCCGGCCGCCGAGGCCGACCTCGAGGACGAGCGCCTCGACACCGGCGCTGGCGAAGGCCTGCCACGCCGCCAGGGTGGCGAACTCGAAATAGGTGAGAGGAATGTCGCCGCGCGCCGCCTCGACGCGGGCGAAGGCGCGGCACAGCGCCGCGTCGCTCGCCGGCTCGCCGTCGACGCGCACCCGCTCGTTGAAGGCGAGCAGGTGCGGCGAGGTGTACAGGCCGGTGCGGTAGCCGGCGCAGCGCAGCATGCGCTCGAGCAGGGCGCAGGTGGAGCCCTTGCCGTTGGTGCCGCCGACGGTGATCACCGGCGCCGCCGGCTCGGCGCCGAGCGCGCCCTTGACGGCAAGGACACGTTCGAGGCCGAGCGCCACCGGCTGCGCGTGCAGCCGCTCGATGTGGGCGAGCCAGTCGCCGAGCGAGAGCGTGTCGAGGGAGGCCAGGGTCAGACCGCGGGAAGCTTCTGCAGCAGGGCCAGCAGCGCGGCCAGCTTGTCGCGCATCTGGCGCCGGTCGACGATCATGTCGAGGGCGCCCTTCTCGAGCAGGAACTCGGCGCGCTGGAAGCCCTCCGGCAGCTTCTCGCGCACCGTCTGCTCGATGACGCGCGGCCCGGCGAAGCCGATCAGCGCACCCGGCTCGGCCAGCACGACGTCGGCGACGAAGGCGAAGCTGGCGGAGACGCCGCCCATGGTCGGATCGGTGAGGATGGAGATGAAGGGCAGGCGGCTGGCCGACAGGCGGGTGACCGCCGCCGTCGTCTTGGCCATCTGCATCAGGGAGAACAGGCCTTCCTGCATGCGCGCGCCGCCGCTGGCGGTGATGCAGACGAAGGGCTGCTGCTGCTCGACGGCGACGCGCACGCCGCGGACGAAGCGCTCGCCGACCACCGAGCCCATCGAGCCGCCGAGGAAATCGAACTCGAAGGCGGCGATCACCAGCGGCAGCGTCTTGATGGCGCCCTGCATCACCACCAGGGCGTCGTCCTCCTCGGTTTCCTCGGCGGCGGCGTTGAGCCGCTCGGCATAGCGCTTGCTGTCCTTGAACTTGAGCGGATCGACCGGCAGCACCTCGGCGCCGATCTCGAAGCGGCCCTCGGCGTCCAGCAGCAGGTCGAGCCGCGCGCGCGCATGCAGGCGATGGTGGTGGCCGCACTTCGGGCAGACGTTGAGATTCTTCTCGAGGTCGGAGCCGTAGAGAGTCGCCTCGCAGTTGTGGCACTTGCGCCAGAGGCCCTCGGGAAAGGCCTTGCGCACGCCCTCGGCGCGCTTGATCTTCGGCGGCAGCAGCTTCTGCAACCAGCTCATGGGGCCTCCTTAGCCACAGCCGGCTCGTCCAGCGCGGCGCGGATGCCGCGCAGGAACGCCGTGACATTGGCGGCGGCCTGGCCGGGCGGGCTCGCCTCGATCTCCTCGATGACGCGGCTGCCGATCACCACGCCGTCGGCGACGACGGCGATGCGCCGAGCGCTGGCGGCGTCGCGGATGCCGAAGCCGACGGCGACCGGCAGGCCGGCCCGGGCGCGGATCGCCGGAACGCGCCGCGCCACCTCGTCGAGATCGAGGTGGCCGGCGCCGGTGACGCCCTTCAGCGACACGTAGTAAATGTAGCCGCTGCCGGCGGCGGCGACCTGGCCGACGCGCGCCTCGGTCGAAGTCGGCGCCAGCAGGAAGATCTGGTCGACGCCGGCGGCCTTCAGCGCGCCGGTGAAGCCGGCGCATTCCTCGGGCGGGTAGTCTACCACCAGCACGCCGTCCACCCCCGCCTCGCGCGCCGCAGCGGCGAATGCGCCGGTGCCCATCGCCTCGACCGGATTGGCATAGCCCATGAGGACGACCGGCGTGCGCGCATCCTCGGCACGGAACTCGCGCACCAGCGTCAGCGTCCGCCGCAGGCTCATGCCCTGGCGCAGCGCCCGCTCGGAGGCGCGCTGGACGGTCGGCCCGTCGGCCATCGGATCGGAAAAGGGCACGCCCAGCTCGATGATGTCGGCGCCGCCCGCGACCAGCGCGCGCATCAGCGGCAGCGTCAGCGCCGGCTCGGGGAAGCCGGCGGTCAGGAAGGGAATCAGCGCCTTCCTGTCGCGCGCAGCGAGCTGCCCGAAGGTTTCCCCGAGGCGCGACATCAGAATCGGATGCCGGATTTCTCCGCCACGGTGTGCATGTCCTTGTCGCCGCGGCCGGAGAGGTTCACCAGCAGCAGCCCGTCTTTCGGCAGGGTCGGCGCCAGACGGGCGGCATGGGCCAGCGCATGGGCGGACTCGAGCGCCGGGATGATGCCCTCGTGGCGGCACAGGGCGTGAAAGGCGGCGAGCGCCTCGGCGTCGGTGACGGCGACGTACTCGGCGCGCCCGCTGTCCTTCAGCCACGCATGTTCCGGCCCGACGCCGGGATAGTCGAGGCCGGCGGAGATCGAGTGCGTCTCGGCGATCTGGCCGTCCTCGTCCTGCAGCAGATAGGTGCGGTTGCCATGCAGCACGCCGGGTCGGCCGGCGACCAGCGAGGCGGCATGGCGGCCGCTGGCGAGCCCCTCGCCGGCCGCCTCGACGCCGACGAGCTTGACGGACGCGTCCGGGATGTAGTCGTGGAAGATGCCCATGGCGTTGGAACCGCCGCCGACGCAGGCGATGACGACGTCGGGCTGGCGCCCCGCCAGCTCCGGCATCTGCACGCGGCACTCGGCGCCGATCACCGCCTGGAAGTCGCGCACCATCATCGGATAGGGATGCGGCCCGGCCACCGTGCCGATGATGTAGAAGGTGTCGGCGACGTTGGTGACCCAGTCGCGCATGGCCTCGTTGAGGGCATCCTTCAGGGTTCTCGAGCCGGAGTCGACCGGCACGACGCGGGCGCCGAGCAGCTTCATGCGATAGACGTTGGCCGCTTGCCGCCTGATGTCCTCGGCGCCCATATAGACCACGCACTCCATGCCGTAGCGGGCGGCGACGGTGGCGGTGGCGACGCCGTGCTGGCCGGCGCCGGTCTCGGCGATGACGCGCTGCTTGCCCATGCGCCGCGCCAGCAGCGCCTGGCCGATGCAGTTGTTCACCTTGTGCGCGCCGGTGTGGTTGAGGTCTTCGCGCTTGAGATAGATCTGCGCGCCGCCGAGCGCCTCCGACCAGCGCCGGGCGTGGTAGACCGGGCTGGGGCGGCCGACATAGTGCTTCAGCTCGTGCTCGAACTCGGCGCGGAAGGCGGGGTCCTGGCGCGCCGCGGCATAGGCGCGGCGCAACGCGTCGATCGCCTCGACCAGCGTCTCGGCGACGAAGCTGCCGCCGTAGGGGCCGAAATGGCCGTGCTCATCAGGCAGGTCGTGCATCCCCATCTCTTGCTCCGGCTATGAAGGCCGCCATCCTGGCGGCATCCTTGATTCCCTTGGCCGACTCGACGCCGCTGCTGACATCCACCGCCCAGGGCCGCAGGCGGCCGATCGCATCGGCGACATTGCCAGGATCCAGCCCGCCGGAAAGGATCAATGGCAACGGCAGTTGGCGCGGCACCAGGTTCCAGTCGAAAGGCTTGCCGCCGCCGCCGTAGCCCTCGCTCCAGGCGTCGAGCAGCAGGCCCTGCGCGCCGGGAAAGGAAGCGGCGTATTCTAGCAAATCGAGGCCCGGCTTCACTCGCGCCGCCTTGATGTAAGGCGCGTGGAACGAGCGGCAATAGGATTCCTCCTCTTCGCCATGAAACTGCAGCAGCTGGATCGGCAGCGCCTCGAGGGCGCGCCGCACCGCCAGCTTGCTCTCATTGACGAAGAGGCCGACCAGGGTGATGAAAGGCGGCACGACGCGGGCGATCTGCCAGGCCTGCTCGATGCTGACGCGGCGCGGGCTTGCTTCGTAGAACACCAGGCCGATGGCGTCGGCGCCCAGCTCGACCGCGGCGCGGGCATCCTCGGGGCGGGTGATGCCGCAGATCTTGATGCGGGTTCGCTGTTTCATGTCTTTTTCATGCCGGGTCGAGCGGATCGAAAGGGGCGACGACGCGGCCGTCCCGCGGCAGCTGCCAGCGCGCCTCGTATTCGACGGCGGAAAGATACAGCCCGTGCGGCGGGAAGGTCGGCGCAGCGAGGCTGCGGTCGCGACCGGCGATCAGCTCGGCGATCCATTCGGGTGGATGGGCGCCCTTGCCGACGTAGACCAGCGCGCCGACCATGTTGCGCACCATGTGGTGGAGGAAGGCGTTGGCGCGGAAGTCGAAAAGGACGCAGTCGCCCCTGCGCGTCACCTCGGCCCGCTGCAGCAGCCTGACCGGCGTCGCCGCCTCGCACTCGGCCGCGCGAAAGGCGCTGAAATCCCGCTCGCCGAGCAGCTGCGCGGCGCCCGCCCGCATGGCGTCGACATCGAGCGGCAGGTGGAACCAGCCGACGCGGCCGTCGAGCAGCGCCGGCCGCACGGCATGGTTGTAGAGAACGTAGCGGTAGCTGCGCGAACGCGCGGAAAAACGCGCATGGAATTCGTCCGCCACCGGGCGCGACCAGCGCACGGCGATGCGTCCGGGCAGGTGCGCATTGACGCCGCGCACCCAGGCGTTGGTCGGCCGCGCGGCCGGTGCGTCGAAATGCACGACCTGGGCCAGCGCATGGACGCCGGCGTCGGTGCGCCCGGCGCAATGCGCGCGCACGGCGGCGCCGGCGATCTCGGACAAGGCGCGCTCCAGCGCGTCCTGCACCGTGTTGCCCTGCGGCTGGCTCTGCCAGCCGCAGAAGCCGGAGCCATCGTATTCGAGGCCCAGTGCGATCCTCATCGGCAGGCCTCGAAGCAAGTTACCGCGGCCACTGCCAAGCCGGCGAGGACGGCGAGGTCGACGCTGCCCACGGCGGCCGGCTGCAGGCGCAGGCGCATCGGGCCGGCCTCGGCCTGCTCGCCCTCCAGCCACTCGCGCCAATGGCGCCCCGGCGGCGCCTGCTCGACGTAGTGCAGGACCAGCAGAAGCCGTACCGCCATGCGGCCACGGTCGAAACCGAACCAGGCGAAAGGCCGCATCAGGCCGTGCAGGCCGGCGACGAGGCCTTCAACGCCGCTCCGCTGTAGAACGACCGCCAGGCTGGCGATGACGAAAACCAGGCGCAGCAGGTGCTCCAGGCCTTGTCGCAGCCCTTCCGCTGTCGGGCCTAGCCTGCCGAGGGCCGGGATCAGATAGACGCCCGGCGTGGCGAGGGCGAAGAGCAGCACGAGGGAAAGGATCAGCCAGCGGGTGCGCCTGAGCAGCAGCCCAAGGCGCTGCGGAGCAAGGATGAGAGCGATCAGGATGACGGCGGCGCAAGCCAGGGCCAGGTGCAAGGACGGCAGAAACTGGACCATCGCCGCCATCACGCCCCAGGCAACGAGGCGGACGGTCGGGTGAAGCATGGGAAGAAGCGGAGGGGTTGGGGCGACGCGCCCTCCGCTGGCAGCTCAGCCCAGCCGGGCCAGCATGGCCTTTGCCCTGGCCTGCTGCTCGGCACTGCCTTCCCCGGCGATTTCCTTCAGCAGCTCGCGCGCGCCTTCCTTGTCGCCCATTTCCTCGTAGGCCTGCGCCAGTTCCAGCTTGGTCGCCACTTCCTCGCCTGCATCCCCGGATCCGCCGTGACCCTGGCCGGTGGCGCCAGTTGCAGCAGCGCCCGGCGCGAAAGTCTCGCCCAGATTGAAGTCGATGTCGGCCAGCTGGGCGGACAGCTGCTCCGCGCCAGCCTTGGCAGCCGCCGCCGGGGCCGTCTGGCTCAGGTCGAGATCGAGATGCGGCGTCTCGCTGGCGGCGAGTTCCGGCTCGTCGAGCTTGAAGTCGATGCCCAGATCTGCGGCTGGCGTTGCCGGCTCCTTGGTTTGATTCACGACCATCGTCGCATCGGGATCGAAGCTGGTTCGGGCGGCCGAAGAGGTCAGATCGGTATCGAGGTTGAAATCCAGCGTGGCCGGCGCCCCCCCCGGCGCAGCCTTGGCCGGCGCGGCCGTTTCTCCCAGATCCAGGTCGAAATCGATGACTGGCGCCTCGGCAAACGATTCTGCTGTCGGCGCGACCAAATCCTCCAGGCCGACGGTCGGCGGGCCGCCCCGCTCCACCGCTTCGGAAATCTGGCTCAGCTCGCCAGGCATGGTCCAGGTGTCGCGCATCTTCTTTTCACCGGCGGGTGCGCCAGCGCCGGCATCCGCCGAAACCGCCGCCTTCTCGCCGGCAGCGGCGCCGCCGTAGAGCGGATTGGCCGGATCGAGCTTGAGCCCCATGGCTGCGGCCTTCTCCCAATCCGGGCCGCTGCCGCCGGTCTGGCTGTACAGGTCGCTTGCCAGGGCCTCGAACTGCTTGTTGCTCTTGCGGCCGGCATAGATCTCCAGCAGCTTGACATGGATCGCCGTGCGGGCCGGGTCGGACTTCAAGGCGTCGAGCAGGATTTCCTCGGCCTGCGCATCGCGGCCGTAGGCCATATACACATCCGCCTCGGCCACCGGATCGACGCCTTCGTCGGTGTCGATGGCACTGATCGATGCCTGGCTGAAATCCGTCGTCACCGAACTGCCCGAGGTGACGACGCGCTGGCCGCTCGTGACGCCATAAACGGAGTTCGAAGCCACGTTCGCCGCCGCGGTCGAGGGCATCTCGCTGGCGTCGACGGTCTTAGCGCCCTGCCGGCGACGGTAGGCGAGTAGGCCGAGCAGCAGGAGCGCGATCGCGCCGCCGCCGAGGATCGCAGGATTGCCGGTCAACTCCTCGAGGAAACCAGGCTCTGGAGCGGGCGCTGGCGCTGGCGGTGCGCTCGACGGCGCCGCAGCCTGCCCGGGCGCCGGCTTTTCGGTTTCGGCCGGCTGCGCCGCCGCTGCCGGCGGCACTTCGGCCGGCTTGTCCGCCGCAGCAGGCGCCTCGGCCGGCTTGTCCGTGGAAGGCGATGCCGCTGCGGCAGGCGTCTCGGGCTTGGCCGGCTCGGCGGAGGGCGGCGGCATTGCCGGGGCCGGCGCCGCCTTGGCCGCGGCCTGCTGCTGCAGCTCGGCCAGACTCTGGTTTTTCAGCTCGACCAGCTTCTGCAGTTCCTGCACATTCTTTTCAAGTTCGGCCTGGCGCGACTGCGCTTCCTTCAAGGCCTTGTCTTTCGTGACAAGATCTTCCTCGAGCGCGGCGATCCTGCCTTGCGCGCTGCGTTCGCCCTTGCCGGATTCCGCCTTCGACACGCGCAGCTGGTCCTTGGCCTCGGCTGGCGCCGCCGCCTTCTCCTCGACCTTGGCGGCGATCTTGCCCGTCGCCAGTTGCTGCGCGGCCTCCTCCTTCGGCGCCTGACTGCTGGCAGCCGCGGCGGCAAGCCTTTGCCGGTAGGCGTTGAAATCGGCGGTTTGAGCGAATACGACCTTGCGCGCTTCCTTTGCGTCAATGGCGGCGACCGCGTCGCGATCGGGGATGGTGAGGATCTTGCCCGCCTTCAGGCGATTCATGTTGCCGCCGATGAATGCGTCCTGATTGCTGCGGAAGAGCGCGACCAGCATCTGGTCGAGGCTGACGCCTTCAGGGCGGGTTTCAGCCGCGATCTTGCGCAGATAGTCCCCTTTCTGGACCTGGCGACCCGAGGAATCGGTTGTCGCGCCTGCCTTCGGCTTCTGCGCTCCGCCTGCAGCGCCGGCAACCGGAGCCGGCGCCGCCTGGGCGATTGCGGCGTCACCGCGCTCACCGCCCGGCGCTGCCACGGGCTTGCGCGCCAGCACCTCGGGCGCCGGATCGAGCAGGAAGGTGTATTCGCGGACCAGGCGCCCGGCCATCCAGTTCACTTCGACCAGCAGGCCGAGGAAGGGCTCGTTTACCGGACGGGTCGTCGTCATGCGGATGACGTGCTTGCCTCCGCTCCGCCGGTCGATGGCGACCTTGACATCGGCGAGAACCGGGGCGAACTCGATGCCTTCCTGGCGAAATGTCTCGCTCGATGCGAGCCGGGCCGTCAAGGTAGCCATCTCGTCGCGCGAGGCCGTCAGTTCGATCTCGGCACGCAGCGGTTGTCCCAGTGCGGAGAGCACGGATATGCGCCCGAGGCCCGCGGCATTTGCGCCTGGCGGTAACGCGGCCAAAGCCGCCGCCAGCAGGGAGGTCTTCAATGACAGATTCAGAAGGTTTTTATCCACCGCGTCACCCTCGCGGAGAGTTTCCGAACAATTAACATAACATCATGAGCTTAGCTATGCAAGCTAATCTTCATTATCGCATTTTGGCCGAATCTGGCGCGGAATCAAGCGTTTTTTGCAGACGGATCAAAGTCCGGGGCCACTGCCCCCCGAGTCGAACCGCTCGGCCCGAGACCTTCAACCGGTTTTATGCCAGGTCAGTTTTCCAGCAATATCCGCAACATGCGCCGCAGGGGCTCGGCCGCCCCCCACAGCAGCTGATCGCCGCAGGTGAAGGCGGCCAGGTATTGCGGCCCCATGTTCAGCTTGCGCAATCGCCCGACCGGGACGGACAGGGTGCCGGTGACGGCGGTCGGCGTCAGTTCGCGCAGGGTGACGTCGCGATGGTTCGGCACCACTTTCACCCAGTCGTTCGATGCGGCGATGATCGCCTCGATCTCGCCGAGCGGAACATCCCTCTTCAGCTTGAGGGTCAGCGCCTGGCTGTGGCAGCGCATGGCGCCGACGCGGACGCAGATGCCGTCGATCGGCACCGGCTTGTCCGCACGACCGAGGATCTTGTTGCTCTCGGCCTGGCCTTTCCATTCCTCCCGGCTCTGGCCGTTTTCCAGTTCCTTGTCGATCCAGGGGATCAGGCTGCCGGCCAGCGGCACGCCGAAGTTCGCCGTCGGAAACCGCTCGTCGCGCAGGATGCCGGCCACCTCGCGGTCGATGTCGAGGATGGCCGAGGCGGGATCGTCGAGCAGTCCCTTCGCCGCGCGATGCAGCTCGCCCATCTGCGTCAGCAGCTCGCGCATGTTCTTCGCGCCGGCGCCGGAGGCCGCCTGGTAGGTCATGGCGCTCAGCCATTCGACCAGGTCATGGCGGAACAGCCCGCCGACCGCCATCAGCATCAGGCTGACGGTGCAGTTGCCGCCAATCCAGTTGCGACCGCCGCGCGCCAGCGCATCCATGATGACGTCGCGATTGACCGGATCGAGGATGATCACCGCGTCGTCCTGCATGCGCAGCGCCGAGGCGGCGTCGATCCAGTGGCCGCTCCAGCCGGCACCGCGCAGCCGGGGGAAGACCTCGGTCGTGTAGTCGCCGCCCTGGCAGGAGACGATGATGTCCATGCCTTTCAGCGCGGCGACGTCGCGCGCGTCCTGCAGCGGCGGCGTGTCGCGGCCGATGGCCGGCGGCTTGCCGCCGGCCTGGGAGGTGCTGAAGAAGACCGGCTCGATGCCGTCGAAATCCCGCTCCTCCATCATGCGCTGCATCAGCACCGAGCCGACCATGCCACGCCAGCCCACCAGCCCCACTCGCTTCATGAGAAATTCTCCCGCTTGCCTAGTTCGCCGCCCGCAGCGCCGCGATCACCGCGTCGCCCATTTCCCGAGTGCCGACCTTCTTCATGCCCGCCTCGAAGATGTCGGCGGTGCGCAGTCCCTGCCGCAGCACCTGCTTCACCGCGCCCTCGACACGGGCCGCGGCCGCCTCCTGGCCGAAGGTGTAGCGCAGCATCATCGCCGTCGAGAGGATGGTCGCCAATGGATTGGCCACGCCCTGGCCGGCAATGTCCGGCGCCGAGCCATGGATCGGCTCGTAGAGGCCCTTGCCCTTCTCGTCGAGCGAGGCCGAGGGCAGCATGCCGATGGAACCGGTCAGCATCGAGGCCTCGTCGGAGAGGATGTCGCCGAACATGTTGCCGGTCACCATGACGTCGAACTGCTTCGGGTTGCGCACCAACTGCATGGCGGCATTGTCCACCAGCATGTGTGACAGCTCGACGTCGGGATGGTTCTTCGCCTCGTCCGTCACCACGTCGCGCCACAGCTGGGTGCATTCCAGCACGTTCATCTTGTCCACCGAGCACAGCCGGCGCGAGCGCTTGCGCGCCGCCTCGAAGGAAACGCGCGCGATGCGGCGGATCTCGCTCTCCGAGTAGATCATGGTGTTGATGCCGACCCTCTCGCCGCCGCGGGTCTCGATGCCGCGCGGCTCGCCGAAATAGATGTCGCCGGTCAGTTCGCGCACGATGAGGATGTCCAGCCCCACCACCACCTCGGGCTTGAGGCTGGAAGCGTTGGCGAGCTCGGGGTAGAGCACCGCCGGCCGCAGGTTGGCGAACAGGCCGAGGTCCTTGCGGATGCCGAGCAGGCCGCGCTCCGGCCGCTGTTCGCGCGGAAGCGTGTCGTAGCGCGGGCCGCCGACGGCGCCGAGCAGCACGGCGTCGGCGGCGCGCGCCAACCGGCGCGTCTCCTCCGGATAGGGATCGCCCGCCGCATCGACGGCGCAGCCGCCGAGCAGGGCCGTCTCCATCTCGAGCCGGATGCCGTCGCCGCGCAGCGCCTCGAGCACGCGCACGGCCTCGCCGACGATTTCCGGGCCGATGCCGTCACCGGGCAGGACGCAGACCTTCATTCGATTCCTTTCACTTGCAAAAAGACGCAGCCGGTCTTCGCGGCGGCCGCGGCGCGCCTATTTGGCAGCCTTCTCGACGGCCTTGCCGCCGGCCTGGATGTCCTTGCCCACGCCCTGCACCGTGTTGCAGGCGGCCAGCCCGAGGGCGGCCAGCAGGGCGAGCAGGAGGAGAGTCCATCGCTTCATGATTCCATCCTTGCAGAAACGGATTCGCTGGATCGCGGATCGACGAAAGCACCGAGAAACACGCGGCGGCAGCGAACCGCCCGGGGAAAATCTGCGCGGCCTTCCCAATGCAATGCCATGAAAAGCACGTGAATTATATCGAATCCCGCCATTCGCCGCCGCAGCGCGGCACACGCATGCGGATGGCATGTCGAGGCCGGCCTGGCGCTGCGCGCCGACATCGTGGCTGCGCAACAGGCTCAGCCTGCCGCGGCAGGCACCGGCTTGCGCCAGCCCTGCCAGAGCACCAGCAGGCCGGCGAGCGCGAAGGCCGAAGCCAGGGTGAAGGTCGTCTGGGCGCCCCAGGCCTCCCAGGTCCAGCCGCTGAGCACGCCGCCGAGCATGCCACCGGCGCCGAAGGCAATGCTGCCGTACAGCGCCTGGCCGCGCGACTGGTGGCGGCCGGCGAACCAGCGGTTGACCGCCGCCACGGCGGCCGCGTGATAGGCGGCGAAGGTCGCCGCGTGCAGCAGTTGCGCGATGACCAGCAGCGTCAGCCATGCAACGCCCCAGCCGATCAGGAGGAAGCGCGCGACCGCGCAGGCCAGGCTGAACAGCAGCATGCCGCGCAGGGAATAGCGCAGGAGCAGGCGCGGCAGGAGCAGGAACACGGCGATCTCCGCCAATACGCCCGCCGTCCACAGGAGGCCGACCGTCGCCTTGCCGTAGCCCTGGCCGACGAGGAAGATGGAAAAGAACACGTAGAGCGCGCCATGCGCCGCCGACATGAAGAAGCTGGCGGCGAACAGCGCCTTGACCTCGCGCCGGCGCAGGATGCCGGTGATCGGCAGCCGGTCCGACGCGTGCCGCTCCTGCCGCCGGTCCGGCAGGGCCAGCGCGCTGGCGAGGATGCCGCCGAGCAGCGCCAGCGACACCCACAGCGTCGCCGACAATGGCAGGCGGTCGAGCAGCCAGCCGAGGCCGAGCACGGCGACGATGAAGCCGACCGAGCCCCACAGGCGGATGGCGCCGTAGCGGCTGGCCCGCGCGCCGAGATGGGAGAAGGTCAGCGCCTCGACCAGCGGCAGCGCCGCGCTCCAGAAGAAGGACAGCAGCGCCATGCCGAAGAAATGGCCGGCGAAGCCGCTAGCGAAGAAGAAGCAGGAGAAGCCGAGCAGGCTGAACAGCGCCGAGGCGCGCACGATCGGCGCCCTGGCGCCGCTGCGGTCGGCGAGCCAGCCCCACAGGGCGGGCGCCGCCACGCGCATGACCTGCATCAGCGACATCAGCACGCCGATGTCCCAGGCGCTGAAGCGGCGCGCTTCGAGGTAGAGCGTGAAGTAGGGAAAGAACGCGCCGATGAAGGCGAAGTAGAAGAAGTAGTAGGCCGACAGGCGCCAGTAGGGAAGCATGCGGGGGAATGCCGGCCGGGCGCGCCGCTTGCGGTCCCGCGCCGGGCCGCGGAATCAGGCCTCGTCGGGCTCGGGATCGTCCACCGCGCGGCCGGGCGCGTCCGGCGACGGCGGCGCCTGCGCGGCAATCGCCGGCGTCGGGCAGCGCACGTCGCCGCATTGGGCGCGGTGGCGCAGCGCATGGTCGATCAGCACCAGGGCTAGCATGGCCTCGGCCACCGGCGTGGCGCGGATCGCCACGCAGGGATCGTGGCGGCCGTGGGTGCTCAGCGTGACCGGCCGCCCCTGGAGGTCGATCGAGCGGCGCGGCAGGCGGATGCTGGAGGTCGGCTTGACGGCGATGCGCACGACGATGTCCTGGCCGCTGGCGATGCCGCCGAGGGTGCCGCCGGCGTTGTTGGAGAGGAAGCCGGCCGGCGTCAGTTCGTCCGAATGCTCCGTGCCTTTCTGCGTGACGGCGGCGAAGCCGGCGCCGATCTCGACGCCCTTCACGGCGTTGATGCCCATCATGGCGTAGGCGATGTCAGCATCGAGGCGGTCATACACCGGCTCGCCCCAGCCGGCCGGGACGTTCTGCGCCACCACGGTGACCAGCCCGCCGGCCGAGTCGCCCGACTTGCGCAGCGCGTCCATGTAGCGCTCGAGCCCGGCGACGCTGTCCGGATCGGCGACGAAGAAGGGGTTGTCGTAGACGCCGTCCCAGGACTTGAAGGCGATGGCGTGCGGGCCGAGCTGCGACAGGCAGGCGCGAATGACGATGCCGTGGTGCTGGCGCAGCCATTTGCGCGCGACGGCGCCGGCGGCCACCCGCACCGCCGTCTCGCGCGCCGAGGCGCGGCCGCCGCCGCGGTAGTCGCGGATGCCGTACTTCTGCCAGTAGGTGTAGTCGGCGTGGCCCGGGCGGAAGGTCTCGGCGATGTTGCCGTAGTCGCGGCTGCGCTGGTCGACGTTGCGGATCAGCAGCGCGATCGGCGTGCCGGTGGTGCGTCCCTCGAAGACGCCGGAGAGGATCTCGACGGCGTCGGGCTCGCGCCGCTGCGTGACATGGCGCGAGGTGCCGGGCTTGCGCCGGTCGAGCTCGGCCTGGATGTCGGCCTCGGCCAACTCCAGCCCGGGCGGGCAGCCGTCGACGACGCAGCCGATGGCCGGGCCGTGCGACTCGCCGAAGGAGGTGACGCAGAACAGCTTGCCGAGGGTGTTGCCGGACATGGGAAGGGCTGGTGACGTTTTCGCCGCAAGTCTATCATGGCGGCGTCACGACATTTTCCGCCCGCCATGGACAAGAAGCCGCCGCGACGCAAGTCCGCCAAGGCATCGCCGGCGCGCGCGCCAACGCCGCCAGCCTCGATCGAAGCCGCCGCGCGCTGGCGGCGCAGCCAGCGCTACGTCTGGGACAAGGGCGGCGCCCGGGGCGGGCGCCGCTAGGCTGAACGACGGCGAGCGTCAGCCCTGCTTCGCCAGCGCCTCGTCGCGCAGCGCCCGGCGCAGGATCTTGCCGACGTTGGTCTTCGGCAATTCGTCGCGGAACTCGACCAGACGCGGCACCTTGTAGCCGGTGAGGTTCTCCTTGCAATGGGCGATCAGCGCCTCGGCGGTCAGGGCCGGATCCTTGCGCACGACGAACAGCTTGACCGCTTCGCCCGACTTCGGGTCGGGCACGCCGACCGCCGCCACTTCGAGCACGCCCGGATGGGTGGCGACCACTTCCTCGATCTCGTTCGGATAGACGTTGAAGCCGGAAACGAGGATCATGTCCTTCTTGCGGTCGACGATGCGCACGAAGCCCTGGGCATCCATGATGGCGACGTCGCCGGTGCGCAGGAAGCCGTCGGACATGATCACCTTGGCCGTTTCGTCCGGCCGGATGTAGTAGCCGCGCATCACCTGCGGGCCGCGCACGCACAGCTCGCCCGCCTCGCCCAGCGGCAGGTCGTTGCCGGCGTCGTCGCGAATGGCGACCTCGGTCGAGGAAACCGGCAGGCCGATGGCGCCGTTGTATTCCGTCAGGTCGAGCGGGTTGATGGTCGCCGCCGGCGAGGTCTCGGTCAGGCCGTAGGCCTCGATCAGCGGGATCCCCGTCACCTCCTTCCATTTCAGCGCCACCGGCTTTTGCACCGCCATGCCGCCGCCGAGAGCGATCTTCAGCCGGCTGAAGTCGAGCCGGGCGAAATCCGGATCGTTGAGCAGGGCGTTGAACAGCGTGTTCACCCCGGTGATGGCGTCGAAGGGGTGTTTGGCCAGTTCCTTGACGAAGCCCGGGATGTCGCGCGGATTGGTGATCAGCAGATTGCTCCAGCCGATCTTGAGGAAGGTCAGGCAGTTCGCCGTCAGCGCGAAGATGTGGTAGAGCGGCAGGGCCGTGACGACGGTGCCGGTCTCCGGCATGAAAGGCTTGAGCCAGGCATGCGCCTGCTGCAGGTTGGCGATGATGTTGCGATGCGTCAGCATGGCGCCCTTGGCCACGCCCGTGGTGCCGCCGGTGTATTGCAGGAAGGCGATGTCCTCGTGGCCGACCTTGACCTCGCGGAAATCCTGCCGCGCGCCGCGCGCCAGGGCGTCGTTGAAGCGCACCGCGCCTGGCAGGCGCCAGGCCGGCACCATCTTCTTGACATGGCGGACGACGAAATTGACGATGGCGCCCTTGGGAAAGCCGAGCATGTCGCCGAGGCCGGTGACGATGACATGCTTGACCGGCGTCTCGGTCAGGCACTCCTGCAGCACGCTGGCGAAATTCTCGACGATGACGATCGCCTCGGCGCCGGAGTCCTTCAGCTGGTGGGCCAGCTCGCGCACCGTGTACAGCGGGTTGCAGTTCACCACCGTGTAGCCGCCGCGCAGGATGCCGAAGATGCTCACCGGATCCTGCAGCAGGTTGGGCATCATGACGGCGACGCGCGCGCCCTTCTGCAGGCCGAGCGACTGCAGGTAGGCGGCGAAGTCGCGCGTCAGCCCGTCCAGCTCGCCATAGGTGAGCGACTTGCCCATGTTGGTGTAGGCGACGCGGTCGCGGAACTTGCGCACGCTGCGCTCGAACAGCTGCCCGATCGACTCGAACTCATTGACGTCGATCTCCGCCGGCACGCCGGTCGGATAGCTCTTCAGCCAGATTTTCTCCATCGCATCCTCTTCAGGCAGGCGCCGTCGCGCCGAATTGTTGGATTGGGTCTTCCGCCGCCGGCCCGTGCGCGAGCGGGCGACGAGAGTCAGCCGCCATTGGCCTCGGCCGGCAGATCGTGGATGTACGCCTTCAGCATGCGGTTCTCGAAGCTCTGCTCGTCGAGCACCGCCCGCGCCACGTCGTGGAAGGAGATGACGCCCAGCAGCAGGCTGCGGTCCATCACCGGCAGGTAGCGCATGTGGTGGGTGACCATGATGCGGCGCAGATCCTCCACTTCGATATCGGGGGCGGAAACGACGGGATCGCGCACCATGATGCCGGAGACCTGCTGTTCACCCCAGGCCGCGCCGCCCCGCTTGACCGCCTTGAGCACTTCGCGGAAAGTCAGCATGCCGACCATATGGCCGGCGTCGAAGACGACGAGCGAGCCGACGTCGTGCTCGGTCATGGTCGTCACCGCGTCGGCCAGCGTCTGGTTGGGCGCGATGGTGAACAACGCCTGGCCCTTGATCTCGAGAATTTTCCTGACCTGCATGCCGTCCCTCCCCCGTTTTTATTGATGTGCGACCGCAGCTTCATCTTAGTCCATTGCGCTGCCCGGGGAAAGACCGGCGGGCGGGACCTCGAGGAAGCCGCCGTCGGCGAAAATCAGGGCGCAGCGCACCGGCCGTCCCGGGTAGAGACGGCCGACCGCGGATCGGTAGGCCTCCAGTTGCGCGCCATAGGCGTCGAGCAGGACTTCGTCCGGCCGGCCGCTCTTGTAATCCAGCACCCAGAAGCCGTCCGCCAGTTCGACCAGGCGGTCGATGCGCCCGACGGTGCCGTCGGCCAGCACGAACTCGGCCTCGTTGAGGGCGCACACATGGGCGGCCGGATCGAAGAAGTCGCGCAGCCGCGGCGCCTCGAGGATGGCGCGGGCCGCGGCGCGCAGGGCCGGCCATTCTGCCGGCGCGATGCCCGGCGGCGCCCGCCCGGCTTCACCCCCGGCACTGAGCCAGTCGAGGGCGGCATGCAGTCGCTTGCCGTACGACATGCCGGGGCTGGCGCCCTCCAGCCGATGCCCGACTGGTGGGCAATCCGGCGCAGGCGCGACAGCCGCTGCAGCCGCCGGCCCCTTTGCCGGCGCAGGCGCGGCGAGCAGCGCCTCGCCATGGACGCTGCCGCCGCCCAGGCCCTCGAGTGCGGCCGCCAGGCGCTGCCAGAAGCTGGCCTTGGCGCTGTTGCGCTCCGTCGCGATGCCACTGGCGAAGAAGTACTGGCGCGCGCGCGTCATCGCCACATAGAGCAGATTGAGCTCCTCGCGCGCCGCCTGCTCCGCCTCGGCCTCGATCCATTGCGCGCGGCGCGCACCCAGCTCGGCCTTGCGCCCGAGCACGGAGAAATGCACCGGTCCCGGCGATTGCGGCGGCCAGTTCACCAGCAGGGACCATGCCTCAGCGGGCTCGTGCGTGGCGTGGGCGTCGACCAGCCAGACGATCGGCGCCTCGAGGCCCTTGGCGCCATGTATGGTGAGCAGCCGCACGCGGTCGCCGCCCGACTCCGCCTGGATCGTTCCTTCGTCGGGCGCGTCCTCGCCGCCCGCCGAATCGAGCCGCGCCAGTTCGTCGAGGAAACGCGGCAGGCTCGGATAGCGGCCGGCATCGAGGCGAAGAGCCAGCGCCAGGAAGGCCTCGAGATTGGCCGCCACGCCCGGCCAGAGCGCCGCCGGCACGGCGCTGCGGTAGCGCGCCAGCAGTTCGCCTTCGTAGTAGATGCGGTCGAGCAGGTCATGCACCGGCAGTCTCGCCGCGGCCGCGTGCCAGCCGGCGAGCAGCCGCGCGGCGCGCGCGAGCGTTTCCGGGCCGCCGGCGCAGGCCTCCAGGCGCTGCCACCAGCCGGATTCGGGCCGCCGCGCCAGCAGCAGGAGGTCGTCGTCGCTGGCGCCGAGGACGGGCGTGCGCAAGGCATGGGCCAGCGCCAGGTCGTCGCCGGTCGCCACCAGGCAACGCAGCAGCGCGGCGAGGTCGGCCGCTTCCAGCGTGCGCAGCAGGCCGCCGCGCCCGGCGCTGTCGCAGGGGATGCCCGCGCGGCGCAGCGCCCGCTCGATTTCGCCGAGGGCGGCGCGGCGGCGGGCCAGCACCATGATGTCGCCATGGCGGGCGGGCCGCGGCTTGCCGTCCATCTCGTCTTCCACGCTCCAGCGGCCGACGATTTCGGCGATGCGGCAAGCCAGTTGCGCCGCTTCGTCGCGGCGGCGGCCGTCCTCGATCGGCGTCTGCGCGATGGCGAGCGGATCGCGCAGACCCTGCGCGGCCGCCGCCGCGGGCTCCTTGCCGCACAGCGGCAACAGTTCGACGCGGCCGGCCCGGCCGGGCGCCAGGCTGCGATGCCGCCGGAAGTGGGGCAGCAGCCGCTCGCCGTCGAAGACGCGGTTGATCACCTCGACCAGGACCGGCGCGTTGCGCCGTGTCTCGTCCTGGGCCAGCCGCTGCGCGTCGAAGCGCTCGCCCAGGAAAGCAGCGGCGCAGTCGAAGACGCGCGGCTCGGCGCGGCGAAAACGGTAGATCGACTGCTTCGGGTCGCCGACCAGGAAGATCCGCGGCCGGGCGGCATCCTCGACGCCATAGGCGGCCAGCCAGTCGAGCAGGATGCGCCACTGCAGCGGGTTGGTGTCCTGAAACTCGTCGAGCAGGATATGGCGGTAGCGCGCGTCGAGGCGCGCCTGCAGGAAGGCCGCGCCGGCCTCGTCGGCGAGCATGCGCGCCACCTGCAGCTCGAGGTCGGCGAAGTCCATCAGCCGGCGCTCTTGCTTGTGCCGTTCCAGCATCTCCAGCCAGGCCGCGCCGGCGATGAACGCATGCCGGTTAAGTTCATGCGCCTGTTCCTCGCGCAGGGCGTCGCGCGTATCCAGCACCCGCTGGCAGAGACGGCCGTGCAGCTCGACCAGGCGGGCGGCCCGCACGCTGCCGAAGCGCTTGTCGAGAGCCTTGGCCGGCTTCCTCTGGCGCGGCTCGCCCTCCCCGGTCAGCAGTGCGGCGGAGATGGCGGCGAAGCGCGCCTCCTCGCCCGCGTCGGTGAACGCCTTGGCCAGCGTGGCGGCCAGCTGCCGGTCGCCCTCCAGATCGCTGCTCTGAAGGATGGCTTCGTATTCGTGGAGCTTGCGCATGAACAGCTCGTCGCCCAGCAGCGTGGCCAGGGCGGCGGGCGCCTCGCCGACGCCGAGGCAGTCGCGCAGCCGCTGCAGGGCGCGCGCCGGCGCCTTGCCACCCTCGCCGGCAAAGGCCTGCCATTCGGCGCGACGCCTGGCCAGGCCGAACATCAGCTCGCGCGCGCCCTCCAGGCCGCAATTCTGCAGCAGCCAGAGCAGGGAGGCCGTTGCCGCGTCGTTGCGCCGGCCGCGGGCGTCGGCGAAAAGCTGCCAGACCTCCCCCATCAGGCCGGCGTCCGACTCGTGCAGAACGAAACCGGCCAGGCCGCTCGTCAGCGGCGCCCCCTGCACGAGGCGGGCATACCAGCCATGGAAGGTGCTGACGGTCAGCGGCGGGGCCGCCGTCAGCACGCACTCGTAGAGTCGGCGCGCCCGCGCCACCGCGTCGCCGATCTCCTGCGCCGGCACGCCGCGCTCGAGCAGGAAGTCACGCGCCTCGTCTTCGCTGCCGGTTGCCAGCTCGCGCAGCCAGCGGGCGAGCCTCTCCTCGATTTCCCGAGCGGCCTTTCGGGTAAACGTGATCGCCAGGACCTGCCCGGGCGCGACACCGTCGAGCAGCAGGCGCAGGATGCGCGAGACGAGCAGCCAGGTCTTGCCGCTGCCGGCGCAGGCCTCGACCACGACGGATTGGCGCGGATCGAGGGCCTCGCGGATGATTTCCGGCGCGCTCACGCGCCGTCCTCCGCCGCAGGCGCCAGGCTGGCGTCCGCGGCGTGGTAGTCCTTGCGGCAGAGGCCGCGCATTTCGCAGACAGCACAAACGGCATCGATGCCGTGCGCGGGCAGCGCGGCGCCGCGACGCAGCGCGCCGATGACGGCTGCCAGCCGGGCGCCCTGCGCCTGCGCCATGGCCTGCGCCCCGGCGAGGGGCACCTCGACGGGCTTGTCGCCGTCGAGTCCGACATAGGCCGCCTCGGCGACATTGCCGCCCTGCAGCAGCACATAGCTCGACAGCTGCGCGTCCTCGCCGGGATCGCGCAGCCGCTTCTTCAGCTTCTGCGCGTCCTGCGTCTTGAAATCAAGCACCGCCTCCGACCCGCCATCGCGCCGGTCGAGCCGGTCGATGCGGCCGTGGAGCGCCAGCTCGGCGCCGTCGTCAAGCGCCAGGCGGACCTCGCGCTCCAGCTCGCTGCCGGCGTAGCGCCAGCCGGCCGCTTCGCGCCCCTTCTGCCAGGCGATGTAGCCGGCCGCGCGCTGGAGCCAGCGCGCCAGCCAGGCATGGCCGAGAAAGTTCCGCGCGATCTCAGGGGCAAAGACCTCGCGGCTGATCGATTCAAGCTTGGTCGCCAGCACGTCTTCGGCCAGTCCCGTGACGCGGGGATGGACGGCATGGAAGCGCTGCAGGATGCGATGGACGAACTCGCCGTAGTCGCGCTTCTCGAGCGCCTCTCGCACTTCTTGCGCTTCCGACAGGCCGAGCATGCGGCGGGCGAAGAACTGATAAGGGCAGGCGAGCAGGCTGGCATGGGCGCTGGCCGATACGCGCAGCGGCACGAGCTGCGGCGCCCGCGGCCGCGGCATGGCGGTGCCCCGGCCCGAAGCCGCGTCGCCGATGGCCGGCGCCGGTGGCGCATCCTGCAGATCCTTGCCCCAGGCGCGGGCATGGAAGGCGCGGAGCAGATCGAGCTCGGGACTGAGCAGGTTCTGCTCGTCGTCGCGCCGCAGCTGCCAGGTGGCCGTCACCTCGCCGCAGGAGGCGACCAGTCCGGCGAGGTCGTCGCGCAGGCGCGCCCGCGCCTCGGCCGGCAGCGACAGGCCGAGCTCCTCGCGCACCGCCGGGTGATCGAAGACGCCGCGCGAGCGCTGCGGCGCCAGGTTGTCGCGGTCGGCGCCGATGACGACGGCCGCATCGAAGCGGCGCAGCCGGGTGGCCGCCAGATGCGTCATGACGACCGGGCTGTCGATGCCGCGATCGACGAAGGCGGCGCCCTCCAGCTCGCGGTTCAGCCACTCGCGCCACTCGCCGAAGCCCAGCCGCGCCGGCACCGCGGCCAGTTCCTCTCGCCGCGTGCGCAGCAGTTCGAGCAGGGTGGCGCCTGCGGCGTCCGCCGCCAGGCTCGCCAGGGCGCCCAGCTCGGCCAGCGCCTGCTCGAGGCCGTCCAGCCAGCCGGCGAGCGAAGCCTCGTCGCGAGGCATTTTCCGCCGTGCGCCGGCCATGCGGCCCAGCAGGAGGAGCGCCTTCTCGTGGCCCGGAACACGCGCCAGCGTCGTCCTGCAGCGCTCGATGCCATGGATGAGGTTGTGGCGCGCCAGCCCGCCTTCCAGCTGCAGCAGCCCGGCCTGGCGGTCCGGTTCGGGCAGGTCATCGAACACGAACGGCGACTTGGCGAGGTCGAGCAGATCGCGATGGTAGCCGTCGGCGACATGCACCTCGAGCCAGGCGTCGACCAGGGCCGCCGCCCGCGTCGTGGACAGCTTCCAGCCGGTCTCGTCCCGCACCAGGACGCCGTCGCGCTCAAGCAGGGCGCGGGCGCGTCGGGCGGCCGCGCGGTCGGCCGCCACCAGGGCGATGTCGCGGCGGCCTCCGGCAAGCCAGCGCTTCACTTCCGCCGCGACGGCGGCGGCTTCCGCTTCCAGGCTTTCGGCACCCAGCAGGCGCAGGCGGCCTGACAGCGGACTCTCCGGCCAGGCGCGTGCGGCCGCGGCCGCGCGCGCATCGAGCGGCGCATCGTCTGCCGCCCCGGGCGGCCAGGCCAGGTTCAGCGCCTGCAGGAGCGGATCCTCCGCCGCCGCGCGCTCGGGCTGGAAGAGCAGCGCGTTCTGGCGGGCGGACCAGGCCTGGCAGAAAGCCCGCTCGACAGGACGCGGAGCGCCGTCGCAGAGCACGAAAAGCGGGCCGGCGGCCCGCGTCGCCAGTTCGGCCAGCATCAGCGCCATGGCCACCTGCCGACTCGGCGGTCCCGTCGCCTCCGCCCGCCACAGCCGATGCACCAGTTCCGCTTCGAAGCGCAGCGGCTGCGAGCCGCGCGCGGCATAGGCCCGTTCGAGGCGGTCGACGAACTCGGCCTCGTCCCGCGGCAGGCTGCTGGCGCGCTCGTTGAGCTCGTCGAACAGGGCCAGCAGCTCGGCGCCGATCTCCCACAGTGCGCTGCCGGCGAACCAGCCCTGCCCGCGCAGCAGCCGGTAGAGCAGCAGCTGGCGCCGGCTGTCGGGCACGCCGCGCTCCTGCCCGGCGCTCGCCAGTTGCTCCAGGGTAGCGATGCGCGGCAGCAGGATCGCCCGGCCGGCGGTCGCCGCCAGGGCCTGGCGCAAGGCCGGCGCGAGCAGAGGGCTGGGCAGGACGATCAGCGCGCCGGAAAGGTCGGGCAGGTGGCCCGACAGCTCGGCGACGATGCGCCGGGCGCAACGCGCGAGCCCGTCCGGACCGAGCGGAACGGGGTGGAGCGCGGCATCATTGTGGGCGGCCTCGGGCATGGCCGGCGTGGCGATGTTTTTCCGGATGGCAGAAACGGCAGGGCGCTTCGCGCCAGGTTCGAACGGCAGCGGAGGGGATGTTAGCACGGCTGCTTACGCCCCCTCGCCGATGCGCAGCAATCGCCGGCCGGGCAGGGGCCGGCGCCCGCGGCGCCTGCCGGAAACGCGCTTCCCTTGGCGCGACTTTTTCGCTACGATGCTCGCAGGTTGTCGGGCACCCGGCAGGTCACGCCCCGGCACCCGCCCTGCAGCACCCAGAACCAGACTGTTCCTCCGGCGTCGTTTCGGCCGGCCACCCGACAGATTGAGAGGTCATCATGAGCGAGCACATTCACTATGTCACCGATGCCAATTTCGAGGCGGAAGTGCTGCAGTCGGCAACCCCCGTTCTGGTGGACTACTGGGCCGAGTGGTGCGGCCCGTGCAAGATGATCGCCCCGATTCTCGACGACGTCTCCAAGGAGTACGCCGGCAAGATCAAGGTGGCCAAGCTCAACATCGACGACAACCAGGAGACACCGGCCAAGTTCGGCATCCGCGGCATCCCGACCCTGATGCTGTTCAAGAACGGCAATGTCGAGGCGACCAAGGTCGGCGCCCTGTCGAAATCCCAGCTGACCGCCTTTATTGACAGCAATCTGTGAAAGCCTTAGAGTTCACGTAATCTCCCCGCGCCGCGGCAGGACGAGCGGTATCCCGGCGGCGCGGATTCGGTCGCAAGCTCCCAGAAAAGTTCCAAAACCGGAAAATCTCCTCCGAACTCTCGCAGTTCACCCTTCCGTATCACCACCTCATCCCTGATTCCCTTATGCACTTATCGGAGCTCAAGACCCTCCACGTCAGCCAGTTGCTCGAAATGGCCGTCGCCAACGAGATCGAAGGGGCCAACCGCCTGCGCAAGCAGGAACTGATCTTCGCCCTGCTGAAGAACCGCGCCAAGAAAGGCGAAAGCATCTATGGCGACGGCACCCTGGAGGTGCTGCCGGACGGCTTCGGCTTCCTGCGCTCGCCGGACACCTCCTACCTCGCCGGCACCGACGACATCTACGTCTCGCCCTCGCAGATCCGCCGCTTCAACCTGCACACGGGTGACTCGATCGAGGGCGAGATCCGCACGCCGAAGGACGGCGAGCGCTACTTCGCCCTGGTCAAGGTGGACAAGGTCAACGACGAGCCGCCGGAAAACGCCAAGAACAAGATCCTCTTCGAGAACCTGACGCCGCTGCATCCGGCCGAGCATCTCAAGCTCGAGCGCGACATCCGCGCCGAGGAGAACATCACCTCGCGCGTCATCGACATGATCGCGCCGATCGGCAAGGGCCAGCGGGGCCTTCTGGTGGCCAGCCCGAAGAGCGGCAAGACGGTGATGATGCAGCACATCGCCCACGCCATCACCGCCAACCACCCGGACGTCTCCCTCATCGTCCTGCTCATCGACGAGCGGCCGGAGGAGGTCACCGAGATGACCCGCTCGGTCAAGGGCGAGGTGGTCGCCTCGACCTTCGACGAGCCGGCCTCGCGCCACGTCCAGGTCGCCGAGATGGTGATCGAGAAGGCCAAGCGCCTGGTCGAGCACAAGAAGGACGTCGTCATCCTGCTCGACTCGATCACCCGCCTGGCGCGCGCCTACAACACCGTCGTGCCGGCCTCCGGCAAGGTGCTCACCGGCGGCGTCGACGCCAACGCCCTGCAGAAGCCGAAGCGCTTCTTCGGCGCCGCGCGCAACATCGAGGAGGGCGGCTCGCTCACCATCATCGCCACGGCGCTGATCGACACCGGCAGCCGCATGGACGACGTCATCTACGAGGAGTTCAAGGGCACCGGCAACATGGAGATCCACCTCGAGCGGCGCATGGCGGAAAAGCGCGTCTACCCGGCCATCAACGTCAACCGCTCGGGCACCCGCCGCGAGGAACTGCTGCTCAAGCCGGAGATCCTGCAGAAGGTCTGGGTGCTGCGCAAGCTGCTCTACAACATGGACGATCTCGAGGCGATGGAATTCCTGCTCGACAAGATCCGCGCCACCAAGAGCAACGCCGAGTTCTTCGACGCCATGCGCCGCGGCTGAGCGCGCATTGCAAAAACACCGGATTTCGAAGATAATTTGCGGTTTCCAGGGGCCGCCACATCCGCGGCCCCGTTTCAGCGAGGACAGCATGAAAGCCGACATCCATCCCGAGTACGCCGAGATCGAGGTGACCTGCAGCTGCGGCAACCAGTTCAAGACGCGCTCGACCAGCGGCAAGCCGCTGCACATCGAGGTCTGCTCGGCCTGCCATCCCTTCTACACCGGCAAGCAAAAGATCGTCGACACCGCCGGCCGCGTCGAGCGCTTCCGCCAGAAATACGGGACGCGCAAGCAGGCTTCGGCCTGAGCGCGCGGGCGCAACGGAAAAAGGCAGCTTCGGCTGCCTTTTTGTTTTGACCAGGAGGGTCTTCGGTACAATCCCCCTGCCGGCACTTCAGACACCGACTTCCGCGAAACATGCCCTCGCCGCGCCTGCCCATCGCCTTCCCGCCGCGCGGCATCGCCCTGACCGCCCTCTGCGCGCTTTACCTGCTGGCCGGTCTCGTCGGCCACGATCCCTGGAAAAACGAGGACGCCACGCACTTCGGCGTCGCCTTCTCGATGATCGAGGGCGGCGGCTGGCTGGTGCCGCGCCTGGCCGGGGAAGCCTGGCTCGACTCGCCGACTCTTTACTACTGGGTCGCCGCGCTGCTCGGCAAGGCCTTCGCCGCCTTCCTGCCCGTGCACGACGGCGCCCGCCTGGCCTCCGGCCTGTTCGTCGGCCTCATGCTGGCCTGCCTCGCCGGCACGGCGCGGCTGCTCGCCGGCCGCGAGGCGGCGCGGGGCGCCGCGCTGGTCGGCATCGGCGTGCTCGGCCTGCTGGTGCATGCGCATGAGAGCCAGCCGGCCACCGCCCTGCTGGCCGCCACGGCGGCGCTCTACCTTGGCCTCGCCCTGTCGACGCGGCATGCCGCGCGCGGCGGGGCGCTGGCCGGCATCGCCCTCGCCGGCGGCTTCCTCGCCGCCGGCCTGCAGGCGCTGCTGGCGCTGGCGCCGCTGCTCCTGCTGCTGCCATTCCTCGGCCCGCAGCCGCGCGCCGGCCGGGCAGGGCGCGCGCTGCTGGCGGCGCTGCTGGTCGCTACGCCCCTGATCCTCGCCTGGCCGATGGCGCTGCAGCGGCATGACCCAGCCCTCTTCGCGCGATGGTGGAGCCTGGAACTGGCCGGCCTGCAGCCGCAGGACGGCTGGCTGCAGGCGCTGTGGGCCTGGCTCAAGCTGCTCGGCTGGTTCGCCTGGCCGGCCCTGCCGCTGGCGCTGTGGACCCTGTGGAAGGAGCGGCGGCGGCTGGCCGCGGCGCACATCCTGCTGCCGCTCGCTTCCTTCCTCGCTCTCCTGCTGGCGCAGACCGCCTTCTACGGCCCGCGCAGCCTGAATGCGCTGCCGCTGCTGCCGCCGCTGATCCTGCTCGCTGCGCCGGCAACCCTGTCGCTGCGCCGCGGCGCCGCCAATGCCTTCGACTGGTTCGGCATGATGACCTTCAGCCTGCTCGCCGGGCTGATCTGGCTCGGCTGGCTGGCCATGGTCGCCGGCACGCCGGCGCAGATCGCCAAGAACTTTTCCCGCCTCGAGCCGGGCTTCGTCGCCCGCTTCTCGATGCCAGCCTTCGCCGCCGCGCTGGCGCTGACACTGGCCTGGCTCTGGCTGATCTTCGCCAGCCCGCGCGCGCCGCAGCGCGGCGCCGCGCACTGGGCCGCCGGCGTCGTGCTGTGCTGGGGCCTGCTCGTCGCGCTATGGACGCCGTGGATCGATCACGGCCGCAGCTACCGGCCGGTGTTCGCCGGCCTCAAGGCCGCCCTGCCGGCGGTGCAGACCTGCATCAGCGGCCAGGGCCTGAGCAGCCCCCAGCGCGCCTCTCTCCATTACTTCGCCGGCATCGTGCTGCAGCCGGAAGGCAGCCGCGCGTCCGCCGCCTGCCGGCTTTACCTGGTTCAAGGAACGGCGCGCAACCCGCGCTTGCCGCCGGGCAAGGGCTGGCGCAAGATATGGGAAGACCATCGGCCAAGCGACCGCAACGAACGCTTCCAGCTCTACTTCAGGCCATGACACCGCTGACGCAAACACCCCAATGGCAGGCGCTGGCCGCCCACCGGGACGGCATGGCGCCGCGCCACCTCAACGAGTTGTTCGCCGCCGATCCGCGGCGCTTCGAGCGCCTGTCCCTGCGCTGCGGCGAGCTGCTGTGCGACTTCTCCAAGCAGCGGCTGGACGCCGAGACGCTCGACCTCCTGCTGCGTCTGGCCGAGGCGCGCGACCTCGCCGGCTTCCTGCGGCGCATGCGCGGCGGCGAAGCGATCAACACCACCGAGCGGCGCGCCGCGCTGCACGTCGCCCTGCGCGCCGACGAACCCTGCTTCGTCGACGGCCGTGACGTGCTGCCGGAAGTGCAGGCGACGCGGCAACGCATGCGCGAGTTCTCCGGGGCGATCCGTTCCGGCGCCTGGCGCGGCAGCGGCGGCGCGCCGGTGAACGCCGTCGTCAATCTCGGCATCGGCGGCTCCGACCTCGGCCCGCGCATGGCCGTGCACGCGCTCGGCGAGCCCGCCGATGGGCGGCTGGCGGTGCGCTTCGTCGCCAACATCGACCCGGCCGAGTTCGCCGCAGCAGTGGCCGGCCTCGAGCCGGCGCGCACACTGTTCATCGTCTCCTCGAAGACCTTCACCACCCAGGAGACCCTGAGCAACGCCCAGGCCGCCCGCGCCTGGCTCGGCGCCGCCGATACGGCGCGCCATTTTCTCGCCGCCAGCAACAACGTCGCCGCGGCGCAGGCCTTCGGCATCCCGGCGCAGAACTGCCTCGCCCTGCCGGAGTGGGTGGGCGGCCGCTACTCGATGTGGTCGGCCATCGGCCTGCCGATCGCCTGCGCCATCGGCATGGACGCCTTCGAGGAACTGCTCGCCGGCGCGCGCGAGATGGATGCTCACTTTTTCTCCGCGCCCTTCGCCGAGAACCTGCCGGTGCTGATGGCGCTGGTCGGCCTGTGGAACATCGATTTCCTCGGCGCCGGGACCCTCGCCGTGCTGCCCTACGCCCACCGCCTCGGCCTGCTGCCGGCCTACCTGCAGCAGCTGGAGATGGAGAGCAACGGCAAGCATGTCACGCTCGACGGCGAGGCGGTCGGCTGCGCCACCGCGCCGATCCTCTGGGGCATGGCCGGCTCGGTCGGCCAGCACGCCTTCCACCAGCTCTTCTACCAGGGCACGCGGCTGACGCCGATCGACTTTATCGTTCCGGTCGGCGAGCCCGGCGCGGCGCAGGAGGCGCTGGTCGCCAACGCGCTGGCGCAGGGTGCGGCGCTGATGAAGGGCCGCACGGCCGAGGAAGCGCGGCGGCAGCTGCTCGCCGCCGGCAAGGACGCCGCCGAAGCCGCGCGCCTGGCGCCGCACCTGGCCTGCGCCGGCAATCAGCCGAGCACCACCCTGCTGCTGCCGCGCCTCGCGCCGCGCAGCCTCGGCCGCCTGATCGCCCTCTACGAGCACAAGGTGGCGGTGCAGGGCTGCCTGTGGGGGGTGAACAGCTTCGACCAGTGGGGCGTCGAGCTGGGCAAGCAGATGGCGCGCGAGATATTGCCGCAGATGATCTCCGGATCGGGCGATTTCGACGCTTCCACCGCCGGCCTGCTCGCCGCGATTCGCGCCCTGCGCGCGCCGCGGTGAAGCGCGAGCCGCGCGCCCTGCCGGCAAAGGCCTTTCGCAGCGACAGCCTGATCGGGAACGACTCCTAGGGACCCTAGAGCCGGATCAGCTTCTCGCGGTAGTAGCGCATCTCCTCGATCGACTCGCGCACGTCGGCCAGCGCGGTGTGCGCGCCCTGCTTGACGACGCCCTTGTGCACCTCCGGGTTCCAGCGCCGCGCCAGCTCCTTCAGCGTGCTGACGTCGAGATTGCGGTAATGGAAATAGGCTTCCAGCTCCGGCATCCAGCGCGCCATGAAGCGGCGGTCCTGGCAGATCGAGTTGCCGCACATCGGCGAGGTGCGCGCGGCGACGTGCTCGCGCATGAAGGCCAGCAGGGTCCGCGTCGCCGCCGCCTCGTCGGTGGTCGAGGCGCGCACGCGGTCGATCAGCCCCGACTTGCCGTGGGTGCCCTTGTTCCAGCTGTCCATGGCGTCGAGCACGCCGTCGGGCTGGTGCACCACGACGACCGGCGACTCGGCGATGACGTTGAGCGCGCTGTCGGTGGCCACCATGGCGACCTCGATGATGCGGTCGCGATCGGGATCGAGGCCGGTCATTTCCATGTCCAGCCAGATCAGGTTGTCGGGATCCTGTGCCATAATTTTCGCATTTTCCGAAAGCCGGCATTCTGTCACAGATCATGCCCGACACCGCGATGGCGAACGCCTTCGCCGCCCTGTTCCTCGCCGCGCTCGGCCTCAGCACCGGGCTGCGCCTGTGGCTGGTGCGGCGCCAGCTGCGCCACGTCGCCGCGCATCGCGAAGCCGTGCCCGCGGCCTTCAGCGCCAGCATCACGCCGGCGGCTCACCGCCGCGCCGCCGACTACACCGCGGCCAAGCTGCGGCTGGCGATGGTGGAAGTGATGGTCGGCGGCCTGCTCGTCCTGGCGCTGACCTTCGGCGGCCTGCTGCAGGCGATGCACGATGCCTGGGCCGGCCTTGGCCTCGGCGGCCTGCCGCTCGGCATCGCCTTTCTCGCCGGACTGGCCGTGCTGCACGCGCTGCTCGACCTGCCCATTTCGCTCTACGCCACCTTCGTCACCGAGGCGCGCTTCGGCTTCAACAAGACGACGCCCGGCCTTTTCGCCCTCGACCTCGCCAAGGGCGCGCTGCTCGCCGCGCTGATCGGCCTGCCGCTGCTGGCGGCCGTGCTCTGGCTGATGCAGCGCATGGGGACGCTGTGGTGGCTCCACGTCTGGCTGTTCTGGCTGGCCTTCAACCTGCTGATGCTGCTGGCCTATCCCACCCTGATCGCGCCGCTGTTCAACAAGTTCTCGCCGCTGGCGGACACGGCGCTGCGCGATCGCATCGAGGCGCTGCTGGCGCGCTGCGGCTTTCGCGCCAGCGGCCTCTTCGTCATGGACGGCTCGAAGCGCTCGTCGCACGGCAACGCCTACTTCACCGGCTTCGGCCGCTCGCGGCGCATCGTCTTCTTCGACACCCTGCTTGAGGCGCTGGCCCCCGCCGAGATCGAGGCGGTGCTGGCCCACGAGCTCGGCCACTACCGGCTGCGCCATGTCTGGAAGCGCATCGGCCTGCTGGCCCTCGCCAGCCTGGCGCTGCTCTGGCTGCTCGGCCGCCTGATCGACGCGCCCTGGTTCTACGCCGGCCTCGGCATGCACAGCCAGGGCACGGCGTCGGCGCTGGCGCTGTTCTTCATCGCCCTGCCGGCCTTCCTCTTCCCGCTCTCGCCGCTGGCGAGCGCCCTGTCGCGGCGCCACGAATACGAGGCCGACGCCTATGCCGCGGAGCAAACGCGGGCGGCCGACCTCTGCGCCGCGCTGGTCAAGCTGTACCGCGACAACGCCGCGACCCTGACCCCCGATCCCCTCTACTCCGTCTTCCACGATTCCCATCCGCCGGCGGCGGCGAGAATCGCCCGCCTGCAAGGAGTCACGCCATGAAATCCATTCTTGCCGCATTGCTCGCCCTGGCTTCGCTGTCCGCCTCCGCCGCCCCGTTCGCCAGGGGCGACGCGGCCGCCGGTAAGAAGCTGCACGACGAGAAATGCGTCGCCTGCCACCAGCGCCTGGTCGGCGGCGACGGCAGCGACCTGTACACGCGCATCGACCGCAAGATCGAGACGCCGCAGGCGCTGCGGCAGCGCGTCGCCGCCTGCAGCGCGCAGGTCGACGCCGGCTGGTTCCCCGAAGAAGAAGAGCATGCCGCCGCCTATCTCAACAGCCGGTTCTACAAGTTCAAGTAGCGCGGCCGCGGCGCCGCGGTCCTGAACGTGCAGGGCGTCGTCGTCGCCGACTTCGGCCGCCATTACGAGGTCGCGCTGGCCGATGGCAGCATCCTGCCCAGCCAGCCGCGCGGCCGTCGCAGCCAGATCGCCTGCGGCGACCGCGTCGCGCTGGCCCTGGCGGCGAGCGGCCAGGGCGTCATCGAGCGCGTCAAGCCGCGCCGCAGCCTGCTCTACCGCAGCGACGGCCGGCGGCAGAAGCTGATCGCCGCCAACGCCACCCAGGCCGTCATCGTCGTCGCCGCCGAGCCGTCCTTCAGCGACGAGCTCGTCTCGCGCTGCCTCGTCGCCGCGGAGCAGCAGGGCATGCGGGCGCTGATCGTGCTGAACAAGATCGACCTGGAGGACAAGCTCGAGGCGGCGCGCGCGCGGCTGGCGCCCTTTGGCGATCTCGGCTACGCGGTGGTCGAGCTGTGCGCGCTGGAAGGCGCCGCCGCGCTGCGGCCGGCGCTGGCCGGGCAGTGCAGCGTGCTGGTCGGCCAGAGCGGCATGGGCAAGTCCTCGCTCATCAACGCCCTGCTGCCGGCGGCCGGCGCGGCGGTGCGCGAGATCTCGACGCGGCTCGATTCGGGCAAGCACACCACCACGCACACGCGGCGCTACCGACTCGACGGCGAGACGAGCCTGATCGACAGCCCCGGCCTGCAGTCCTTCGGCCTCGCCCACCTGTCTCGCGCCGAGATCGAGCAGGCCTTCCGCGAATTCCAGCCCCATCTGGGCGGCTGCCGCTTCCGCGACTGCCGCCACGATCGCGAGCCGGATTGCGCCGTGCGCGATGCCGTCGCCGCCGGCAGCATCGCGGCGCGCCGCCTCGAGCATTTCCACGCCCTTTGCGCCACCGTGAAATAGAGGGCAGGCGCAGCGGCGCGGCGGCGAAACCGCTACACTTGTCCGGCATGGACAGCCTGCTCTACGGCACCGGCCTCGCCGCCGTCGCGGTGAACGCCCTGACCGGCGTGCTCGACGCCGGTCGCAAGCGGATGGACCTCGTCGGCGTGACGATGGTCGGCTGCGCCACCGCGCTGGGCGGCGGCACGGTGCGCGACCTGCTGCTCGGCCGGCCGGTGTTCTGGATCAGCGACCAGGCCTACCTCGTCGTCGCCCTGGCGACGACGCTGGTCGTCTTCTTCGCCGTGCGCGGGTTGCGCCTGCCGCCGCGCCTCTTCCTCGTCCCCGACGCCGTCGGCCTGGCGCTGTTCACCGCCATCGGCACCCAGGTGGCGCTGGACTGGCAGGCGCCCTGGCTCGTCGCCAGCCTGCTTGGCGTCATCACCGGCGTCGTCGGCGGCGTGCTGCGCGACATGCTGTGCAACGAGGTGCCGCTGATCTTCGTGCGCGGCGAGCTGTACGCCTCGGCCGCCTGGCTCGGCGCCCTGGTGCTGGTCGGCCTGCAGGCGCTCGGCGCCTCCGCCGTCGCCGCCGCCTGGAGCGGCATGGCGGCAACCCTGGCCGCGCGCCTGCTCGCCATGGCCTACCGCATCACCCTGCCCACCTACACGGAGCGAAAATGATCGAAACGCGGCAGCCCGATCCGGCTGAAACGCCCGTCGCCATCGGCGCTTGCCGCGCCGTCACCATCACCGCCGTCACGGAAACCGGCTGGTGGGACACGCCGCGCATGATGGCCGACATCAAGGCTGGCGGCGGCGCTGCGGCCTGCCAGTGGCGCATGCGCTTCGATCCGGACAACGCCGCCGGCAGCTGCTCGCTGATCGAGGTCGAGGGCCTCGACGGCGTCACCCGGCGTATCCTGCTCGACGCCGGCTGGAACGCGGACTACATGGCGGAGCGCTTTCGCTCCACCGGCGTCGCCCGCCTGCTCGCCGAGGGAGGCATCGACTTCCTGTTGCTCAGCCACGAGCATCTAGACCACTTCTGGGGCATCGAGGCGGTGCTACGCCTGGCGCCGGCGATCCCCATTCTGGTTCCCGGCACCCTGCGCGAGGAGGGACAGGGCCTGTTCACAATTAATCTATCGGTGCGAACGAGTCCTTGCCGGTGCAGGGCAAGGCGCGGCGGCGCAGGCAGTGGTGATTCCACGACAAGCCGCCGCAACGCAGCCATGCGCCGGCAAAGGCCCGTTCCCTTCGGGTTGCGGCCAAAAGCGCCGGCTGCGGCGTTGCGCTCCTCGTCAAGGGAGCAACCCTTGACTTCGTCGCGCGCCTGGCCGTCGACGCTTTTGGCCACAACGCATCCGACAGATTAATTGCGAACAGGCCCTAGCCTGGCTTCGCGGCGGCAGCTTTCCCGAGGCCGGCATCGCCAACCGCGTGCCGCACCGCGGCTCGCTCGTGCGCATGCTCCCCGGCGGCGTGCATCGCCTGATGCCTGGCCTCGCCTCGGTCACCTTCGACCTGCCGATCCTGCTCGACATCCGCGGCGAGCAGTCGCTCTACGCCAACGTCGCCGGCGAGGGCATGGTCTGCATCACCGGCTGCTGCCACCAAGGCGTGCTGAACCTGGTCGATTACGCGAAGGATCATCTCGAATGCGGCAGCCAGGTCTACGGCCTCTACGGCGGCCTGCACCTCGCGCCCTTCGCCGGGATGAGCGAGGAACAGGCGCAGACGGTGCGCGCGCTCGGCCGCTACGGCTTTCGCCGCATCGCCGCCAACCACTGCACCGGAGCCGAGGCGATCGCGCTGATGCGCTGCCTCGGCTATCCGGTCGTCGGCGGCCGCGGCCGCGACGGCTCGGACGGCACGGCCCATCTCGGCAACGGCGACAGCGTGCGCTTCTGAAAAAAAAACGCCCGCTTGGGCGGGCGTCTTCTCCTGGCGCCGGGCGGCTTCGCCTAGATGCGCTCCCAGATGGTGGTGATGCCCTGGCCGCCGCCGATGCACATCGTCGCCAGGCCGTAGCGGCCCTGGCTGCGGGCGAGTTCGTGCAGCAGCTTGGTGATGATGACCGCCCCGGTGGCGCCGACCGGATGGCCAAGCGCGATGGCGCCGCCGTTGACGTTGGTGCGCGCCGGGTCGAGGCCGAGAACCTTGGCGACGGTGAGCGACTGCGACGCGAAGGCCTCGTTCGACTCGATCAGGTCGATCTGGTCGAGGCTCAGTCCGGCCTTCTGCAGCGCCACCCGGGTCGACGGGATCGGTCCCTCGCCCATGACATCGTTGGGCACGCCGGCGACGGCGTAGGCCACCAGGCGGGCGATCGGCTTGTGGCCGCCGGCGGCCGCCTTCGCCGCGTCGGCCAGCACGAGGAAGGAGGCGGCGTCGTTGATGCCGGAGGCATTGCCGGCGGTCACCGTGCCGTCCTTCTTGAAGGCCGGCTTCATCTTGGCCAGCGTCTCCAGGGTGGTGCCGGCGCGCGGATGCTCGTCGGTGTCGAACACCACGTCGCCTTTCTTCGTCTTCAGGGTGACCGGCGCGATCTGCGACTTGAAGCGGCCCTCGGCGATGGCCTTCGCCGCGCGCGCCTGCGACTCGACGGCGAAGGCGTCCTGCGCCTCGCGCGTGATGCCGTGCTTCTCGGCGAGGTTCTCGGCGGTGATGCCCATGTGGCCGACGCCGAAGGGATCGGTCAGCGCGGCGACCATGGCGTCGATCGCCTTGGTGTCGCCCATGCGCGCGCCGTTGCGCAGCGCCGGCAGCAGGTAGGCGCCGCGCGACATCACCTCGACGCCGCCGCCGATGGCGAAATCGGCGTCGCCGAGCAGGATGGCCTGGGCCGAGCTGACGACGGCCTGTTGCGCCGATCCGCACAGGCGGTTGACGGCGAAGGCCACCGAGCTCATCGGCATGCCGCCCTGGATGCTTGCCACGCGGGCGACATAGGGATAGCGCGACTCGGTCGGGATGCAGTTGCCGACCGCGGCGAAGCTCACCTGATTCGGATCGACGCCGGCGCGCGCGATCGCCTCCTTGACGATCAGCCCGCCCAGTTCCGCCGGCTCCATGCCGGAGAGCGAGCCGCCGAAGCCGCCCACCGCGCTCCTGACGGCGCTCAGTACCACCACTTCCTTCTTGTCAGCCATTCTCGACTCCTCTGATCAGTTCAACCCGCCCAGCTGGCGATGCCGAGCAGCGCCAGCAACAGCAAACAGAGCACCAATGTCCGCCAGACCAGTCCGATCCCGCTCTGCATGAAATCGGCGTCGGCCTCCTCGCCCAGCCCCAGCTCGGGTCTTTCCGTGACCTCGCCCGATTCGACGACCGGCATGCCCAGGCGCACCCCGAGGGCGCCGGCACCACTGGCCAAGAGTATACCCGTTGCCTCGTCGGGCCAGCGGCTCGCCTGCGTGCGCCAGCAATAGACCGCATCCTCGAAATCACCGACGACGGCGAACAGGCTCGCCGTGACGCGCACCGGCAGCCAGTCGATCACGGCGAAAGCCCTTGTGGCGAACTGGCCGAAGGCGCCGAATTCGGCATCATTGCGCCCGCTCCAGTGCCGGGCGAGAAAGGCAGCGAGCCGGTACAGCAAAGCGCCGGACGGTCCGGGCAGCAGGACGAACCAGATCATCACGCCAAAAACGTGCCGGTGGGAGGCGACCAGCGCCTCTTCCATCGCCAGCCGGGCGATCTCGCCGGCATTCAGGCCGTCGGCGGATCGACCGCGCCATTCCGCCAGCAGCGCGCGCGCCCGCGCCGTCTCGCCCATGCGCAGCGCCAGGTGAATGTCGGTGTAGTAATGGCTGAACTGTCGAAAGCCCAGGGTCAGGTAGAGGACCGCCACGTTCCAGAAGAAGCCGAGCAGCGGGCTCGTCGCCATCAGCCAGAGCGAGAGCGCCGCGCAGGCGAGGCTCGCCGGCAGCACCGCCAGCAGCCAGGCGATCAGGCCATGGCCGGCCTGGCCGCCGTTGAAATGCCGCTCGAAGAACGCCGCGTAGCGTGCCAGGGGAGCAGCCATCGCGCGCGATTCCGGCAGCGGGCGCATCTGCTCGAGCAGCAGGACGATGACAAGGGACAGGACGGTCATGAACCGGACGCGGGAGAACGACGCGGAAGACTGCCGATTATCGCATTACTTGCCCAGCAGCAGCCGATACAGGCTGACCAGCATGCCGGCCGTCGCGCCCCAGATGAAATGGCCCTGATAGGGCATCGCGTAATACTGGCGCACGATGCCGCCGACCTCGATGCTGTGGCGCTGGTGGTTGGCCGGATCGAGCAGGAAAGACAGCGGCGTCTCGAAGATCTCGGCAACCTCGAAGCTGTCCGGCGCCAGCTCGAAGGGCGGATGCACCAGGCCGACCACCGGCGTGACGCTGAAGCCGGTGCCGGTGCGGTATTCGGGCAGCAGTCCGAGCACCTCGACCCGCTCGGAGGCCAGGCCGATCTCCTCCGTCGTCTCGCGCAAGGCGGTGAACACCGGCGAGGGATCGCTGACTTCGCGCCGGCCGCCGGGAAAGCTCACCTGGCCGGCGTGATCGTGCAGATGAGCGGTGCGCTGGGTAAACAGCACCGTCAATTCCTCGGGCCGCACGACGACCGGCAGCAGCACCGCGGCCGGCGTCAGTCCGGCCGGCACGGCCTCTTCCTCCACGGGATCGAGGCGGCGCGGCCCGGCCAGGCGCTGGCGCAGCCAGTCGGCCGTCGCCGCGGCGGCATCCGGTCGGTGAGAGGGCGGTCGCGGCTTCATGCCTCAGTAGCGCTTGCGCAGCGTCAGGATCTCGCCGTCGCGCTGCATCTCCATGCGGTTGAGAAAGCTCATGCCGAGCAGCGCCATCGGCAGGTCTTGCGAGTGCACGACGCCGGCGACCCCGTTGAGCGTGATGTCGCCGACGCGCACCGCGTCGAGCGTGACCGCCCAGGCCTGGGCGACGCCGTTGGCCGTCTGCACCATCGTCGGCCGCGCCTTGGCGAGGTCGATGTTGGCGCGGCGCGCGTCGGCGGCACCGAGGGCGACGACGCTGGCGCCGGTGTCGACCATGAAGCGCACCGTCGCGCCGTTCACCGTGCCGGTGGTGAAGAAATGTCCGCGGCCGTCCGCGGTCAGGCTGGCCGTCTGCGCGCCGCCGCCTCCGCCGCCGCCGTGGACGTGCTGGCCGACGACCAGCCGCTGGCGTCGGCCGTCGGCCTCGATCATGGCGCCGGCCGCATCGACGGCGAGCAGCCTGACGCCGGAGACGCGCGCGCCGACGGCGAGCGTGCGCGGCGCGCCGCCGTCGATGACCAGCACGGCCTTGCCCGGAAAGAGGCCGACCAGGCCGACCTGGACGGCCTGCGCCGGCGAGGCGGCCACGGCGCAGGCCGCGGCGGCGAGGCAGAAACCCGCCGCTCGTGCCGACCATCGCTTCCTGCTGAAAAACCGCCTCATCGCGCCGCGCCCCGCTGCTTCGACTGAACATTCTGCCACAGCCTGCGCCCAACCTTGGCGCAGGCTGTGGCCGGCGGGGGGCGGGACGCCGTGGCGGCGCCGGTCAGTCGCGAAAGTTGCTGAATTGCAGCGGCACGTCGGTGACGGCGGCGCGCACCCGGGCGATGACTTCCTGCAGCACGTCCTTCTTGGCCCCGGAGACGCGCACCGTGTCGCCCTGGATGCTGGCCTGCGCCTTGAGCTTGCTGTCCTTGACGATGCGCACGATCTTCTTCGCCAGCTCGCCGCCGACGCCTTCCCTCACCGCAACGGCCTGCTTGACCTTGTTGCCGCTCACCTTGTCGATCCCGCCACGCTCGAGATAGCGCACATCGACGTTGCGCCTGGCCAGTTTCGCCACCAGCACGTCGAAGACCTGGCCGAGCTTGAACTCGTCGTCGGCGAAGAGCGTCAGCATCCCCTCGCCCTGCTCGACGCGCGCATCGGAGTCCTTGAAGTCGAAGCGGTTGGCGATCTCCTTGTTGGCCTGCTCGACGGCATTGCGCAGCTCGACCCGGTTCACCTCGCTGACGATGTCGAAGGACGGCATGATTGCGCTCAGATGCCCCAGAACTTCTTGATCACCGCCTTGGCGGCGAAGCCGACCATGCCGAAGGCCAGCACGAGGAAGAGGACGATCGTTCCGGTCTTGCCGGCCTTCGACTTCCAGGCCAGCTCGCCGATGATGAACAGCATGTAGAGGATGAATGCCGTCAGGCCGAAAGTCAGGCCGAACTCGGCGATCTCCGCCTCGCTGTAGCCGAAGATCGTGCCCGTCATGGCCGCGGCCTCCTCAGCGCCCGCGCCGCCTGCGGTTCGCCGCGATCCGCATGCGCAGGGCGTTGAGCTTGATGAAGCCGCCGGCATCGCGCTGATCGTAGGCGCCGGCGTCATCCTCGAAGGTGGCGATAGCCGGGTCGAACAGCGAGTCGCTCTTCGAGTCGCGGCCGACCACGCTGACGCTGCCCTTGTAGAGCTTGACGCGCACGCGGCCGTTCACGTTCTGCTGCGTGTGGTCGATCAGCGCCTGCAGCGCATGGCGCTCCGGGCTCCACCAGTAGCCGTTGTAGATCAGGCTGGCGTAGCGCGGCATCAGGTCGTCCTTGAGGTGCGCCACTTCGCGGTCGAGGCAGATCGACTCGATGGCGCGGTGGGCGCGCAGCAGGATGGTGCCGCCCGGCGTCTCGTAGCAGCCGCGCGACTTCATGCCGACGTAGCGGTTCTCGACCAGATCGAGGCGGCCGATGCCGTGCCTGCCGCCGAGCTTGTTGAGCGCCTCGAGCAGGACATGGGGTTTCATCTTCCTGCCGTCGAGCGCCACCGGGTCGCCCGCGCGGAATTCGACATCGAGGTACTCGGCCTTGTCCGGCGCCTTCTCCGGCGCGACCGTCCAGCGCCACATCGACTCTTCGGCCTCGGCCGCCGGGTCCTCCAGATGGCGGCCCTCGTAGGAGATGTGCAGCAGGTTGGCGTCCATCGAGTAGGGCGAGCCGCCCTTCTTGTGCTTCATGTCCACTGGGATGCCGTGCGCTTCGGCGTAGGCCATCAGCTTCTCGCGCGAGAGCAGGTCCCACTCGCGCCAGGGCGCGATGATCTTGACGTTGGGCATCAGGGCGTAGGCGCCCAGTTCGAAGCGCACCTGGTCGTTGCCCTTGCCGGTGGCGCCGTGGGCGACGGCGTCGGCGCCGGTCCTCCTGGCGATTTCGACCAGGCGCTTGGCGATGAGCGGGCGGGCGATCGAGGTGCCGAGCAGGTACTCGCCCTCGTAGACCGTGTTGCAGCGGAACATCGGGAAGACGAAGTCGCGCACGAATTCCTCGCGCAGGTCCTCGATGAAGATGTTCTGCTTCTTGATGCCGGACTTGAGCGCCTTGGCGCGCGCCGGCTCGAGTTCCTCGCCCTGGCCGAGGTCGGCGGTGAAGGTGACGATCTCGCAGCCGTAGGTGTCCTGCAGCCACTTGAGGATGACGGAAGTGTCGAGGCCGCCAGAATAGGCGAGCACGACCTTCTTGATGCGGGACGGTTTCTTCGCTTTGCTCATGATTTCACACTTGTCAGCTTGTCAGGTTCAGGAGGCGGCAGGCCCGAGGAGTGGATGATCCAGTCCTCATACGGCAAAGCCAATCCAGAAGTCTCGAGAATCATTGGCCCACACGGCCCAACAACAGAAATTCCATCAGCGCCTTCTGCGCATGGAGCCGATTTTGTCTTTGGCCGGCGCTGCGCGCCTTGACCTTCGCTGCGCGAAGGTCAGCCTTCGACGAAATCGGCTCGGAAAGTCCGAGGGTCATTGGCCCACCCGCCCCAGCAACAGAAATTCCATCAGCGCCTTCTGCGCGTGAAGCCGATTTTCCGCCTCGTCCCAGACCACGCTGTGCGGCCCGTCGATCACCTCGGCGGCCACTTCCTCGCCGCGATGGGCCGGCAGGCAGTGCATGAACAGCGCGTCGGGCCGGGCCTGGCGCATCATCTCGGCATCCACCTGCCAGGCCTCGAAATCGCGCCGGCGCGCCTCGTTTTCCGCCTCGAAGCCCATCGAGGTCCACACGTCGGTGGTGACCAGGTCGGCGCCGGCAACCGCCTCCATGGGGTCGGCGAATTCCTCGTAATGGTCGGTGCCGTAGAGACCGGCCCGCTCGGGCTCGACCTCGTAGCCGGGCGGCGTGGACACATGCACGTTGAAGCCGAACACCTCGGCGGCCTGCAGCCAGGTGTTGCAGACATTGTTCGAGTCGCCGATCCAGGCCACCGTGCGGCCGGCGATCGGGCCGCGGTGCTCGATGAAGGTGTAGATGTCGGCGAGGATCTGGCAGGGGTGGTACTCGTTGGTCAGGCCGTTGATCACCGGCACCCGCGAATGTCGGGCGAAACGCTCGACGATCTCCTGCTCGAAGGTGCGCATCATGACGAGGTCGCACATGCGCGAGATGACCTGCGCGGCGTCCTCGACCGGCTCGCCGCGGCCGAGTTGCGAATCGCGCGTGCTGAGGAAGATCGCCGTGCCGCCGAGCTGGTGCATGCCAGCCTCGAAGGAGAGCCGGGTGCGCGTGCTCTGCTTCTCGAAGATCATCACCAGCGTGCGGTCGTGCAGCGGATGGTAGGCTTCATAGCGCTTGAAGCGCTCCTTGATCCAGCGCGTGCGCTCGAAGACGTGCTCCAGCTCCTCGCGGGAGAAGTCCTTCAGCTGCAGGAAATGCCTTGGCGCGGCCATGGCGCGTCGGCCTCAGGCGAGGAACTCGCGTATCAGCGGAGCGAGAAGGGCGACCAGCTCGCGCGCGTCCTCGTCGCTGAAGATCAGCGGCGGCAGCAGGCGCACCACCTTCTCCGCCGTGACGTTGATGAGCAGCCCGCGCTCGAGGGCCCGCGCCACCAGCTCGCCGCAGGGCCGCTCCAGCTCGATGCCGATCATCAGGCCGTCGCCGCGGATGGCGACGACGCCGTCCAGGCCCGCCAGCGCCGCGGCGAAATCGGCGCGAATCCGCTCGCCGAGCAGGACGGCGCGCGCCAGCAGGCCGTCCTCCTCGATCACTGCCAGGGTCGTCAGCGCCGCCGCGCAGGCGAGCGGATTGCCGCCGAAGGTCGAGCCGTGGTTGCCCGGCTTGAAGACACCGGCGGCGGCGCCGGCCGCCAGGCAGGCGCCGATCGGCACGCCCGAGCCGAGGCCCTTGGCGAGGGTCATCACGTCCGGCCTGACACCGGCATGCTGGCAGGCGAACCAGCGGCCGGTGCGACCGATGCCGCACTGCACCTCGTCGAACATCAGCAGCCAGCCGCGCTCGTCGCAAAGCCGGCGCAGGCCGCGTAAATACTCCGCATCGGCGACATGGATGCCGCCCTCGCCCTGCACCGGTTCGAGCAGCAGCGCGACGACGCTGCGGTTGTTGGCCGCCACGCTCTCCACCGCGGTCAGGTCGTTGAAGGGCACGCGCACGAAGCCGCCGACCAGCGGCTCGAAGCCGGCCTGCACCTTGCGGTTGCCGGTGGCCGACAGCGTCGCCAGGGTGCGCCCATGGAAGGCCTTTTCCATGACGACGATGGCCGGCGCGTCGACGCCTTTCTGGTGGCCGTACAGTCGCGCCAGCTTGATGGCGGCCTCGTTCGCCTCGCAGCCGGAATTGCAAAGGAACGCTTCCTCCATGCCGGACAGCTCGGCAAGGCGATCGGCCAGCCGCTCCTGCTCGGGAATGCGGTAGAGATTGGCGGCGTGCAGGATGCGCCCCGCCTGCTCGGCGATGGCCTTGACCAGGCGCGGGTGGCCGTGGCCCAGGGTCGACACCGCGATGCCCGCCAGCGCGTCGAGGTAGCCGCGGCCAGCCTCGTCGAAGGCGCGGGCACCCTGGCCGTGCGTGAAGGCCACGGGCAGCCGGTTGTACGTGTTCATCAGATGCGGCATGGTCGGGACACCCGGCTCATCGGTTGCAAACGACTGTAAAAAGCGAAAGGCGGCTTGCGCCGCCTTGCTTGCACGCAAATCTTAAGGGAAAACCTCCGACGTGTATAGCTCGGTGCCATGGGTGCCGGTAGGAGAAAGCCGCTTTCGCTTTCGTCGCAACCGCCCGCGGGATGCGGGAGTTTGCTGCAGAGAAACGCCCCGGATTGAGCGCAAGGTCGCGACAACTGCCCGCACCGCTTCGAAAAAGATTTCAGCGAAGGGCAGGGCCGGCCAGGATCTCCCGGCCGTCTGCCGCCCGCGCCGCTGGTTGGCGCGCTTCGCGCGAGAGGATTTCGCAGTCTCGATAGATCTGGCGCAATTTGCGTTCCGCCTCTTCCGCGTCACGCCCTGGTATCAACAGCTTGTCCACAACCGGACCGGCTCGTGTCCTGATGCGAAAAGCGAATTTATGCATGCCGCGTGACTGCATGGCAGTCCCTTGCCGATCAACAGGTTCGAGCCAGTATATGCGGCAAGTTCGAAGAATTCAAGCCAGTCCCTTCTGCCATCGCAATTTTCACTTTTGGCCAATTTCGAGGCGGAATCCACATTTCATGCACAGCAGCCGGGTCAGGCGGCGCATCCTGAACGATTGCCGTTATCGGAAGGTGGAAAAGCAAATGGCGACCGCAAGCGGTCGCCATTTGCCGGAAGAACGCGGGGCTCTAGAGTGCCTTGATGGCGGCGGACAGGCGACTCTTGAAGCGCGCCGCCTTGTTCTTGTGAATGACTTTCTTGTCGGCGATGGTGTCGATGGTGCTCATCGATTCGCCGAACACCTTCTGCGCGGCGGTCTTGTCGCCCGTGGCAATCGCCTTGCGCACCTTCTTGATGGCGGTGCGCAGTTCGGAGCGCTGGCTGAAATTGCGTGCGCGGTGCTTGAGCGCCTGGCGGGCACGCTTGCGCGCTTGGGCGGAATTGGCCATGTGAACGAGATGAATGCCTGGAAAGCCGTGGATTTTATGCGTTTTCCCGACGGAATGCAAGCAAGACGGCGCATCGGCAAAGCCGATACCATTGCCGCATGAACCTGCTCAGGGCCCTCGCCACCGTCAGCAGCATGACGCTGCTGTCGCGCATCCTGGGCTTTGCGCGCGATTTCGTCATTGCCCGGGCCTTCGGCGCCGGCGCCGCCACCGACGCCTTCTTCGTCGCCTTTCGCCTGCCCAACCTGCTGCGCCGCCTCTTCGCCGAGGGCGCCTTCTCCCAGGCCTTCGTGCCGATCCTCGCCGAATACCGGAACCGGCGCGACCCGCAAGAGACCCGCCGCCTCGCCGACCATGTCGCCACCCTGCTGTTCCTCGCCCTGCTGGCGGTCACCCTGCTCGGCATCGCCGCGGCGCCGGCCCTCATCTACGTTTCGGCGCCGGGCTTCGCCAGCGATGCGGCCAAGTTCGACCTGACCGTCACGCTCACCCGCATCGCCTTTCCCTACATCCTTTTCATCTCGCTGGTGTCGCTGGCCGGCGGTATCCTCAACACCTGGAGCCGCTTCGCCGTGCCGGCCTTCACGCCGGTGCTGCTCAACCTCTCCTTCATCGGCATGGCGCTGTTCGCCGCCCCCTATTTCGAGCCGCCGGTCCTCGTGCTGGCCTGGGCGGTCTTCCTCGGCGGCGCCCTGCAGCTGGCGCTGCAGCTGCCCTTCCTCGCCAGGATCGGCATGCTGCCGCGCTTCGCCCTGTCGCTGCGCGACGAAGGCGTGCGACGCATCCTCAGGCTGATGCTGCCGGCCGTCCTCGGCGTTTCGGTGGCGCAGGTCTCGCTGCTGATCAACACCATCTTCGCCTCCTTCCTGCCGAGCGGCAGCGTCTCCTGGCTCTATTACGCCGACCGCCTGATGGAGTTCCCCGCCGGCCTGCTCGGCGCCGCTCTCGGCACCATCCTGCGGCCCAGCCTGGCGAAATCCCACGCCGACAACAACCCGCGCGAATTCTCGGCGCTGCTCGACTGGGGCCTGCGCCTGACCTTTCTGCTCACCCTGCCGGCAGCGCTGGCGCTGGCCATCCTCGCCGTGCCCCTGCTAGCGACGCTGTTCAACTACGGCGCCTTCCAGGCCGAGGACGTGCTGAAGACGCGCGAGGCCCTGGTCGCCTACAGCATCGGGCTCACCGGCCTGATCCTGGTCAAGGTGCTGGCGCCGGGCTTCTACGCCCGCCAGAACATCCGCACGCCGGTGAAGATCGCGCTGGTCACGCTGGCCGCCACCCAGGCCATGAACGCCGTCTTCATCGTGCCGCTCGCCCACGCCGGCCTGGCGCTGTCGATCGGGCTCGCCTCCTGCCTGAACGCGGCGCTGCTCTGGCGCGGCCTGCGCCGTCGCGGCGACTACCTGCCGTTGCCCGGCTGGCGCCCGTTCGGGCTCAAGCTGGCGGCGGCGTTGACGGCGCTCGGCCTGGTGCTATGGTTCGGCATGGGCGAGGCGTCCGGCTGGATCGGCGCCGCGCCGCTCGTCCGCGTGCTGCGCCTGGCCGCTCTGGTGGCGTCCGGCGCAGTGGCCTACTTCGGCACACTCTGGCTGCTCGGCTTCCGCCTCGGCGATTTCAGCAAGAAGGCGCGAACTTGAAGTGTAGTGAAGGGAGGATGACATGAAACTCTGGTCTGACAGCTTCACCCGCATCATCCACGGCGACAATGCGTTCTGCGTCCAGAGCGCGCAAAACCGCGTCAGCCTCGGCGGCAACCACAATCCGCATCTGGCCTGGTCGGACCTGCCTGCCGGCACCCGGTCGCTGGCGCTGATCTGCCACGACCCCGACGTGCCCAGCCGCGGCGACGACGTCAACCAGGAAGGGCGCACGGTGCCGGCCTCGCTGCCGCGCGTCGACTTCTTCCACTGGGTGCTGGTCGACCTGCCGCCGTCGCCGGCGCAGATCGCCGCCGGCGAGTTTTCCCAGGACGTCATGCCGCGCGGCAAGAACGGCCCCGGCGCGGCGCGCGGCGCGCGCCAGGGCCGCAATGACTACACCGGCTGGTTCGCCGGCGACAAGGACATGGCGGGCGACTATTTCGGCTATGACGGCCCCTGCCCGCCGTGGAACGACGAGCTGCCGCATCGCTACGTGTTCACCCTCTACGCGCTCGACATCGAGCGCTGCCCGGTCGAGGGCAAGTTCACCGGCCAGCAGGTGCGCGAGGCGATCAGGGGGCATGTCCTCGCCGAGGCCAGCCTCACCGGGCTGTACACCCTCAATCCGGCGGTCAGCCTCACATAGGCGGCTTGGCTCTCGGCGCCCGGGCTTGCGGCCAGGCGCAGGGCTGGATCCAGCGGCCTCCTTTCAAACAAAGCGGGCAATCTTGCGATTGCCCGCCTCGTCGCACCTTCTTGCGGTTTCAGCCGCCCTGCCCAGCAGTCGCGGCTATTGCAGCTTCACCTCGACCCGCCGCGCCTGCTCCGAGGCGCCGGCATCGGCCACCTCAGGCTTCTTCAGCTCGATGCGCTCCTCGGCCACGCCTGCCGCCACCAGGGCGTCGCGCACGGCGAGGGCGCGCTGCTTGGCCAGCTCGGCGTTCATGGCCGGGTCGCCGGTCGAATCGTGGAAGCCGCTGACCGCCAGCCGGGCGCCGGCGCTGGCCTTCGCCGCCGTCGCGACGGCCTGGAGGGACTCGACCGCGGCCGGCGAGAGCGTCGTGCTGCCGGACTCGAAGGTCACCGTCGCCGCGCTCGCCGCAACCAAGACCGCGGAGGACAGCGCGGCGGGCGGAACGACCGCTGCCGCCGGCGCATTGCCGCCACCGGCCATCAGCGGCACGATCAGCAGAGCCACCAGGTTGATGATCTTGATCAGCGGGTTCACCGCCGGCCCGGCCGTGTCCTTGTAGGGATCGCCGACGGTGTCGCCGGTCACCGCCGCCTTGTGCGCCTCGGAGCCCTTGCCGCCGAAGTGGCCGTCCTCGATGTACTTCTTGGCATTGTCCCAGGCGCCGCCGCCCGTCGTCATCGAGATGGCGACGAAGAGGCCGGTGACGATGGTGCCGACCAGCAGGCCGCCGAGCGCCTGCGGGCCCAGCAGCAGGCCGACCAGTACTGGCACGGCGACCGGCAGGATCGAGGGAATCATCATCTCCTTGATGGCGGCCACGGTCAGCATGTCGACCGCGCGGGAATAGTCCGGCTTGGCCTTGCCTTCCATGATGCCGACGATTTCCTTGAACTGGCGGCGCACCTCGACCACCACGGCGCCGGCCGAGCGGCCCACCGCCTCCATCGCCATGGCGGCAAAGAGGTAGGGAATCAGGCCGCCGATGAAAAGGCCGATGATGACCATGTGGTTGGAAAGGTCGAAGGAGATGCCCTTGAGGCCGGACGCCTCGAGGCCGTGCGTGTAGTCGGCGAACAGCACCAGCGCGGCAAGGCCGGCGGAGCCGATGGCATAGCCCTTGGTCACCGCCTTGGTGGTGTTGCCGACGGCGTCGAGCGGATCGGTGACGTTGCGCACCTCCTTTGGCAGCCCCGACATCTCGGCGATGCCGCCGGCGTTGTCGGTGATCGGGCCGTAGGCGTCGAGGGCGACGATGATGCCGGCCATCGACAGCATCGAGGTGGCGGCGATGGCGATGCCGAACAGGCCGCCGAGGGCATAGGCGGCCCAGATCGAGGCGCACACCGAGAGCACCGGCAGGGCGCAGGCCTTCATCGAGACGCCGATGCCGGCGATGATGTTGGTGGCATGGCCGGTCTGGCAGGCGGCGGCGACGTGCTTGACCGGCGCGAAGTCGGTGCCGGTGTAGTACTCGGTGATCCACACCAGGGCGGCGGTCAGCACGAGGCCGACCACCGAGCAGCCGAACATGCTCAGGGTGGTGATCTTGGCGGCAGGATCGCCGTCACCGATCAGCCACTGGGTCACCGGGTAGTAGGCGGCCAGCGCCAGCACGCCGGCCACGGCGAGGCCGCGATAGAGCGCGTTCATGATCTTGCCGCCGTCGCTGGCCTTGACGAAGAAGCAGCCGACGATCGAGGCGATGATCGACACGGCGCCCAGCGCCAGCGGATAGAGCAGCAGGTTCTCGCCGAGGCCCGGCGAGGTCTTGATCACCAGCGCGGCGAGCACCATCGTCGCGACGATGGTCACGGCGTAGGTCTCGAACAGGTCGGCGGCCATGCCCGCGCAGTCGCCGACGTTGTCGCCGACGTTGTCGGCGATCACCGCCGGGTTGCGCGGATCGTCCTCGGGAATGCCGGCCTCGACCTTGCCGACGAGGTCGGCGCCGACGTCGGCGCCCTTGGTGAAGATGCCGCCGCCCAACCGGGCGAAGATCGAGATCAGCGAGGAGCCGAAGGCCAGGCCGATCAGCGGCTCGATCATGTGGTGCAGGTCGGCGCTGGCGCCGCCGGCGGCCTTCAGCGCGGCATAGTAGCCGGCGACGCCGAGCAGGCCGAGGCCGACCACCAGCATGCCGGTGATGGCGCCGCCCTTGAAGGCGACATCGAGGGCGGCGGCGATGCCGCCGCGGGCAGCTTCCGCCGTGCGCACGTTGGCGCGCACCGAGACGTTCATGCCAATGTAGCCGGCCGCGCCGGACAGCACGGCGCCGATGAGGAAGCCGATGGCCGTCTTCCAGCCCAGCGCCGGGATGAAGCCGATCACCACGAAGAGCACGATGCCGACGAGGCCGATGGTCTTGTACTGGCGGTTGAGGTAGGCCGAAGCGCCTTCCTGGATCGCCTTGGCGATCTGCTGCATTCTCTCGTTGCCCGCGGGCAGCGAGAGAATCCATTTGCTGGACAGGGCCCCGTAGGCCACCGCCAGCGCCGCGCATACCAGCGCGAGCATGAGTGCTGCTGACATGAACTCCCTCCTTGACTAGAAAATCCGAGGCAGCGTCGTCGCCGCCTGCCGAACTGCTCCACTCCCCATTGCCGCGCCGCCATGCGGACGGCGGCGCCGGCTGCCGGGCGGACTCAAAGCCTGAATTCGCCCAGTTTTTTCTTCACCCCCATATTCTTCAGCCGCACGTAGCGCGGCAGCCCGTTCCTGTAGGGCGGATAGTCCTCGCCCTGGATCAGCGGCAACAGATACTGGCGGCATTTCTCCGTGATGCCGAAGCCATCGGCGCTGATGAAGCCGCGCGGCATGAATTTCTCCCGGTTCGCCACGTCCTTCAGTTCCGCCATCTCGATCTTCCACCTGTACGGGCGCTGCGAGATGCGCTTGATCGCCGGCATCACCGCGTTGCGCCCCTTCAGCGCCATCTCCACCGCCGCCTTGCCCGTGGCATAGGCCTGCAGCACGTCCGTCTTCGAGGCAATGTGGCGCGCCGCCCGCTGCAGGTAATCGGCCACCGCCCAGTGATGCTTCAGGTTCAGTTCCCGCTTGACGAGGCCGGCGATCACCGGCGCCACTCCGCCCAGCTGGGCGTGGCCAAAGGCGTCGCGCAGGCCCTGGTCGGCGAGGAATTGGCCGTCGGCGCCCTTCACGCCCTCCGACACCACCACGGTGCAATAGCCGAACTTCTTCACCGCCGCCGCCACCCGGCCAAGGAACTTCGCCTGGTCGAAGGCGATTTCCGGGAACAGGATGACGACCGGCAGCTCGAGATCCCGGTCCGAGGCCAGTCCGCCTGCGGCGGCGATCCAGCCGGCATGACGGCCCATCACCTCGAGCACGAACACCCGGGTCGAGGTCTTTGCCATGCTGGCCACGTCGAGCGTCGCCTCGCGGGTGGACACCGCGATGTACTTCGCCACCGAGCCGAAACCCGGGCAGTTGTCCGTGATCGGCAGGTCGTTGTCGACCGTCTTCGGCACATGCACGGCGACGATCGGATAGCCCAGCCTCTCCGACAGCTGCGACACCTTGAGGCAGGTGTCGGCGGAATCGCCGCCGCCGTTGTAGAAGAAGTAGCCGATGTCGTGCGCCCTGAACACCTCGATCAGGCGCTCGTACTGGGCCCGGTGCTCCTCGATGCTCTTCAGCTTGTAGCGGCAGGAGCCGAAGGCGCCCGCGGGCGTGTGGCGCAGGGCCGCGATGGCTTGCGCCGATTCCTTGCTCGTGTCGATCAAATCTTCCGTCAGTGCGCCGATGATGCCGTTGCGCCCCGCAAACACCTTGCCGATCTTGCCCTTGTGCCGCCGCGCGGTCTCGATCACGCCGCAGGCGCTGGCATTGATGACCGCCGTCACGCCGCCCGACTGGGCATAAAACGCGTTTTTCATGCCATGACTCCCAATTATATCAATATGCCCATCGACGCGGAGTGCGCCAGCCTGCCGGCTAGGTCAGCGCATCGAAGACAGCCTGTCGCACCTCGTCGACGGAGCCGACGCCATTCACCATGCGATAGCGGGGAGCGCGCGCATCGCCGGTCGCCGCCCATTTTTCGTAGAAGGCGACGAGAGGTTCCGTCTGGCCGTGGTATACCGCCAGCCTCTGCCTCACCGTCTCTTCCTTGTCGTCGTCCCGCTGGATCAGGTCATCGCCGGTGACATCGTCATTGCCGGCCACCTTGGGCGGATTGAAGACCAGATGGTAGGTGCGTCCCGAGGCTGGATGCACCCGGCGCCCGCCCATGCGGCGGACGATTTCGGCATCGGGCACCTTGATCTCCAGCACGAAATCGAGGTCGATGTCCTGGTCGCGCAAGGCTTGCGCCTGGGCGATGGTGCGCGGGAAGCCATCGAAGAGAAAACCCGTCGCGCAATCGGCCTGGCGAAGGCGCTCCTTGACCAGGCCGAGCACGATGTCGTCGGAAACCAATTGGCCGGCATCCATCACCTTGCGCGCGGCGAGGCCGAGGGGAGTTTCCGCCTTGGCAGCGGCGCGCAGCATGTCGCCGGTGGAAATTTGCGGTATCCCGTATTTTTCGACGATGAACGCCGCCTGGGTGCCCTTTCCGGCGCCGGGCCCGCCGAGCAGAATCAGCCTCATATCCCCTCCCTGGGACTCCCTAACATTTTGTTTGTTATTGCTATTCCTGCGCATCATGATCCGCTTCCGCCGGCAGGTCAAACCGGCTGGCAGCGCATCCGTGCCCGCTGCAAATCTTCGGGCGTGTCGACACCGCCTTCGGGCGCCTGCGACGTTTCGATGACACGGATGCCGAAGCCATGCCACAGCACGCGCAATTGCTCGAGTGCCTCGATGCCTTCCAGCGGCGAGGGCGGCAGCGCGGCATATTGTTGCAGGAAGGCGCAACGGTAAGCATAGAGGCCGATGTGTCGGCGGGCCGGGTGATTCGCCGGCAGGCGTCCGGGGGCTGCCGCGAAGGCATCGCGCGGCCAGGGAATCGGCGCTCGGCTGAAATACTGCGCATGACCGTGCGCATCGCAGACGACCTTGACGACATTCGGATTGAGAAAATCCTCGATCGAGCCGATTGCATGGCAGGCGGTTGCCATGACCGCTTCGCCATCGGCAGCGAGCGCCTGCGCCACCGAGGCGATCAGCCCGGGCGGCATGAAGGGCTCGTCGCCCTGGAGGTTGACGACGACGGCATCGTCTTCCCAGCCGCGCCGCGCCGCTGCCTCGGCGATCCGTTCCGTGCCGCTGGCATGGTCGGGACGTGTCATGAGGACGTCGAAACCGTGGCGCTCGACCGCCGCCCGCACCTCCTCGTGATCGGTCGCCACCAGGACTTCGTCGGCGCCGCTGAGCGCGGCGCGCTCGGCGACGCGAACCACCAGCGGCTTGCCGCCAAGGTCGGCGAGCGGCTTGCCGGGCAGCCGGCTGGAGGCAAAGCGGGCGGGAATGACTACCCTGAAGGACATCGCGCGCCCGCGACGGGAATTCAGCCCGCCGCATCCTCCGCGCTCAGTTGCCGCGCCTCCTCCTCCAGCATCACCGGGATGTCGTCGCGCACCGGATAGGCCAGCCGGCACGCCTTGCAGACGAGTTCCCCGGCGGCCTTGCGATAGTCGAGCGGCCCCTTGCACACCGGGCAGACGAGAATTTCAAGCAGGCGGGCGTCCATCGAGCTTCTCCACGATCCATCGGGTGAATTCGCCATCCAGCTGCGCGGCGACTGGCAGCACCCAGGTTTCGGGCGGCGCTATGGCTTGGCATTTTACCGCATCTTTTTCGGTCATCAGCAGGGCGTCGGCATCAGCGAAGACGAGCTCCGCCGGACGGAAATCATGGTGGTCCGGAAAGGCGTGGGCGGCGAATTCCAGCCCCAGGCTTTCGAGCTGGCGGAAGAAGCGCGAGGGATCGCCGATGCCGGCCACGGCGTGCAGGCGCTTGCCGCGCAGCTGCGCGGCATCGCAGGCTTGCCGCGGATCGCGCAACAGGTGAAAGCGCTCGCCGGCGAGCCGCATGCGAAACTTTTTTTTCGGCCGCACCGGCGACGGCGGGACGGCTTCGCCGTTGAGCACGAGGGCATCCGCCTCGGCGATGCGGGCGGCGGGCTCGCGCAGGGGGCCGGCGGGCAAGGGCCAGCCATTGCCGAGGCCGCGCTCGTCCATCACCACGATCTCGATGTCGCGCGCCAGGCGCAGGTGCTGCAAGCCGTCGTCGGCGATCAGCAGCTTGCATTCGGGGTGGGCCTCCAGCAGGGCGCGCGCTGCAGCCACGCGATCGCGGCCGACGAAGACCGGGCAGCCGGCGCGGCGCGCCAGCAGCAGCGGCTCGTCGCCGATGCGTCGCGGATCACTGTCGGGCGTCACCGGCTCGACGCCCGTGAAGCTGCCGCCATAGCCGCGGCTGACGATGCCCGGCTGCCAGCCCAGCCTGGCCAGTTCCTGCGCAAGATGCAGCACCAGCGGCGTCTTGCCGCTGCCACCGGCGGTGATGTTGCCGACGACGACCACGGGAACGGACAGCCTGGCCACGCGCGCCCAGCCGCGGCGATAGGCCTGCCGACGCAGCGCGACGGCCAGCGCAAAGAGCAAGGCCAGCGGCAGCAGCAGCCAAGCCGGCAGCCCTCGCGTCAGCCACATTGCGGCATGCTCCCGCTCATTTGAGTCCGGAAACGCCACGCGCAGGCGCGCCGGCCGACAGCGCCGTCGTCAGCGCGCCGGGCTCTGCGTGGCGAAGGAGATATGGCTGTAGCCGGCGCGCTGCGCCGCCTGCATGACGTCGATGACGCTCTGGTGCGCCGCCTTGGCGTCGGCGTTGATCACCACCACCGGTTCCTTCTCGTCGCCGCCGGCGCGGCGCAGGGCGAGGCTGATGACCTCGACATCTCGGGCGCCGACGGCGGCCTGATTGACCATCACGTCGCCGGCGGCGTTCACCACCACGTTGATCTCGTTCGGCTTCTCCTGCGACTGCGCGGCGTCGGCGGTCGGCAGATTGATCTCGAGGCCGGAAAATTTCGAATAGGTCGTCGTGATCATCAGGAAGATCAGGATGACGAGCAGCACGTCGATCATCGGGATCAGGTTGATCTCCAGTTCCTCGCGATAGCGACCGCGCTGGAAATTCATCGCCGTCCGCCCTTCAGCCGGCGCGCTGGCCGTGTGCCAGCTCGACGATCTTCACCGCCTGCTGCTCCATCTCGATGACGAAGCTGTCGACCAGGGCGCGGAAGTGGCGGTGGAAGATCATCGCCGGGATGGCGATGATCAGGCCGAAGGCGGTGTTGTAGAGCGCCACCGAGATGCCGTGGGCGAGCTGCTGGGGATTGCTGCCGGCGGCCGTCGTCGAGCCGAAGATCTCGATCATGCCGACCACCGTGCCGAACAGGCCCATCAGCGGCGCGATGGTGGCGATCGTGCCGAGGCTGGTGAGGAAGCGTTCGAGCTCGTGCGCCACGCTGCGGCCGGCCTCTTCGATCGCCTCCCGCATCGCCTCGGGCGAGCTTTTCACGTTGCGCAAACCGGCCGCCAGCACGCGGCCCAGCGGCGAATGGGCGGCAAGCCGCCCGATCGTCTCGTCATTGATGCCGCCCCTGCGGTACTCGGCGATCACGCTCTGCAGCAGGCCGCCTGGCACGATCTTGCTCCGGCGCAGGACGATCGACCGCTCGATGATGAAGGCGACGGCGAGGATCGAGGCGAGCAACAGCGGCCAGACGGGCCAGCCGGCGGCTTGAATGATGGCGAACACGCGGTACTCCTTCCGTTTCCCGCAACGCTCATTCGCTGCCGTTGCGGGAGCCTGGCAATGGGACAACGGCGCACTTTATCTTGGCCGCCCTTTTTCGGCAAGAAAAACCGCCATGAAATCGCCGCGATACCAAGGCACTTGCGTGTCCTTCCTGAACTGCTCCATTACGTCCGCATCGCCGTCGCCCACGCAATCCCTTATCCACAAAATTTGTGGATAACCATGTGAATTAGACCCGATCCCATCTTGTAAGTCGCAGGCGTTAAAGCGATTTTCCTGCTTCGATGGAAAATGCGGCATCTCGCTTATCGTGTTAATTTTCAAATGCTTGATCATCATCCATCGATGCTGTCGAGAGTGCCTCAGGAGACGGCCGGCATCCGCCGTGCGCGGCTCGGCTAGAATCACCCGATGTCTGAAGAAAATGATCACGGCAGACCGTCGCGGGAAGAAGTCGTCAGCGTCTCGCAACTGAACCGCCTGGCGCGCGAAGCCCTGGAAAGCCGCTTCCCCCTGCTCTGGGTCGGCGGCGAGGTCTCCAATCTGCGCCGGCCGGCATCGGGCCATCTGTATTTCGCCCTGAAGGACGCCGGCGCCCAGGTCGACTGCGTGATGTTTCGCGGCCGCGCCCAGCTGACGCCCTTCCGCCTCGAGGACGGCATGCGCGTCGAGGCGCGCGCGCTGGTCACCCTGTACGAAGCGCGCGGCGGCTTCCAGCTCAACGTCGAGGCCCTGCGCCATGCCGGCATCGGCGCGCTGTTCGAGGCCTTCGCCCGCCTGCGCGAGCGTCTGCAGCGCGAAGGGCTGTTCGACGCGCAGCGCAAGCGCCCCCTGCCGCGCTTCCCCGCGCGCGTCGGCATCGTCACCTCCCTGCAGGCGGCCGCCCTGCGCGACATCCTCGCCGCCTTCCGGCGGCGCGCGCCGCGCCTGCCGCTCATGATCTTTCCCGCCCTCGTCCAGGGAGAAGGCGCCGCCGCCGCCATCGCCGATGCCATCGGCGTCGCGGGCAGCCGCGGCGACTGCGACCTGCTCATCGTGGCGCGCGGCGGCGGCAGCATCGAAGACCTGTGGGCCTTCAACGAGGAGGTCGTGGCGCGCGCCATCGCCGCCTGCCCGGTTCCCGTGATCAGCGGCGTCGGCCACGAAAGCGACACCACCATCGCCGACCTCGCCGCCGACTGCCGCGCCGCCACGCCGACCGCCGCCGCCGAGCTGGCCAGCGCCGGCTTCTTCGAAGCGCGCGGCGAGTTGCAGCGGCTGGCCGCCGCGCTGCACTCGGCGATGCGCCGCCTGCTGCAGGCGCGCATGCAGCGCCTCGACCTGCTCTCGCGCGGCCTGGTTCGCCCCGGCGAGCGCCTGAGCCGGCTGCGCGCCGAAACGGCCCATCTCGCCAGCCGCCTTGCCGCCGCGCTGCGACGCCGCGCCGGCGAGCGCGCCGCCGCGCTGCAAAAGCTGCAGTCGCGCCTGCGCCTTGGCCGGCCCGACCTGCGTCACCCCCGCCTGGAGCTCGACGGCCTGGCGGCGCGCCTGCGCGCGGCCCTGGCCGCCGGTTTCGCCAGCCGGGCGCAGCGGCTGGAAAGCCTGACGGCCAGCCTCGGCCACCTCGATCCCCAGGCCGTGCTGCGACGCGGCTTCAGTCTGGTGCGCGCGCCCGATGGCACCATCGTCCGCAGCAGCGCCCAACTGGCCGAGGGCGATGTCGTGCGCCTGTCCTTTGGCAGCGGTTCGGCCGAGAGCCGGATTGTCGGACTCGCTCACGAAGAAAATTAAGAAAGCAAATATTGCCTATTCAACTTATTCCGACTAAAATGCTCGGGTAATTGCCATTCTGTACTGGATGAAACGGAGACTCTCATGGAACACAGCTTACCGCCCCTGCCCTATGCGATGGACGCGCTGGCCCCGCACATCTCGAAGGAAACCTTCGAATACCACTACGGCAAGCAACACCAGGCCTATGTCACCAACCTGAACAACCTGACCAAGGGCACCGAGTTCGAAAATGCCGGCCTCGAGGCCATCGTCAAGAAGGCTTCCGGCGGTCTCTTCAACAACGCCGCCCAGGTCTGGAACCACACTTTTTTCTGGAGCTGCATGAAGCCGGGCGGCGGCGGCGCGCCGAGCGGCGCCCTGGCCGACGCCATCGCGAAGAAATGGGGCGGCTTCGAAGAGTTCAAGAAAGCCTTCCAGACATCCGCCGTCGGCAATTTCGGCTCTGGCTGGACCTGGCTGGTGAAGAAGCCGGACGGCTCGGTCGATATCGTGAACACCAGCAATGCCGCCACGCCGCTCACCACCGCCGACAAGGCGCTGCTGACGATCGACGTCTGGGAACATGCCTACTACATCGACTACCGCAACGCGCGGCCGAAGTTCGTCGAGACTTTTCTCGCCAGCCTTGCCAACTGGGACTTCGCGGCGAAGAATTTCGCCGGCTGAACTGCCGCTGCGACCGCGGCCACGGGCGACCGGAACGCACCTGCCCTCTCTCCTCCTGCCATCCCTGCCAGCGCCACGCAAGTGGCGCTTTTTTTTGCCCTTCAGGTCTCTCTCGTGAACGCTTTCGGCATCTCATCAATCAGGCAAATGATAATGACTCGCATTAACGTTCGTGCTATATTTCCCTTTGCCTGATGCGGACAATTGCTTCTGCATCCATTCGAGCCATCCGTGTCCTTCGTCCGCCTCCTCGCCGTCCTGTCCTTCCCGGTCCTGCTAACCGGTCTGTCCGGCCAGACGCATGCCGAGGAAGCCCTCTCCCTGGTTCCGCAGACCTGGCAGATGCTCGACTACATGGCTTCCGATTACGCCGGGTCCGTTGAAAACGGCGAGGTCACGAACGCAGCCGAATACGCCGAGCAGCAGGAGTTCTCGCGCACGGCGCGCCAGAGAATCGCCGGCCTGCCGGCCAATGAGGCCCAGCCCGGACTGACGGCGATGGCCGACCGCCTGATCGGCTTGATCGATGCCAAGGCGCCCGCCGCCGAAGTATCGTCTCGGGCGCACCAGTTGGCCGACGCCCTGCTCGCCGCCTATCCGGTCGCGGCGGCGCCGGCGAAGCTGCCGGATCTCGCCCGCGGCGCCAGGCTTTACCAGGAAAACTGCGCCGCCTGCCATGGCGCCAGCGGCAACGGCAAGGGATCGCAGGCGACAACGCTCGATCCGCCGCCCATCGATTTCACGAATGCCGCGCGCGCCGACCAGCGCAGCCCGCTCTCCTATTATCAGACGATCAGCCAGGGTGTGACGGGCACTTCGATGCAGGCCTGGGACAAGGCGCTGGGCGAGTACGACCGCTGGTCGCTGGCCTACTTCATCGGCGCACTCGCCTACAGTGAAGAACGGCAGCGCGGTGCTGCGCTCCTGGGCGACGACGCCGCTGCCCGCGCCGAAATCGGCAGCCTGGCGGAATTGTCGCGCTTGCGCGCCGAACAACTGGCCACCGCCATGGGCAAGGACGAGGCGCGCGCCCTGCTTGGCTATTTGCGCGCGAACCCTGGCGAACTCGAGCGAGCGCCCGGCGGCATCGCGCTGGCGCGCGGGCGGATCGAGGCAAGCCTCAGGGCCTACCAGGCGGGCGATGCCGCGGCCGCCGCCTCACTGGCCCTGTCGGCCTACCTCGACGGCGTCGAGCCGCTGGAGCCGCTGCTCAACGCCCACAACGGGAAGCTGCGCATGGAGATCGAGCTGGCCATGGGCGCCTACCGCACCAGCCTGGCTAAGAAGGCGCCCATCGAGGACGTCCGCGCGCAGGCCGGCCGCATCGACCTGCTGCTGGCCGAGGCCGCGGCGTTGACCGACGGCCCGTCGGCCGGCGCGCTGACGATCTTCCTCGGCGCTTTCGCCATCCTCGTCCGCGAAGGGCTCGAGGCGCTGCTGGTGCTGGTGGGCCTGGTCGCCTTCCTCAAGAAGGCCGGGCGACACGACACGCTGCGCTGGGTGCATGCCGGCTGGATGCTGGCCGTTGCAGCCGGTGCATTGACCTGGCTGGCGGCGCGCTACTCGATCGCCATCAGCGGCGCCAGCCGCGAACTGACCGAAGGGCTCTCCTCGCTGTTCGCCGCCGCCATGCTGCTTTTCGTCGGGCTGTGGATGCACCAGAAGAGCATGGGCGACCGCTGGCAGGCCTACATCCGTGAAAAGACCAGCCATGCCCTCGGCCGCAAGTCCGTCTGGCTGCTGTTCGCGCTCGCCTTCGTCACGGTATACCGCGAGATGTTCGAAACCATCCTGTTCTACGTGGCGCTGTGGCGCGAGGGCATGGGCGGGTGGATCCTGCTCGGCATGCTGGCCGCCGTCGCCGCCCTCGCCCTGCTCGCCTGGCTGATGCTGGCCACCAGCCGGCGCCTGCCGCTGTCGGCCTTCTTCCTCGCCAGCTCGGTCCTGATCGCCGTGCTGGCCGTCGCCTTGACCGGAAAGGGCGTATCCGCGCTGCAGGAAGCGGGCTGGGTGAGCGTCAGCATCGCCGACGTGCCGCACATCGAGCTCCTCGGCGTCTATCCGACCTGGCAGACCAGCCTGTCACAGGTCGCCGTCATCGCGCTGCTCGCCGCCGGCTACCTGTGGAACCGGCGCCGCGCGGCGGCCGGTTGAGCCGGGGCGAGGCGTCGACAGCGGTCGGCGCGCGCGCGTGGCGCCCGTGCGCGCCGATTTTGTCCCCACGGACAGCAAGGGCTGGGCGGCGGCCTCCAGGCTTGCCCGATGCGGCGCGAGCCGTCATCATTGGCCGTGCCCCGCCGCTTGCCCGGCGCCGGGCAATAAAACATACCGGCTGAACGGCCGGATGCCCCCGCGGAAAACCGACTCTGGAGAACGACATCATGGCAAATGCGCCTGGACAAGCCGAAGCACTCGACGTGCGCGTGTTCATCCCCATCGAGCGGCACAAGATGCTGCTGCAGATGTTCAAGGATCTGCCCGTCGGCGACAGCTTCGTCTTCATCAACGACCACGACCCGCTGCCGCTCTACTACGAGTTCCGCTCGATCCACGGCGACGTCGTCGGCTGGGAATACCTGCAGCGCGGCGGCGTCGACTGGAAGGTGAAGGTGACGCGCACCGAGGCCTCCCGGGGCCGCGAGTTCACCGACATCTCGACGCTGATGGACCTGCGCAAGATCGAGGACCAGGATCTCAACTACGTCGTCTTCCACCGCTACGGCATGATGGAGGAAGGCCACACCATGGAAATCATCGCGGCGCAGGACCCGCAGGCGATCCGCGACAAGCTCGACGAGAAGCTGGCCGGGCAGTTCGACTGGGTGGTGAAGAAGAGCGAGCCGGGCGAATACGTCGTGCACATCACCAAGAAGGCGAAGGGCGGCAGCCTCGCCGCCGGCGCCAGGGTGGTGAAGGACTTCGACATCCGGCCCTACCCGCCGGCGCAGCGCCACGACATGGTCTTCCAGACCTTCGACGCGCTGCAGCCGGGCGAGGCCTTCATCTTCACCAACGATCACGACCCGAAGCCGCTCTACTACCAGATCGAGGCCGAGAGCCGCCAGCCCTTCATCTGGGAATACCTCGAGTCGGGACCCGAGGCCTGGAAGGTCAAGGTGGCGAAGACACGCGAATAGCCGGCTTCAACTCCGGCGGCGCGCGGCCGCCGCCGGCTCAGTAGCCGTAGAACTCCTCGTAGCGCATCGAGGGCTCGCCGACGCCGAGTTCCTCGAGCATGGCGTGCATGGCCATGGTCATCGGCGGCGGCCCGGCGAAGTAGTAGATCGCTTTCTGCGGGTCGGCGACATGGCGCTCGATCAGCGCGCGATCGACGCGCCCGGTCTCGCCGCTCCAGGCCTGCGACGACTTCTCCGGCTCCGACATCAGCGCGACGAGGCGGAAGCTGGCGTGGCGCCGCTCGACCTCCTGCAGCTCGGCGAGGAAGGCGGCGTCCTCCGGCCGCCGGTTGCCGTAGAGCAGGAGGATGCGCTGCGGCAGGCGCTCGTGCGCGGCGTGCAGGATCATCGAGCGGAAAGGCGTGATGCCGATGCCGCCGGCGAGGAAGACCAGCTGCCGGCTGGCGTCCTCCTCCAGCACCATGCTGCCGTTGGGGCCGTCGATGGTCAGCGCGGCGCCGGCCGGCAGCGACTTCAGCACGCGCTTGAAGGCCGTGTCGCGCATGCGCGTCGCCACCATCAGGTCGGCCTCGTGCGGCGCGCTGGCGATGGTGAACGTGCGCCGGTCGCCCTCGCTGTCGGTCTCCAGCGGATCGATCAGGCCGAGCAGCAGCGACTGTCCGGCGCGGAACGAAAACCCCTGCGGGCGCGAAAGATGGAAGGCCATCGTTCCTTCGGCGACGGTCTCGCTCCTCCGCAGCCTGACTTCATGCACCGCCATGCGCGCTGCCCGCCTCAGTTCTGGCGGATGCCGGCGAAGCCGTCCGCGCTCTCGTGGCGATTGCCGACATCGTCATACCAGTAGAGCTTGCCTTCCTCCTCGCCGTTGGTCAGCTTGTGCGAGCCGTCGCAGAAGGGCTGGTTCTTGGACAGCCCGCAGCGGCAGATGTATTTATCCTCGCCGCCGCATTCCAGCTTGTAGGGTCCCTGCGCGGTGTGCTTGACGATGCGTGCCATGACAGCCTCCATTGTGTCGGGTCGAAAGGATGCGGCGATTATAGCTCCCGCGGCAATACCGAAGCCAGACACGGCGCATCGACCGCCCTCGAAAACGCGGCAAAGACCCTGCTGCGCGAAGGCCTGTCCCGCCTGCCGCCGGCGGCGCACCCGGCAGCGGATGGCGCTTCAGAAATGCGCCGGCGGCGCCTGGCCGAGACCGCCGATGCGGGTGCCGGCGGCCAGCCCGCGGCGGCTGAACCAGCCGGCGTTCATCTCCAGGGCGAAGCGCACCGGCTTCGGCGAGCAGTGGTTCTCGAGCGTTTGCGGCTGCATGTCGGCGATGTGAACGATGCGGCCCTCGTCATCGAGGAAGGCGATGCTGAGCGGGATCAGCGTGTTCTTCATCCAGAAGCACTGCAGGCCGGCCTCGGGGAAGACGAACAGCATGCCGCGCTGCGGCGGCAGCGCGGCGCGGTTCATCAGGCCGGTGGCGCGATCGCCGGGCGTGTTCGCCACCTCGGCCTCGATACGGTGCATGCCGGCGGCCAGCTCGATCGGCGGGGCGGCCTGGGCGCTGCCGCTCGCCAGAAGGAGAATCAGGAAAAAAGAGATCGCGGCGTTTCTCACGCCTGCAAGCTTACCAGCCCGGACCCGCGCCCGGCCGCCAGGCGGTCGGGCGCGCCCCGCCCCCGTCCCGTTCGCCCGGCCCGGCGCCTGCGCCAGCCTCGACGGCAGGCGGCCGCGCCTCGCCGAGGAAATCCGCGAGCAGGTCGCGCAATTGCTCGCACCAGAGCAGGGTGAGCCCGGCCAGCGCGGCGTAGAAGGGCGCCTTGGCGCGCCGGCCGACCCGCTCGGCGAAGCCCGGCAGCCAGCGCAGCAGGTGCCCGTCGAGCAGCGCCGCCAGGCGTCGCCAGTCATCCGGTTCCAGCGCCCGCCGCAGGGCATGGGCGATGTAAAGCAGCTGCAGCACCAGATGGTCGTCAGGCCGCCTTCGCCAGTTTTCCGCAGCCAGTCCCGCCGCCGCATAGATTTCCCGCAAGGCGAACATCGGCGCCTGGCAGACCAGGTGGTCTTCGTCGAGCCAGACCGATTCGCAGGGCGAGGCGCCGAAGGCGCCAGTCAGGTAGATCGCCGCGTAGTCGGCGGCGAGGAGGTCGAGCGCCGCGCCATCGGCGTTTCGCGGCAGCGCGGCCGCCATCTTCCGCCACGCCGCGCGCGCCGCGTCGTTCGCCGGCAGCAGGCCGAGGTTGGCGGGGAAGCCGGCCTCCAGCAAGGCGGCGATCGCCCCGGGTGTCAGCTCGCGGTCGTGCAGCGCGGCGAGCATGCCGGCGTCCTCGGCCAGGGCTTCGGCGATTTCCACGGGCAGCCGCATCATGCCTCCCCGTCGACCCTGGCCTTGCCGTGCGGCACGAAGACGATCGACGGCCGCGTCAGCGCGGGATCCGCCATGTCCTTCACCCGGCGCACGGGCTTCTCGCCCGGGGCGAGCGCCGGAGTCTGCCAGCTGCCAGCGGCGAGTTGCTCGATTGGCCCGATGTCGAGAACGCGCATCATGCAGGCCATGACGCAGTAGGGCTTGCGGCCGGCTTCCAACTCATCGATGCACAGGTTGCACTTCTTGACGACGCCGGCCAGCGGGTCCCATTGCGGCGCGCCGTAGGGACAGGCCGCCTCGCAGCGGCGGCAGCCGATGCACAGCGTCGAGTCGATGTCGACCACGCCGTTGTCCTCCCGCTTCCAGATGGCGCCCGAGGGGCAGGCCGGCAGGCAGGCAGGCTCGGCGCAATGGTTGCAGGACATGTTCAGCTTGTAGGCATACACCTCGGGGAAGCTGCCGCCCTCGACATACATCACGCGGCGCAGGCGCGGGCCGGCGGGCAGATCGTTCTTGTCCTTGCAGGCGATCTCGCAGGAGCGGCAGCCGATGCAATCGACGTTGTGGTGGATGAAGCCGAGCTGCTCCTTCGGCGCCACCGGCCGGCGGGCCTGCGCCACCTTGCGTTCGAGCGCGCGCCTCACCTCGGCCCTGTCGAGCTTCTTCGGCATCTCAGTAATCCCGCCGGAAGACGTGCGAACGGGAAGCGGCCCGGGCGTCCCAGCCCGGCCGGTGCGCGAGGCCGGTCTTCCTCACGTTGCACAGGATGGTGTTGTAGGCGAAGGCGCCGGCCGGCGAGGGCTCGTCCAGGGTGAGGAAGTCCGGGTTGCCGGCGCGGTCGACGCCCGCCTCGTCGCGGTCCATCCAGGCGCCCTCGTGCACCACCACCACGCCGGGCATGCAGCGCTCGGTGACATAGGCCGGCAGCACGATGCGGCCGCGGGCGTTCCACGCCTCGACCATGTCGCCGGTGCGGATGCCGAGCCGTCGCGCATCGGCGGCGTTGAGCGTGATCTCCTGCTGGTAGGTTTCCCTCAGCCAGGGAATGTCATGGAAGATCGAATGGGTGCGCCAGCGCGGATGCGGCGTGATCATGTGGAAGGGGTAGGTCTGCGCCAGCGGGTGATTGAGGGATTCGAAGGGCTCGATCCATTTCGGGATGGCAGGAATCTCGCGGCCCCATTGCGTCTTCGTCCAGTCGGTGACCCTGGCTAGCGTCGTCGAGAAGATCTCGATCTTGCCGGAAGGCGTCTGGAACGGCTTGCCCTGCTCGATCTGCTCGCGGAAGGCCACCAGCGGCTGGACGAGTTCGAACTTGTACACGCCGCGCCGCTTGAACTCCTCCCACGACATCGACACGCCCTGGCGCGCCTGTACCTTGTCGCGCCACCAGGCGGCGAGGTAGGCCTCGTCGACCTCGTCCGGATCCTCGAAGTAGCCGCGATCCGCACGCGGGTTGTAGCGCCTGCCGAAGTCCCTCAGCGCGGGGTCGAGCCTTTCCAGGCGATACGCCAGCTCGGTGAACACCTGGAAGTCGGTCTTCGATTCGCCCAGCGGCGCGATGACCTTCGGCCGGTGGATGTAGTAATGGCCCTTGTACCAGGGCAGCGCCACGCCATGGCGCTCGAAATGGGTGGCGACCGGCAGCAGTACGTCGGCCCACTGCGCCGAGGGCGTCAGGGTGGCGTCCTGGCAGACGACGAGATCGAGCTTCCCGACCGCCTCGATTTCCTTGTTGATGTGGGGCAGCTGGTTGAACCAGTCGGAGCCGTGCCACCAGATCGCCCTGATGTCGGGAATGACGCCGTCGAGCTTGTCCGAACGCGGCCACAGGCCGACCTCCTCGCGCTTCACGTTCGGATAGTTCAGCACGCAGTGCGCCCAGCGGTCGGACTTGATCGAGGCGAACCAGATGTTGGCGTGCTCGTCGTGGGGATAGGCGACCCCCTCGGCCTGCCAGCCCTTGCCGACGCCTTCGGCGCTGCCGCCGAGCACGCCGATGTTGCCGGTCATCGCCTGCAGCGCCGCCGCCATGCGGCTGTACTGCTCGCCGTGGGCGGCGCGGCCGGGGGCCCAGGAGGCCTTCAGCGCCGCCGGTTTCGTCGTGGCGTACATCTGCGCCAGCTTGCGGATGTCGCCGGCCCCGACGCCGCAGACCTTCTCGGCCCATTCCGGCGTCTTCGGCATGCCGTCGGAGGCGCCGAGGATGTAGTCCCTGAAGTTCTCGCGGCCCTTGGCCCAGTCGGGCATGGTGCCGGCATCCATGCCCTGCACGAACCTGTCGATGAAGGCCTGGTCCTGCAGGCCGTTGGCGAAGACGTGGTGCGCCATGCCGGCCAGCATGGCGGCGTCGGTACCCGGCCGGATGGGAATCCACCAGGCGTCGTAGCTTGCGGCCGAGTCGGTGTATTGCGGGTCGACCAGCACGAACCTGCAGCCGCGCTGCTTGGCCAGCCGCATGTAATAGACGGTGTTGCCGCCGTGGAAGGTGTAGGCCGGGTTCCAGCCCCACATGATGATCAGCTTGCTGTGCGCGAAGGTGTCGTCCTCGTTGCCGTCCTGGATGGTGCCGAAGGTCACGCGGCTGGAGAACGTGGTGGCCTGGTAGGAGGGCACCGACCAGGAATTGGTGCGGCAGCCGAACATCCCCATGAAGCGCCCGAGCAGCCCTTCGATCTGGTCGCTCTTGTGCAGCACGCCATAGCTGGCGCCGGCGTAGCTCTGGTCCAGCAAGGCCGTCGGGCCGTAGTCCTTCTTCAACTGCACCATCTTCTGGGCGATTTCGTCCAGGGCCTGGTCCCAGCTGATGCGCTTGAACTTGTGTTCGCCGCGCGCGCCCACGCGCTTCATGGGGTAGAGCAGGCGTTCGGGCGAGTACAGGCGCGAACGGTAGCTGCGCCCGCGCAGGCAGGCGCGCAGCTGCGGCTCCTCGAAAGTGTCCTTGCCGTAGGCGCCCTGGGCCTGGTATTCGCCGTTGTCGGTCGACAGGCGCACGATCACGTCGCCCTTTTTGTGCGCCA
>CAUJIV010000050.1 GCA_963205435.1 Pseudomonadota bacterium
ACGGCCGCGGCGGGCACCAGCAGTTTCTTCGCCTTGCCGGTGACGAAGTGGGCGCGGGCGAACATGCCGGGGATGATGCCGGGCTGGTTGTCGGGCAGATACACGCGCGCCGTCACGGAGTGGGTGCGCGGGTCGGCGGCGGGAAAGACTTCGACCTTGGCCGCGTCGAGCCACTTGCCGCTCTCGGGGAATTCGACCTTGGCGCGCAGGTTGGCGCGCACTTCGGCGAGCTTGTACTGCGGGATGCTGGCGCTGACGCGCAGGCCCTTCGGATCGTAGACGGTGATCAGCGGCTTGCCCGGCACGGCCATCTCGCCAGCCTCGGTGTGGCGCTGGGCGACGAAGCCCGTCAGCGGCGAGACGATGCTGGCGTGGCTGGCGGCGGCACCCGCGGCGCCGGTGCCGGCCTGCGCCGCCTTGTACTCGGCCTCGGCCTTGTCGAGGGCGGCCTTGCTGATGAACTTCTGCGCGTGCAGATTCTTGGTGCGCTCGTAATTGGCCTTCGCGTTGGCGAGCGTGGCCTGGCTGGCGGCGTAGCCCTCGGCGGCCTCGCGCGCGTCGATGCGCATGAGGAGCTGGCCCTGCTTCACCGCATCGCCGGCGTCGGCGCGCACTTCGACCACGCGGCCCGGCACCTGGGCGGCGATGACGGCCTGCTTCACCGCCTCGACGACGGCCTCGGCGGGATAGGTCAGCTCGATCTCGCGCAGCTCGACGGTCGCCGTGGCCAGGGTGGCACTGGGCGCCGCGCCCTGGGCGAAAGTCAGTCCCGGCAGGACGGCGGCGAGCAGCAGAAATAGGGATTTGCTTGGCATGGGCGAATATTAGTATTTTCTTATATTTCTGTCAAGGCCGGCTGCGGAACATGTTGCGGGTTTTTAGAACTGTCCGGTTCTGTAGCACGTGAATTGTCCGCTTTTTCTATCGAGGGCGGGAAGCGGCGCAGGGCGTAGCCCGGAGCCGCTTCCCGCCCTCGACGGCGTGCCTGGCGGACGGTTCAGGCAGCCTGTCGCAAGTCCTCCGTGATCGGCGTGCCATCGGGTGCAAAGTAGGCCAGCCCCCGCGGCCCGTGGAAGAGCGCCATCGCGCCGTTGGCGTAGCGCTTCACCTGGACCTTCACCTTGACGTAATGGCAGCGATGCCGGGTCGCCGGAATCTGCAGGACCAGTCCGTCAAAGTGAACGCAGTTGTCGCTGCGCACCGTGCGTTCGTACTGTTCGCACAGGATGTCGTCCAGGCTGGCGCCGACCCACGGCACGAAGGCCGACCCCTCCTCCATGGCGGGCTGGGCAAACTCGGCGTTGAATGCCGGCAAATAGACCTTGGCAAGGTACTCATTGGCCTGGGCCAGGCTCGTGATGCCAGCCAGCGCCAGTTCCTGCGGCAGGCGCCCCTGGTGCGTACCAAAGGCCCGCTCCGAGCGCCCTCGCGCCTCCGGCGAGTAGGCCGGGATCATGCTGATGCCCAGCTGCTTCATGGCGCGGCCAAACTGGGTAAGTTTGCCTTTGTCGACCTTGCCGCCCGCCTCCGGCGTGATCCAGTAGTGCGTGCCTCGGTCGCTGTAGAACGAGCTGAACAAACCGTGGTCGGCAATCACTTCCCTCACGCCACGGAAGCTGCTCGCCGTGCCTTCCTCCTCGACGAAGAACATCGAATAGTGTTCGCCGGTCGCATCATCCATGGTGACGATCAGGTCCCACTCCTGACCGGCAACCCATTCATGCCGGCTGCCGTCCTGGTGGATCATCATGCCCACGACCGGGCTGCGCACCCGCCGCTTGCGGTGCGCGCCGCGCTTCTGCATCCGGGGTACCAGATTCGCTTCCTGCAGACGCTGCTTGACCCAGCTGTAGCTCCGCTTGCCGCCGCTGCGCCGGTACCAGCTGTGGAAGTGCTTGACGTTCCAGCCCTTGTGCCGGTCTCGGTAGCGATCGACCAGGGCAGCCACCTCGTCGGCCGGCGCGCGTCGGCTCAGAGCCTGCCGCAGCCGCTTGTCGATCAGACCCTCCAGCCCTTCCGCTTCGTAGCGAACCAAATGCCGCCGAAAACTGCGCTCGCACATGCCCAGCATCTGCGCCGCTTCCGCCTGGCTCAACCGCCCCCCGTTCCATCCCTCATACGCTTCTTCGAACCTCATCTTCCGGATCTCCTGTAGCAGCTCCGTCCGCCTCATCTCGCACCCCCTTGGGGGCAATATGACAACCGGACAGATTGCGTGCTACAAAACCGGACAGATTAGAAACTCCTAACACCCCTAGATAGGTTGTGCAACTACCTCGATTGCTCGCTCAGCCAACTCGCAGAGCACATTCCTGATGGGCCACCGGGTGAAAAGGTGGTCCGTGACAACACGAAGAAGACCGAAGGTCAGAATCGCGGCAAGGTTAAATGACACCCTTGGTTGGGTTGTCACAGACCTGCCACAAAACCTGTCACAGATGTGTCACAGATTGAACCCGAAGCATTCCGTCATGCCAAAGAAATAAGGCCAAACAGCGCTAACTGTTTGGCCTTATTCATGAATTCGTGGTTGCGGGGATAGGATTTGAACCTATGACCTTCGGGTTATGAGCCCGACGAGCTGCCAGACTGCTCCACCCCGCGCCCGATAAGAAAAGCGATTTTATTCAAATCCAGCAGGCGCGTCAAGAAAACCTTTCGCGAAAAAATCCTGCCACGCCGGAAACTTCACGCCCGATTTGTCGCAAAACAATAGAACCGGTCAATTTCAAAATTGATTCACTCGTTACCAACCTTGGCAACAATTGGTATCATTATTCATACGTCGTGCCCGCAAAAGCAACCTCCAGGCACGGAACAAAAACGGGATTCCAGCGAAAACTCATGAAAAGCCGGTTCGTCAGCCAATGGATCGAGGACTTCTTGCGCGAAAGGCCCATGCGCGCCAACTCCCTGATCATCACGATCTACGGAGATGCCATTTCTTCCCATGGCGGCTCGGTGTGGCTGGGCAGCTTCATCAAGCTCGTCAAGCCCCTCGGCATCAACGACCGATTGGTCAGGACCAGCGTGTTCCGTCTATCGAAGGACAGCTGGCTGACATCGGAACATATTGGCAGGCGCAGTT
>CAUJIV010000051.1 GCA_963205435.1 Pseudomonadota bacterium
CCGGCGGGAGGCTGTGCCTGCGGCTCGGCCTTCGCCGCCGCTTCGGACAGGCGCTTGGCCTCCTCGGCCTTCTTCAGCGCGTCCATCAGGAGGCTCACTGCGGATTGCCTCCCGCGTTGAATTCGGGCACCGGCTGCAGCCCGCCCTTGTTCTCGAAGAAATCGTCACGTGGCAGATGGCTGCGGAAGCTGCCGTAGTCGCCCTGGATGCTGGAATCTTTAATTACAGTTGGGCGCAGAAAGATCACAAGTTCAGTTTTTGAGCTGCGGTCTTTACGGTGCGTGAAGATGTTGCCAAAAATGGGAATCTTAGAGACACCTGGTACGGCGTCGTCGGTATTATCTACCGAGTCTTGCATGAGGCCGCCGAGCACGGCGATGTCACCGTTGTTGACGCTCATGACAGATTCCATCTCGCGTGTTTGGATTTCAGGAACAATATTTGACTTACCCGCAGGGATGAGGGGGTTCGGATCCGCTTTGCCTTCTCCAATAGAGCGCGAGATTGTTGGTCGAACGTTCAGGAGAACGGAGTTGTTTTCGCTAATTTGTGGCGTGACGCTCATGACCAGACCAACGGCTACCGACTGTGGCGTAGTGGTTACGTTCGTAAGTGTGGTGGTTTGCCCCTGCGTAGTGTCAACTTTGAATTGGAAATAGACAATGTTGTCCACCACTTTTAGGATGGCGGTCTGATTGTTCAGTACTGAAATCTTTGGACTGGAGAGAACCTTCAAAGTACCGAAGTTCTCCAGCAGTTTGATCGCAGTGAGGAAATCGCCGCGGCGGAAGGCCAGACTGAACAGGGTGTTACCAACTGCGGAAGGCAGGGTCGAGGTGGTTGTCGTGGCTTCGAAAGCACCAGTGGTTGGGTTGACGCTAAAGCTACGTGTCGTGCCGCCCTGGCCGAGAGCGCGTCCAGCAGCGCCCTGATTGAAGTACTGCCAGTCAATGCCCTGTTGATAATTCTGGCTAAGGCGAACCTCTACGATGGTGGCCTCGATCAGCACCTGACGTCTTGCCGAGGTTAAGACCTTGTCGAGAAATTCCTGGATCTTTTCGTGCTGGCGCGAGGTGGCGCGTGCCATCAGGAAACCAGTTTCGCGGTTCACCATGACCGAGGCGGCCTGCAGGGTCTCGTATTCCTTGGCGGCCGTGGATGGTTGTTGCGGCGGCGCGACCTGGACCTGAATCTGGGTGGGCGCGCCGGAGGTTCCGGTTCCCGCGCCGACGGCGCCCGGCTGGGCCGCCGCTCCCGCCGCGGCGGCCTGTTCCTGCCCTTCGGCGACGCGGCGCTTGACGATGATCTCCTTGTCGGTTTCGCGCAGGATGTCCTTGATGTTCTGTTCCAGGGTCTCCCAGAAGCGATTCTTGGCCAAATTGTCGACCTTGGTCGAGGAGACGTTGCCGCCGGTCGCGGTACCGGCGCTGGTACCGCTGGCCGACGGGCTGATTGAGGCGATCTGGGTGTTGATGGCGACGTTGCCGGCGGTGTCGCGCGACATGTTGACGTAGTCCACCTTGTAGGTGCGCAGGTAGGGCGTGTCCGGCATCACCACCAGGTTGGGACCGTCGAGTTCGAAGCGCATGTCCACCTGCTTGGCGATGCGGTTCAGCAGTTGCGGCAGGGTCTGGTCGATGGCGTTGAGCGTGACGGTGCCGCGGATGCCGGGATGGATGTCGACGTTCAGCTTGGCGTCGCGGGCGAGGGCGAAGAGCAGTTCCTCGACCTTGACGTCCTTGACGACGACGCTGTAGGTCTCGGCCTTGGCGGCGGGCCTGGGCTTCGGAACGGCGACCGTTTGCTGGACCGGCTGCGGTATGTTCGATTTGGCCGCTGGCGCGCTGTTGGCGTCGATGTGCCCGCTCGAAGGTGGCTTGGGCTGGGGGGCGCTGCACGCCCCCAGCAGGGTCGCTGCGAGCAGCGGGACGATCGTCGTTCTACTTGTCATGGCGAGCCACAATATGATTTCCCCCACTCAAAGTCGGGCGTTTCGAGCATAGCACATTAACTATAAATTGCAACTAGCTGATTTAATTATCCAATGGATACGGCTTTTTCGATCGGGTCAATCCCGCAATCGGCGGATTTGACGGGGGTAGGGGCCATGCGCCTTGAGCGGGGCCGGCAGGGCGTTGATGGCCTGCATGGCTGCCGCGCGCGAGGGGTATTCGCCATGGATGATGCCGAGGCGGCGCACGCCCTTGTTCTCGGCCGCATAGACGCGAATCGGCTCGGCATAGTCCGCCCTGGCGGCATTGGCCAGGAAGCGCTCGACTTGCGCCGCGCTGTCGGCATCGGTGCTGAGCAGTTGGACGAACCAGCGGGTGCCATCGGCCGTCTCGAGCCACTTCTGGGTTTCCTCCAGGCGTTGCCGGGTCAGCGGCCCCAGGCGCGGTGGAGCCGGCGGGGAAGAGGCCTTCGGGTCCTGTGCTGAAGCCTGCGGCGGCGCTTCGACGGGCGCGGCCTGGGGGGCGGAAGGTGCAGGCGCGGCCGCGCCCGGGTTGCCGGCCTGCGTTGCGGGCGGGTTGGCCGGGGCCGGTTCGACGGCGGCCGGGGAAGCGGCGGCCGGGGAAGCGGGAGCCGGCGCGGATGGCGGCTCGGCCACCGCGGGACGTTCGTTGAGTTGATACAAGGCCAGGCCGACGCCCGCCAGCAGCAGGGCGGCCGCGGCTCCGCCCAGCCAGAGGCCGAAGCCGTGCT
>CAUJIV010000052.1 GCA_963205435.1 Pseudomonadota bacterium
ATTCGGGGGGCGCAACTGCGCGTGCGATCGCTGCATCAACACCTCAGTCATGTTTCAATCCTCGCCCCCCGAATTCGGGGGGCGCAACCAGATGCAAGAGGCGCTGTTGTCACTGTTGAAAGGAGTTTCAATCCTCGCCCCCCGAATTCGGGGGGCGCAACTGTTCGCGCGTAACAGGCGGAATTCATGGAAATTCTGGTCCGCTTTGCGCGAACCACCGCTCGAACATCTTTCCACGACCCATCAATCAACCCGATCGGCTTTCGCCGGCCTGATAATTCAATCACTTGCCTCAAGCGCGAACCTCTTGCGCATGCTGTCGCCGCTTCAGGTTCGCGCCGCATCGAACCCTACACGACGAGCGGGCCTTGAAAATCCGTTGCCCGGAAAACGCCATGCTGCCGCACTTCGCATCCGCGCGTGTCCGGCATCCGGTACAGGCGCAGATTGTCCTCCTCGAGCTTGATTTCTGCCAGCAGGCGCCGCTCCAGTTCTTCCATTTTCATCAGGTCGATCTGGCACTCGAACACCGACTTCTGCACGCGCTGGCCAACCCCTTCGCAGGCACGCGCCACGCGGCGCAAGCGCCTGCGGCCGGCGCGCGTCTCGGTATTCACGTCGTAGCACACGATCACGAGCATGGCTCACCTCACCAGGAAAGGCAGATACTCGTCCATGTCGCCGCGCAACGCGCGGGCAAGGAACCGGGCCTGCAATTGCGGCAGTATTCCCAGCGGCACGGGCTCCTCCAGCAGAGGATGGGAGAGTTCCTCTTGCTTTCGTTCCTGCCAGGCAACGACGACCGTCTTGCGTGCCTGTTCGGACAGGGTAACGCCGCCGCCCTCGTGCAGCGTGAAATCGTCCGCCTGCACCTGGGCGCGATTGACCAGCGAGAGCGCCAATCTGTCGGCCTGGTGGCGGAATTCCTCCATCAGATCCAGCGCCAGCGCCGCGCGCCCCGGCCGCACGGCGTGCAGGAAGCCAAGCTGCGGATCCATCCCCGCGGCCTCGATCGCCGAGCGGCAGTCGTTCATCAGCATCGCATAGAGAAACGACATCAGCGCGTTCATCCGATCGCGCGGCGGCCGCCGCGTGCGCCCATCGAACGCAAACGCCTCCCGCGCATCGGCCCGCACGAGACTGTTGAAGCAGCCGAAATACTGTCGCGCGGCCTCGCCTTCGATGCCGCGAACCGCATCGAGATTCTCCGCGCCGGGGAGCGCCCGCAAGGCGGCGGCGAGATCCTCGGCGCCGCGCGAAAGAACCCTTTCGTCCGGCTCGCTCTTCGCCTCACGCGCGCCGCGCAGCAGCACCTGCCGGCTGTTGCGCAGCTTGCCGGCGACGCAGGCACATGCGACTCTCAGCGTGAATGCGCCATCGCTCGCCTTCGCATGCTGGGCGCGACGCAAGAGAATGTTGCCCGACACCGGCCCTTCCAGCCGTGCCTTGAAGCGACCGTTGCCGTCGAGCAGCACGAGACTCTGGCCCTGGTCGGCCATGCGATGCATCAAGGCCGGTGAAATCAGGACATTGCCAAAGACGACGATGCCGCCCAGATGGTGCAGCGGCACGCGCAGCCTCGTCTCCCGTTCCACTTCGACACGCACCGTGTCGTTATCGAGATGCAGGTAGGCGCAGGGCGTGGTAACATAGAGCGTGTTGAGCAGCGTGCGCATATTCAGATCCCCGCCTTCGGATCGAAGAGCGATCCGGCGAGGAGTCGCCGCTTTTCGCGCTCCGCCAGCACGGCCGGCTGGCACAGCTCGATCAGCGAGCATTCGCGGCAGCGCCGGTCGTTCAACGGCGGCGGCAAAGCCCATTCCCGCAAGGCGGCGCGCACTTCGGCCACGCATGTCGCCACCGCCTCGCGCAGTTCGACGGTAATCGCCACCTCGCGCCGTCTCCGCGAACTGGCATGATAGATAGCGCCATGCGGAACGGCCTTGCCGGTCATTTCCTCCAGGCAAATCGCCTGGGCGGCAAGCTGGATGTCGTCGTGGCGTTTCTCGCGCTTCTTGCCGTGCTTGTATTCGACCGGGTAGGGCGTGCCGTCAGGCAAGAATTCCACCACATCCGATTTACCGACGAGACCCAGCCCGTCGCTCCAAAGAGGGACGGCGCGGGCGATCCGGCGCCCGTCGTAGCCCCCTTCGACACCGGGCACGTCGGTGCGCGCATGCACCGCCTGCCCGCGCAGGGTATGGATGTTCTCCGCGAAAGCCTGCTCGGCGTGAATCAGGCAGCACTGACGCGGACAATAGCTCCAGTGCTCAAGCGCGGAAAGCGGGATGTACTCATCCTGTTCCATCGCCATTCATCGGCATGCAACCGCCCGGCCAACGGTTTTCAGGCAAGTCATCCGCGCACCGGTTCGGCATGCAGCCGGAAGCCGAGCGCCTTGAGCACTTTCATGACCGTGGCGAATTCCGGATTGCCCTCGCCGGAGAGCGCCGTATACAGGCTCTCGCGCGACAGCCCGGTATCGCGCGCCAGTTGCGTCATGCCGCGGGCGCGGGCGATCACGCCCAGCGCATGGGTGATCAGCGCCGGATCGCCTTCCTCCAGGCAGGCCTCCAGGTAGAACGCCATGTCTTCGCCCGTCTTCAGGTGCGCCGCCGAATCCCACGGCCGCAGCTTGATCCTTGCCATCGTCGCCTCCTACAGCTTGCGCGCAGTTTCCAGCGCTTTCCTGATGTCCCTGGCCTGCGAAGACTTGTCTCCGCCCGCGAGCAGGATCACAACTTCGAGGCCGCGCTGGGTGTAATACACGCGGTAGCCCGGCCCATAGTGAATGCGCATCTCCGATACGCCCTCGCCCACCGGCTCGCTGTCGCCGAAGTTGCCCAGTTGCGCCCGGTCGATGCGCGCCTGCACGCGTGCTTTCGCCCGCGCATCCCGCAATCCCGTGAACCAGTCGTCGAAGATTTCACTCGTGACGATCTGCTTCACGGGCTTATTGTAGTCTATGGACTACAGAAAGAAAAGTGCGACAAGCCTGACTTTCAGCCGACGATGCGGTCCAGCGTCACTCTGGGAAACGCCTCAAGCGAGCCGGCAGGTGGCACGGTGATGGAAAAATCGGCGAAATCCCTGGCCGGCGAATCCGGATTCTTCTGCTCCGCCCGGATCAGGTCGAACAGCGCATGGGCTGGCGCATCGCCCAGTTCTCCCTGGTGCTTGAAGACATAGAGCCCGCGCGTGGTCATTTCGCCGCGCGCCGCGGAGCGGTCATGGTCGAACATCGAAGCCAGGGCTTCCCACAGCAGCTTGAGGTCGTCTTCGCCGAATCCGGTCTGCTTGGCCAAGTGGGCGGAAATGAAGCCGTGGGCACGGTAGAGTCCATAAGGAACCGAAAATTTGCGGCCCATCGTACGGTTGTCCCCCTGTTGCTTCTCGGCCTCCGCCTCGGTCGCCACGGCCATGCGGGTAATGGAATGCTCCAGGGCCACCACCGGAGATACCGAGCGCGCGAATGTGAATTGCACCGGACCGCGCACCTGACCGCAGTTGATGCCCGTAGACATCACGGCGCCGAAGGCTCGCACGTCATAAAAGTTCTTGCACATCCACAACCTTGCTTCATCGACGGCATCACCTCCCTTGCGCTTCTTGTCCTCGCCCTTGAGCAGCTCGGGCTTGCCGATGCCCACATATGCGCGCTCGTGCTGCCGATTCAACACGGCTTTTTCCTTGACGTAGATTTCATATGGCGGCTGCTCGCCGCGCGACAGACCCACATAATTCCTCACCTTGCGCTTGATGCATACATCGGTCACCAGCCCATGGCCGGTCTCGGCGTCCAGGCGCGGCAGATTGCCGGCATCCGGGTCGCCGTTGGGGTTGCCATCCTTCACGTCGAACAGCAGAACGAAGTCGTAGCGGTTGTTCAGACTCATGGTTGAGATCCTCATTCAGCGGGTTGATCGAGGGTTTCGGAGTCCGGCTTGGCGAAGAAAGCCTGACGCTGGTGGTAATAGCCGATGGCAAAGCGGGCCTGCCCGGCAAGCGACAGACGCGGCGGAACGTCGCCGAGACCGTCGATGATCGTCCCCAGCAGTTTCTCCAGGTTGACCACCTCTCCCCGGTTCGCGATCTTGGCGAGATGATGGTTCTTCAGCTTCAACAGCAGCGGCAGAACAGTCACGGGCGTAGCGGAAAACGCCCCGTAATAGCGCTCGCGGATGCTGGCGTTCAAGCTTCCCTGAGCGCGCTCCTGCACTCGTTCCAGGACGGCGAACAGGCGGCCGAGACGGTAGCCGGGATCGGCATTGCTTTCATTCAGCGACACGGTGATCTCCTTGTCGTTCAGGTTGCGGATGAGATAAGCCTTGAGCAGGGCAGCGCGCGGCCAGGAAATCTCCCGTTCGGCGCGCATGCGGCGCAGCGCTCCCTGCATCAGCGCTTCCGGATAGCGGCCGCCGGCCAGGATCGCCCGCATGACATCACCGCCGAGGTTCGGCGGCACATTTTCGGACTTCGCCTGAAGCGCCGTCACCGCCAGCAGCCGGTACGGCGGCAAAGGCGCGCCGGCTTCATAGGAGGGCCGCACGATCTCCACCTCGTCGAAGTAGCGGCGGAAGGCTGCCCCCAGTTCGGCAATGGTCGCCACATGCCAGAAACGCACGGCAATCCGGGCCGCATTCGGTGACAGGCCGAGGACATGGAAGCGCTGGCCGTCATCGGCTGTGAAGGGACGGCCGTCGCGGATGCTGCGATACAGGCTTGCGACGGCCCGGACACCGGCATCGGGATCGTCTCTCTGCGGACCGAGAAAATCGAGGAAGGCCGCTTCGAATGCGGCGCCGCTGGCTTTCTCCGCCCAGAACACCGTCGAGGCGTCGCCCACTTGCACGCGCTGGCGCGAGCCCTTGGCGAGCAGATGGTTCAGCGCGGTGGTGTAAGCGAAGGCGGCACGCTTGCCGACCGGCGCATTGAAACTCTGGGATTTTCCATATGAATTGAAGGCGCCCAGATTGAAAGACACGATGTTCGCGTCGGAAGTCTGGGCGTCCCGGACACCCTTGATCGGCGCGTGCAGCCGCTCGATGGAGTCGTCGCTCCCCGTGACGAGACAAACCCCGTCAGCCGCGTCATGACTGCTGTTTGCCATGAGCAAGGCGATGACCGCCGGCCGCTGACAAACCAGTTCGGCATCCGTGTCGAGCTGAAATGTCATCAGGGGATTGGTCTCGAGGATCTCCGCCCAAGCCGGATGAGCTGTCAGCGCTGTGACGGCCTCGGCGCGCTGCCAGTCGAGGAATCGAACAACAGCACGCAATCCCTCATCCTCCGGTTCTTCACCAAACGCTCCGCGCAGTCGCTCCCTGAAAGCCGCAGACTGCTCCGCAACACGCTCCGCTTTGCCTTTGGTGTCGATACCCAGCACGTACTCGGTCGTATCCCAGAGCAGATTGGCGGCTATTCCCGATGTCTTCTTCACGCCCTGCGGCACCAGCTCGACTCTGGCTATGCGTTTCTTGCCTTCTCTCTCCCGCCGGTCGGCGAGCTGGATCAAGCGGCCGCTCCGGTCGATCACGAGAACAAAAGGAATTGCCTTGGGTTCGAAGCCTTCCGGAGCCAAGCCGCCATCGGGAGCGGCCGCTTTGCGGACGTAATATGCGTTCAATGCCTGCAGGATCATCCCCGTACCCCCGGGCTGGCCGCGTCGGGCACCATCAGCACTCCGTTTTTCAGCTCGGCGCGGAAAAAGCGCGGCCTGGGATTGGCGGGATTCCCGAAATCCAGATCGTGGAGCATCCAGCCGAGATCGCGGGTATCGGGAATCGGTGCTGTCGACCCGTCTTCGGCCATCAGGCGGAAATCGCAGGCAAACTCGCGGCAGCCGAGGTAAGGCTGGTTCACGCACTGGCCCTTTCCGGCGCGCCGCTCGAACATTTCCCAGAACTTGGGCGGCGGATTGTTCTCTCCCGCCTGGGGCAGGACTTCGAGGTCGGCATGCAGGCGATAGGCAACATCGCGCAGGAACAGGCCCGCCCGCTGCTGGCGTTCGTCCTCGATATAGAGCGCCAATTCACCCGCTCCCTTGTTCATGGCGCTTTTTACGCTGCCCGCCGGCACGACTGCACCCACTTCGTTGCGTCGCAGGGATATCCAGCGAATGGGATTCAGAACCTCGATCTTGCGCACGTGCCAGCGGATCGCCGGCTTCCACAGGATGGCCTCGAACACGGCCCGCGCCGCGGAAGGAGTGATGACGTCATAACTGACTCGCTCCACCTTCATCTCTGGGCGAGTGAAGCAGGCGAAGGGTGCGGATACTTCCAGACAATAGCTTTTCAAGACCCCCCCCTTTCATGCCATCAGATTTTCCGGTTCATAATCGGGGACCTCTGGCAGCAGGCCCAGCGTTGGGTGATAAAGCAGCGCGGTCTTCTGCAGAAAAAAGCCTTCATGCATTTCCAGATCACGGCTCGCCAGCAGTTTCTTCCATTGGTGCGCATGCAGCGTTACGGTATAGCGCTGCAGGCGGCGCATCAGCTCCCGGCTCGGACCGAAAGATTTCAGGCGGTCGATCAATTGCGCGCCCTCCCCCCATTGCACAAACACTTGTCGTTGGTCCTCATCCGGAATCAGGCGAAACCGTTCTGCCGCCGTGCGAAACTGGAACTGCGCCTGCGCCGCATCCCGGTTGAGCAGATCGAGGATCCCTGCCTTGTCGTATTGGCGTCCCGCATCGGTGCCGACAACGGCATAGAAGCGATCGAAGAAGCGTCGGAAATTATCCAGGGCAAGAGGCTCACCAGGTGAGTCGGCCAAAATTCTCTGGGCAGCCTGTTCCGCCTTCAACAGCAGCCCGCTCGGCGAGGGTTTCGGCGGGTTGAACACCACGACCCTGCCCTTCCCGGGCAGCCGCCCTTCCCGGTTGCAGCGCCCCGCCGCCTGGGCAAGGGAATCGAGTCCCGCCATGGCGCGATACACCACGGGGAAGTCGAGATCCACACCGGCTTCGACCAGTTGGGTGCTCACTACCCGCACCGGCTTGCCGTCATTGAGACGACGGCGGATGGCATCGATCACCTCGGCGCGATGTGCTCCGCACATGCGTGCCGACAGGTGCATGGCATCCCCGGACAGGCGTCGCCAGGCTGCCTCGGCATCGTCCCGGCGATTGACAACGCACAAGACCTGCTCAAGCTGCGCCAGCTCTCCGGCAAGTTCGTCCCAGCCGTAACGACGTTCCGGAGAGGCCGGAAGTTCGATCCGGACTCGCTCGAGCTGTTTGAAGAGGCGTTCCGGTTCGGGCGCCAGTTCCCGCGCCTCACCCAGCCCTTCGAGCAACCTGCGATCGAAGGGATCGAGGCGATCCCTGCCGAGTTCCGGTTGGGTCGCGGTGGAAAGCACGATGCTGACGCCGTAGCATTTCATGAGCTGACGCAGCGCATCGAGAACCGGCGCGAGATGCTCCGGCGGCAGCAACTGTGCTTCGTCGAGAATCACCACCGAATTGGCGATGTTGTGCAGCTTGCGGCAACGCGAGGGCTTGGCTGCGTAAAGGGATTCGAAGAACTGCACGTTGGTTGTCACCACCAGAGGGGCGTCCCAGTTCTCGCAGGCCAGGCGGCTCTTGGGCGTCTCGTTCTCGACCTCCAGATTGCTGTGGTGCTCGATGACCGGAACAGGGTCGAGGCCGGAAAACACGCCGCGAAACACATCCGCCGTCTGCTCGATGATGCTGGTATAGGGAATGACATAGATGATGCGTCGCAGCCCGTGCCGCTCGGCATGATGCAGGGCGAACCCCAGGGAAGCCAGCGTCTTGCCGCCGCCGGTCGGCACGGTCAGGCTGAAAAGGCCTGTTACATCGTTTGCGCGCGCCAGGCAAGCCTCGCGGACTTTCTCGCGCAGACGTTTCACTTCGGTATCGGGATTGGCGAAGCAGGTGGCCATATGCCGGTCGTATGCCGCCCGCAACACGCTGATGTCCGGATAGCCGCCACGCAGACGATTCCTGCCGGAATCCATGAAACGTTCGGTGTCGAGAAAATCGGCATCCACCAGGCAGGAGAACAGCATACGGAGCCAGAAGTGGAGCTCCTCCTTTCTGACAATCGGCGGATTGCCCGTTCGTACATCCGGCATGAGCAGGCGGGCATCCGCGCCTCCATTCTTGGCTTCCGCGAGGGTTTCGCGCTCCGAAGCCATTTCCTGCGACATGGCGGCACCGCTTTCCGGAAACCAGTCTGGCAACCCGGCATGATGGCCGGCGATCAGGTAAGCCAGCAGGCGGCCTCGTAGACCGAGCGTATCTACCGCATGAATGGCGCCGGCGATGGCATGCTTGACCTTGCCCGGCAGTGTTTCGACGTGGGCGTCGAATCCGCTGGCAGACCGAATGTAATGTTGGAATTTTGGCTGATACTTGCCCAAGTCATGCCAGAAACCGGCAAGCCGCGCCCACTCCTTGCCGCCCAATGGTTCGGCAAAATCACCCGCGAGTCCGGCTACACTTTCCAGATGTTCATTGAGGAAGTGTTCGTGCCATGCGCCATTTGCGTCCTGCTTGATATGCGCCAAGGGCAACCGAGCCATCGTGAATCCCCCCTCCCAAGGCATTTTTGACATTTTTTGTTTGTCATTGTAGTCCCGAGCCGTGTGCGTCAGGGCCAGGGTTTTTGCACCCCGGGGTCTGATTGCAGGCCATCCGCACCGCATGCGCTTCAATCGCGTCAAGAGGTTCCGTTCGAAGGCAGTTGCATGCGAGACGGATGGTGATCGATCCAGCGGCTTATCAGAAGAAGTCGGCTGATTTTCTTGCGCGCCTGTCTCGTCTTCGACAGCGCTGCCTCCGGCGCTGGATCATCAGCACACCCTGTCGCTGCTGCGTTCGCGCCACGATCGACGGCGAGGCGCCCGTTCGAGAGCGGTCGCCGTTCTTGAGAAGGCCAAGCCTCTTGTGGCGCAAGCGCACCGGGACGGAATCCCGGCAAGCCCACAGCAATTCGTCTGCGACGGACAAGGACCTCTCGCAGCAGGCACCATGCGCCGGTCGAATTTGCGCTATGTGCGAAGTAGTCGGCCACTCCCCCTCACCGTCAGATGTCGTAATGCGATTGTCCCTGACGGCAGGCTCATGGGATGAGCCTGCCGAGCATTGCCGCGCGTCTCGCGAAGTGGCCCGCAGCCACTGCCCTCCCCGGCGCGGAGAGCTGTCGCGCCGGGGAGGTTTTCAGACCCGGCGGCCGAAGGGTCGCCTTTGGCCGCCGGCGCGGCTCACCGCGAGGCGCTCTCCAGAACCTTGAGCAGGGCCGAGGTGTCCTCGCGCGCCCAGCCCTGCGCCATGAGGGCGTTGAGCTGCTGCCAGATCTGGGCCGCCACCGGCAGCGGCGCGCCGAGCGTCGCCGCCTCGCCGAGCAGGATGCCGAAATCCTTGTGGTGCAGGCGCGCCTCGACGCCGGCGCGGAAGTCGCGCGCTGTCATGCGCGCGGCGAAGATGTCCATGACGCGGCTGCCGGCCGAGCCGCCGGCGAGCGCCTGGCGCACCTTCTCCGGATCGGCGCCGGCGCACTGCGCCAGCAGCATCGCCTCGGCCGCCGCCTCGATCGCCGCCACCATGATCAGCTGGTTGCAGGCCTTGGCCACCTGGCCGGCGCCGATCGGGCCGATGTGCACGAGGGTCTTGCCGAGCGTCTCCAGCAGCGGGCGCACGCGCTCGAGCACCTCGGCCTTGCCGCCGGCCATGATCGCCAGCGTGGCGTTCTTCGCGCCGGCCTCGCCGCCGGAGACCGGCGCGTCGATCATGTCGACGCCCTTCTCGGCCAGCGCCGCGGCGACGCGGCGCGCCGTCTCCGGCGGGATGGTGCCCATGTCGACCAGCACCATGCCCGGCCGCGCGCCGTGGATCAGGCCGGCCTCGCCCAGCGCCACCTGCTCGACGTCGGGGCCGTTGGTGACCATGGTGATCACCACCTCGCTCGCCGCCGCCACCTCGGCCGGCGAGGCGCAGGCCCTGGCGCCGGCGTCAACCAGCGGCCGCGCCGCCTCGGCGCGCCGCGCGTAGACGTGCAGCTCGTGCCCCACCGCCAGCAGGTGCTGCGCCATCGGGCGCCCCATCACGCCCAGTCCGATGAATCCCAGCTTCATGGCCGCGCCTCCGACACGCGCTCGAGCAGCTTGAGCATGCCGATCGAGTCGTCCTCGCCGAGGCCGGAGCCGACCATGGCGTTGAACAGCTGCGCCGTCGCCGCCGCGCCGGGCAGCATCAGGCCGAGGCGGTGCGCCTCCTGCATGACGATGCGCAGGTCCTTCTGGTGCATCCAGGCCTTGAAGCCGGGCTTGAAGTTGCGCTCGATCATGCGGCTGCCGTGGTTCTCGAGGATCGTGCTGTAGGCGAAGCCGCCGAGCAGCGCCTCGCGCACCTTCGCCACGTCGGCGCCGCTCTTGCGGGCGAAGTTGAAGGCCTCCGCCACCGCGGCGACGCCCATGCCGGTGACGATCTGGTTGCAGGCCTTGGCCACCTGGCCGGCGCCGCAGTCGCCGACATGGACGATGTTCTTGCCCATCAGCTCGAACAGCGGCCTCATGCGCTCGAAGGCGTCGGCCTTGCCGCCGACCATGATCGACAGCGTGGCGTTGATGGCGCCGACGTCGCCGCCGGAGACCGGCGCGTCGAGGAAGTCGGTGCCGCGCTCGGCCAGCCGGCGGCCGATGTCCTGCGCGGCGGCCGGCGCGATGGTGCTCATGTCGACCACCAGCAGGCCGGGCCTGGCGCCGGCGGCGATGCCGTTCTCGCCCAGCGTCACCTCCTCGACGTCGGGCGCGTCGGCCACCATGGTGACGACGATCTCGGCGTGCTTCGCCACCTCGGCCGGGCTGGCGTGGCTGCGCGCGCCGCTGCCGGCGAAGGGCTCGAGCGCGGCCGGGCGGCGCGCCCACAGGTGCAGGGCGTGGCCGCCGCGGGCGACGTTGAGCGCCATGGGCCGGCCCATGAGGCCGAGGCCGATGAATCCGATGTCCATGCTTTCTCCTCCGTTGCCGTCGCGCCGGGCTATTTCAGCACGGCGCCGCTGGCGTCGAGCACCTGCACCTCGACGTCGATGCCGTCGCGCACGCTCTGCGTGACGACGCAGAAGTCCTCGAACTGCGCCAGGATGCGCTCGAGGTGCTGCAGCTCGGCGGCGGGCGAGTCGATGCGGATCGAGACCTTGACGCCGCCCACGCGCAGCCGGCCGGCGGCGTTGCGCACGTTGCTCGCCGAGACGGTGGTGACGATGCGGCCCGGCTGGTTCTTGTACTTGCGCAGCGCGAACAGCAGGCTGGCCGACAGGCAGTTGGCGATGCCGGCCAGCAGCAGGCGCTCCGGGTTTGGACCGGCACCCTTGCCGAGCGGCGGCGGCTCGTCCGCCAGCAGCGGCGCCAGGCCGCCGTCGAAGCGCAGCAGGAAGGCAAAGTCTTCCTGCTGCTCGAGGGTGAATGAGATCTGCGGGTTTTCGCTCATCGTGAACACTCTCCGGAAGGAACAGGCGGCCGGGAGCCGGCCTCTGGCAGTATATCCTGCCACGATCGCCGTATCGCCTCACGCTGGCCGATGGCTGCGCCGGCGTGGCTGCGGCGCTCAGCGGCCATTTTTACACCTTCCGCCCCTCACCGGCCTCCTCGTGGGTGCGGCCGTCACGAATGTGATAGATGCGCTTGAAGGTCGGAATGATCTTCTCGTCGTGGGTGACGACGATCACCGCGGTGTCGTACTGGCGCGCCATGCGGTTGAGAATGCGGATGACGGCCAGCGCCCGCTCGGAATCGAGCGGCGCGGTCGGCTCGTCGGCGAGGACCACCGGCGGCCGGTTGGCCAGCGCGCGGGCGATGGCGACGCGCTGCTGCTCGCCGCCGGAGAGTTGCGAGGGCATGGCGCCGGCGCGATGGCCGACATCGAGCGCATCGAGCAATTCCCGCGCACGGTCGCGCGCCTCCTTGTTGGGCCGGTTCGCCAGCATCGGCAGCAGGGCGATGTTGTCGGTGACGTCGAGAAAGGGGATCAGGTAGGGCGCCTGAAAGACGAAACCGATGCGGTCGCGCCGCAGCGCCCTGAGGTCCCGGATCTTCCAGCCGTCGTCGTAGATGACCTGGTCGCCGAGCGTCATGTGCCCTGCCGTCGGCTCGATCACCGCGCCGAGGCACTTCAGCAGCGTGCTCTTGCCCGAGCCCGAGGGCCCGATCAGGCCGACCACCTCGCCCGGCGCCACCGTCATGTTGACTTCCTTCAGCGCGTCGACGGCGGTATCGCCTTCGCCATAGCGCTTGCGCAGGCCCTCGATGCGGATGCCGTGGCCGCCCACTCAGCCTCCGACAGCCGTGGCCGGATCGACGCGCAAGGCGGCACGGATCGCCAGGATGCTGGCGACGGCGCAGATGACCATGAGGGCGGCAAGGCTGCGCACGGCATCGGCTGGCAGCAGCAGGACATGCTTCGGAAAGAAGGGCGCCCACAGCGCCGAGGAAATCTTGCCGACGACGAAACCGATCAGGCCGAGCCCGAGCGCCTGCTGCAGGATCATGCCGGCGATGGTGCGGCTGCGCGTGCCGATCAGCTTGAGCACGGCGATCTCGCGGATCTTGCCCAGCGTCATGGTGTAGATGATGAACGCGACGATGGCGGCGCTCACCACCGCGAGGATGACGAGGAACATCGAGATCTGCCTGGCCGAGGTGGCGATCAGCTTGGCCACCAGGATTTCCTCCATCTGCGCGCGCGTGTAGGCCTCGAGGTGCTTCCAGCGACGGATCGGCGCGGCCACCGCCTCGGCGTCCTGGCCGGCCTCCACGCGCACCAGAACCGCATTGACGCTGCGGCTGCTCGTCTGCGAGGCCTGGATGGCCTCGAGCAGCCCGGGCACGCCGGGTCGGTTGAGCGCCGGATTCGCCGCGGTGCGCTCGCGTTCGTTGGCGATGGCCTCGTTGTCCTTGAGGAACTGCGCCTCCTGCGCGTCGCGCAGCGGGATGAAAATCATCGGGTCGCCGCCGGAGGAAACCATGCGCCGCGTCAGCCCCACCACCGTGTATTCCTGGCGGCGGATGCGGATGCGCTCGCCGAGCCGGAAACCGGTTTTCTCGTCGACGACGGCCTCATGGTGGCTGCGCGTGATCCGCCGCCCGGCAATCAGATGGCCGGGCGCGCCCGGCGCGTCCGGCTCGAAGCCGACGACCATCACCCTGACATCCTTTTCGCCTTGCCGCACCTGCATGGTCAGGTAGGTGACGTTGGCGGCGCGCGACACACCCGGCATGCCGAGGATGGCGCGATACACGTCATCGCGAACGCTGGAAGGTTCGGCATAGGGGCCGAGCGTGTCCTTCTGCACGACCCACAGATCGGCGCCGCTGCTATCGAGCAGCACCCGGGCGTCGTCGACCATGCCGCGGTAGACGCCGGCCATGGTCAGCGTGGCGCCGATGAGCAATCCCAGGCCGACACCGGTAAAGACGAACTTGCCCCAGGAATGCAGGATGTCCCGGCCGGCAAGGCTGATCACGGCCCCTTCCCCGCGATGGCATCGACGACGCTGACGCGGCGGTCCGGCGTCAGTTCGCCTTCGCTGTGCACGATGACCCGGTCGCCCGGCCGCAGGCCCTCGCGCACCGGCACGCGGCCGGCGAGATCGGCGTCGCCCAGCCGCACCGGCACGAAAGCGAGCCGGCCCTCGCGCAGCAGCCAGACACCGGTCTGGCCGCCGCGCTGATGGATGCTGGCATTGGGCAGCACCGGTCCGGCCGCGCTCGCCGGGAGCGCCAGCGTGACTTCGGCCAGTTCGCCGAGCGAGATGCCATCGGGCAGCGCGTCGAAGGCGACCTGGGCGATGCGCTCTTCCGTGACGCTGTCACTCAACAGCTCCAGGCGCGCGACCTTGCCGGAGAATTTCTGTCCGGGCCGCGAACGCAGCACGATCTCCGCCGGCAGGCCGACGGCCAGTCCCGCCGATCGGCCCTGATCGAAACGCGCCCGCACCCACAGGCTGGCCGGTTCGGCCAGGCGCACCACGGGCTGGCCGGCGACAACGGTCGAGCCGGGCTCGGCATCGCGCGCCGTGACGAGGCCATCGGCGGGCGCCAGCAGGCGGATGTTCTGCCGTTGCCGGAGCAGGCCGTCACGCTCGGCGCGCAGACGCGCTCCGTCCTGGCGGGCCGCCGCCAGGTTCGCCGCGGCGGCGGCCGCCGCGGCCTCGGCGGAGGTCCGTTCCTGCTCGCGCGCCTCGACGACGCTGGGGCTGACGAACTGCCTTTCCCCGAGGTCGGCATAGCGTCGCGCATTGATCGAAGCCACGGCGCGGCGCGCCTCGGCGTCGCGCCGCTGCGCCTCGGCGGCGGCCACGGCGCTGGCCGCGCGGGCGATCGAGGCGTCGAGAGCCGCCGTCCGCTGATCGAGGTCCACCGGATCCATCTCGGCGAGGATCTGCCCGGCCTTCACCGCCTCGCCGACATCGACCGCCACGCGCAGCACGCGGCCGGCGGCGGTTGGCCCGATGAGATAGGCCCGGCGCGCCTCGACCGTTCCGATGCCGAACAGCGCCGGCGCAACGCTGCCCTCCTTCACTTCCACCACGGTGACATGCAGCGCCGCGAAGGGGCCGGTGCGCGCGATGACGTAGCCGAACGCGCCGATCAGGACGAGGCCGAACGCGAGCAGCCCCGCGCGACGGCCAGTCAATCTGGCGGATCTCATGACGGCTCCCGCAGGGCGTGGCAATACAGCGCGAAAACGCGCCGCGCCTCGCCCGCCAGCTTCGACGTGCTGCCGGCCAGCATGGCCTGCAGCATCAGGCCCTGCAGGGCGCCGATGAACAGCGTGGCGGCGCCCTGCTTGTCGAGGCCGGCGGCGATCTCGCCGCGCTTCTCCGCCGCCGAGAGCAGGCGCACGACCAGTTCGCGGTAGCTTTCCTGCATTTCGCGGGCGCGGCGCTTGACCGGCGTGTCGCGGGGCTTCTGCAGCTCGTTGAGGATCAGGCGCGGCACGCCCGGATGCTTGGCGACGAAGTCCGCATGCTTCATGAAAACCGCCCGCAAGCCCTCCAGCGGCGTCGGCGCCGCCGCCGCCGCCGCATCGAGGGCCGACAGCAGATGCGACTGGACCCAGCCCATCACCGCCAGCCAGATGGCATCCTTGCTCGGGAAGTGCTTGAAGATGGCTCCCTGGGTCAGCCCCAGGGAGCGGGCGATATCCACCGTCGTGATGTCTCCGGGACAGGCGCGGGCGGAGAGGTCGAGGACCGTGTCGACGATCTCGGCCTGGCGGTCTTCGGTGGAAAGGCGGGCACGAATCGGCTGCATGGCGGCAAACTGGTAAGTAATAGATTACTTGCCAATATAGCGCACTCCGCGCATGCCGGCAAGCAGCGGCGGCCGGCTCAGCGCAAGAAGAAGACGGCGGCGATCGCCGCCAGCGACAGCGCCAGGTTGACCGTCACCAGGCGGCGGATGGCGGCGAGCGCCGCGCCCGCCTCGGCCCAGGCGCCGGCCGCCACCTGCCGCCGCAGCCGCGGATAGAGCGCGCCGTAGACCCAGGCGAAGATCGCGCTCATGGCGAGGCCGACCCCCATCATGGCGTGCCAGCCCGCCGGCGCCCGGGAGAAGCCCGCCTCGAAGAGCAGCGTGAAGCCGCTCGCCAGGAGCAACGCGACGGCCAGCGCCGTGTAGCGCAGGAAGGCGCCGAGCGTCGCCGCCCACAGCGGCAGGCGCTGCGGCGGCGCCAGCGCCAGCGCGGCCGGGCGCAGGCAGAAGTGGGCGAAGAACATGCCGCCGACCCAGACGATGGCGCCGGCCAGATGAATGAAGACCAGAAATTGCCGAAACATGGCGGCTCATCCTCCCCTTGCCGGCGGCCGCGCATGCGGCGCGCCGCTCATTCCTCTTCCGTCCCCATGAAGCGCCGCAGCAGCCTCAGCACGCCGATGACGAGGGCGCAGGCGCCGCCGTTGATGAGGATCTCGAACGGCCACAGATTGTGCGAGGTTGGGTCGATCCAGACGCCGATCAGGATGCGCAGCAGGACGAAGGCCATCCACAGCGCCGGCAGCGCCGCCAGCAGGCGCCAGCCGCCGCGCCAGCGCCACAGCGCCCAGGCGGGCGCCGCCAGGCCGATCAGCAGCAGCGCCAGCGCCGTCCACATGAAGCCCATGCCCAGCGCCGCGTCGCCGGCCGAGAGCGGCTCGCTCATGCGCCGCTCGTCGTCCGCGCGCTGGGCGGCCCTCTCGCGCTCGCGCAGCTGCGCCAGCCACTCGGGGGCGTCCGGCGGCTCGCGCGCGCCGGCCTCGGCGCGCAGCCGCCCGCGCCAGACGGCCACCTGCTGCGAGCCGCCCCGCGTGCCGTCGCCCGCCGTGACGCGCACCTCGTCCACCTGCTGGCCGGGCCGCCACAGGAAGAACCAGGCCAGCGCCTCGCCGCTGCCGCTGTAGAGGCGCGAGGGATTCGAGCCGGCATCGACCGCGCTGCCGTGCCAGAAGGGCCGCGCCCACAGGTGCACGGAGCGGTCGCTGTCGTAGGCCAGCAGCAGGTAGAAGGTCTGGTTCGGCGCCACCGTCACCTCGTCGCCACGCGGCCAGGTGTCGACGATGCGCACCTCGGTGCCGGCGCCGGCCGGCGCCGCGGCGAGCAGCCAGCACAGCAGCAGGATCCCTGCGTTTCTCAGCGCGCGCATGGTCGCCGGTCCGCCTACTGCAGCACCAGCTCGACGCGGCGGTTCCTGGCGCGTCCCTCGTCGGTGGCGTTGCTCGCCACCGGCGCCAGCGAGGCGACGCCGTTGCCGACCAGGCGCCCGGCGGCGATGCCGTAGTCCTTCATCAGCGCCGCCACCACCGCCTCGGCGCGGCGGCGCGACAGCGACAGGTTGCTGTCGAAGCCGCCGACGCTGTCGGTGTGGCCGACCACGTGCAGCCTCGCCTTCGGGTCGGCCTTGAGGAAGGCGGCGATCTGATCGAGGGAAGGCTTCGACTCCAGCTTGATGTCGGCCTTGCCGGTGTCGAAGTGGATGCCGTAGATGGCGACCTTGCCGTTGGCGGTGAGCGACTTCTCGATCTCCGAGGCGCTCACCACCTCCATCTTTTGTTCCATGGCCCTGGCCTCGAGGATGTCCACCGCGATGTAGGCGCCCTGCCGAGCCTTGTACACCTTGTCTTCCTTGGGCCAGTCCACCACGATCACGCGCACGGTGGCATTGCCCTTGCGGAAGGTGCCGGTGCGAATGGTGTTCTGCGCGGCGGCCACGAAGACCATGGGCGAGCGGGTGTTCTTGATGAAGTCGCGCCCGCCGGTGTCGCTGAAGGTGGCGAGGAAGGCGGGCCAGCTCTTCGCCTTGGCGTCCTTGCTCGAATCGTAGAGGGTCTCGAAGCCGCTGGCCGCCAGGTCGTTGACGTAGTTGCGAAAGACCTCGACGGAGCGGATGTCGCCCGGCGCCTCGTACCAGTAGCGCGTGAGCTTGCCCTCGAGGTGCAGCGGCGCCTCCGCGTAGCGGCGCTCGCGCGATCGGCTGTCGTGGCCCGCGTAGGTCGAGGTCTGGAAATCGATCTCGTCGAAGTTGCGCGCCTCGTAGCCGACGATGTGGCTGCCGCCGAAGCGCTTGAGCAGCGGATGATCCCTGGCTCCGGCCATGTCCTGCGCCAGGGCCGGGCCCGCCGCCGCCCAGGCCGCCAGCGCCAGCACGGCGCCGCGCGCCCAGCCCTGCCATCGCAGCGATCGCGCCTGCTCCATCTCGTTTTCCTTTTTTTTGGTTGAATCCGCCGATTCTACTCGCCCGGCCGACCGCGGCGCCCGGCAAAAATCCACGCCGAAACAGGGGTTAACACGATCACCCCGATTCCGGCTTATCATCGAATGATCATTCGACACGGAAGCCGCATGATCCCGATCCCCTTCTTCTCCGCCCAGCGCCTGTCCCGCCCGCTGCTGCTCTCGCGCGTGCCGGCCGGCTTCCCCTCCCCGGCCGACGACTACGTCGAGGGCAGCCTCGACCTCAACGAGCATCTCGTCGCCCACCGCGAGGCGACCTTCTTCCTGCGCGTGCAGGGCCACTCGATGAGCGGCGCTGGCATCAGCGACGGCGACCTGCTGGTGGTCGACCGCGCGCTGGAGGCCGGCCACGGCGACATCGTCGTCGCCGTGGTCGACGGCGAGCTCACCGTCAAGCGCCTGTGGCGGCGCGGCGCCCGCGTGCGCCTCGTCGCCGAGAACCCGGCCTACGCGCCGATCGAGCTGAAGGACGGCCAGGAGCTGGCGGTGTGGGGCGTGGTCACCGCCATCGTGCGGCGCGTTCGATGATGCCGCCCCGCCCGAAGCAGGCGCAGCCTGCGAACCACCGCCACCCCCTTCCATGCGAAAGAGATTGGGGGAAATGACCTCTTCATTTTCGAGCAGGCGCAGCCTGCGAACAACCGTCACCCCCTTCCCGGGGAAGGGGGCTGGGGGGATGGCCCACCGTGTTCGCCCTGGTTGACGGCAACAACTTCTACGTCTCCTGCGAGCGCGTCTTCGAGCCGCGGCTGGAGGGCCGCCCCGTCGTCGTCCTCTCCAACAACGACGGCTGCGTGGTGGCGCGCAGCCAGGAGGTGAAGGCCCTCGGCGTCAGGATGGGCACGCCCTGGTTCCGCCTGCGCGACCTGGCGAGGCGGCACGGCATCGTCGCCCGCTCCTCCAACTACGCCCTCTACGGCGACATGAGCGCGCGCATGATGGCCGTGCTCGGCCGCTTCTCGCCCGAGCAGGAGGTCTACAGCATCGACGAGTGCTTCCTCGGCATGGACGGCGTCCCCGGCGGCGAGCGCGCCGAGTGCGGCCGCCGCATCCGCGCGCAGGCGCGGCAGTGGCTCGGCCTGCCCGTCTGCGTCGGCTTCGGCGCCACCCGGACGCTGGCCAAGCTGGCCAATTTCGTCGCCAAGAAGCGGCCCGCCTTCGGCGGGGTGTGCGACCTCGCCGCGCTCCCGCCCGCCGAGCTCGACGCCCTGCTCGACGGCATCGACGTCGGCGAGGTGTGGGGCGTCGGCTATCGCGGCGCGCCGCGCCTGAAGGCCCTCGGCATCGGCAGCGCCAGGGCCCTGCGCGACGCCGACCCGAAATGGCTGCGGCGCGCGTTCTCGGTGACGCTCGAGCGCACCGCGGCCGAACTCAATGGCACGCCCTGCATCGGGCCCGAGGAGGCGCCAGCCAGGCAGCAGATCATGAGCTCGCGCGCCTTCGGCGCCTATGTCCATGACCTCGCCGGGCTGGAGGAGGCGGTCGCCGCCTACGTCGGCCGCGCCGCCGAGAAGCTGCGCCGGCAGGGCTCGCTCGCCGGCGCCGTGCAGGTCCATATCCGCACCAATCCCTTCAAGGAGGACCATCCGCAGCACCAGGCCGGCCTCGTCGTGCCGCTCGCCGAACCGACCGACGACACGCGCCTGCTCGCGCGCGCGGCGCTGGCGGGCCTGCGCCGCCTCTACAAGCCGGGCCATGCCTACCAGAAGGCCGGCGTGATGCTGATGGACCTCAGCGACGCGCGCCGCGCCCAGGCGGCGCTCTTCGACGCCGATCGCGGCAACCCGGTGCTGATGCGCGCCATGGACCGCATCAACGCCTGCTGGGGCCGCGGCACGCTGCGGCTGGCCGCCGAGGGCGTCGACCAGCGCTGGCGCATGCGCCGCGCCATGATGTCGCCCTGCTACACCACGCGCTGGGCCGAGCTGCCGCGGGTCTCCTGAGCGCCGCGCGCGGCGGCCTGCCGCCGGCATTCGGCCGGGCTTGCTATAGTCGCGCGCATGCCCACCGCCGCTCCGGCGAGGAACGCATGCCGCCACGGGAACCGCCAGCCACCGCCTACCAGCTGCGCATCGTCGTCGCCCGCCCCCTGCGCCTGCGCATCGGCCGGCTCGGCGTCTTCGACTTCCCCGCCGGCCGCTACGTCTACACCGGCAGCGCCAGGCGCAACCTCGAGGCGCGCATCGCCCGCCACCTGAGGAAGGACAAGCCCCTGCGCTGGCACATCGACTGGCTGCTCGCCGCGCCCGCCGCGCGCGTCACGTCCGTGCGCCGCTCGCGCCAGCCCGAATGCGCCCTCAACCGCCGCGCGCGCGGCAGCGCGCCCGCGCCCGGCTTCGGCGCCTCCGACTGCCGCGCCGGCTGCGGCAGCCACCTGCGCTACCTCGGCGGGCTGAAGGAGGGCTGAGCATGTGCGGCCGCTTCGCCCTGAAGGCGCCCCCGGCGGAAATCATGCGCGTCTTCGGCGTGGCCGCCGTGCCGGAGCTGGCGCCGCGCTGCAACATCGCGCCGGCGCAGCCGATCCTCGCCATCCGCGCCGACGCCCGGGCGCGGCGCGAAGCCGTGCTGCTGAAGTGGGGCCTGCTGCCCTCCTGGGCGAAGGACCTGGCGATGGCGGCGCGGCTCGCCAACGCGCGCGGCGAGACGGTGGCCGAGAAGCCCGCCTTCCGCGGCGCCTTCCGCCGCATGCGCTGCCTCGTCCCCGCCGACGGCTTCTACGAATGGCAGGCCACGCCCGCCGGCAAGCAGCCCTGGTTCCTGCGCCTGAAGTCGCGGCAGCTGCTGGCCTTCGCCGGGCTGTGGGAGCGCTGGCAGGGGCCGGATGGCGCGGCGCTCGAGACCGCCACCCTCGTCACCACCGCGGCCAACGAGCTGGTGCGCCCGGTGCACGATCGCATGCCGGTGATCCTGCAGCCGGCCGACTGGGCCGCCTGGCTCGGCGCGCGCACGCGGCCCGAAGACCTGAAGGCCCTGCTCAAGCCGCTGCCTTCGGAGCTGATGGAGCGCTACCGCGTCAGCCGGCGCGTCAACGACGCGCGCAACGAGGGGGAAGAATTGATGGCGCCGTATCAGGGGAACTGACTTTCCGCGGGACACGCATTGCTGCCGGTGCTTCGGCAATGGACGGCTCCTGCGCCTTGTACGGCAGCCCGCTCATCCCCTGAGCCCACTCCCGCTTTACCATCGAGCCATCTCGATTGCCCGCATCGCAAACTATTGCATTAACGCAATATATGGCTAGAATGCAATACGTGACAAGACCGCTGCGCTGCTTGTTAAGGCCAAGGAAGTCCGCGACGATGGCAGCATCGTCGAGATCGTGGTCTGGGCACTGGACCAGCCGCTGGCGCCGTGCTTGCATCGCTACAAATACCGGTTGTTCTACGGACGCTCCGGCGAGTGCTTCGTGCGCTACGACAACGAGCGCGGCAAGGGCGACCATCGGCACGCGGACGGCGAGGAGTCGGCCTACGACTTCACCACGCTGGAGGCGCTGCTGGCCGATTTCGAGCGGGACGTGACGGAGTGGAGGATGCCATGAAGGCCATCATCGAGGTGAAGCGCAGGGGTTCGATCTTCGGCGCCGCGCGCAAGCAGCTCGCCGGAGCCGGGCGCGGTCGTGCGCCCGACTACCACCTGTCGTTCGAGTCGGCGCGCACGCTGTTCGCCGAGCTGACGCCAGCACGCCTGGACCTGCTCAACACCCTGCGCAGCCTCGGGCCTTCCAGCGTCTATGCCCTGGCGAAGGCGGCCGGGCGCAATTACTCGAACGTGCATGCCGACATCGCCCGCCTCACCGAACTCGGGCTGGTCGATCGCAACGAGGACGACACGGTGGAAGTGAAGTTCAACGCCGTGGAAATCCGCATGGCGCTGGAGAAGGCGGCCTGAATCAAGGTTTCCCTCTTCCGCCCGCAGGAGAGGATCGGGAAAGAAGGCAGGTCGCCCTGGCGCTGCCGCTCCGCGATATCACTGCCTGCCCTGCGGCATCCGGTCGATATCGAGCCTTCGCCCAGATCCGCTGCCCGTCGGTCGTGCTCTCTCGTCCGGGCACGGACGCCCTCGCCATCCAGACCCCGCGCGGCCGATCGTTTTGACTCGTCCATGCACGCCGTAACAAAAAAACGGGGACTCCTCGCGAAGTCCCCGTGAACCTGCCGCGTTGCGCGGCGAGGAGGAGGAAGGTGTCGCGCTCAGGCGCAGCTGCCGGCGGGCGAGGCCTTGGCCACGCCGAGCCTGACCAGCAGGCTCTCCAGCGGGCAGAACTTGCTGAAGCCGCTCTGCAGCAGGTTGGCACCGACGAAGGCGGTGAACCACAGCCAGGAGGGCTGCGCCAGATCGGCGTGGCCGCCGGCGTGGGCGAGGCCGAGCGAGCCGAGGATGAAGCTGCCGGCGAAGATGCGGATGAGCTGATTGACGGTCATGGCGCTGCTCCAGTCGAAAAGAAATATTAGCTTTTGCTAATGTATTGGCCTTTTCCCCTGGCGTCAAGCCGGCCGCGCCCTTGCGTGACTTTGGTCACATAGCGGAGGAAACCGGCGCGCCGCGGTACGGGCGGCGGCGCCAGGCTCAGGACTCGGCGGCCGCCTTGCGGCCGCGCATGACGGCGTAGTAGAGCACCGGGATCACCACCAGCGTCAGCAGGGTGGAGACGAAGATGCCGAAGATCAGGCTGATCGCCAGGCCGTTGAAGATCGGGTCGTCGAGGATGAAGACGGCGCCGATGATGGCGGCCAGGCCGGTCAGCGCGATCGGCTTGGCGCGGATGATGCCGGCCTGGATCACCGCCTCGGCGAACTCCATGCCGGCTGCCTGCTGCTCGCGGATGAAGTCAACCAGCAGGATCGAGTTCCTCACGATGATGCCGGCCAGGGCGATCATGCCGATCATAGAGGTGGCGGTGAACTGGCTGCCGAGCAGGGCGTGGCCGGGCATGACGCCGATGAGGGTGAGCGGGATCGGCGCCATGATGACGAGGGGCACGACGTAGCTCTTGAAGTGCGCCACCACCAGCAGGTAGATGAGGATCAGGCCGACGGCGTAGGCGATGCCCATGTCGCGGAAGGTCTCGTAGGTCACCTGCCACTCGCCGTCCCACTTGATGGCGTAGCCGGCCCAGGGGTCTTCCGGCTGGCGGATGAAATGCTCGCCAAGCGTGCCGCCGCCCTTGTCGAAGGCGTCCAGCGCCATGCCGTTCACCCTGCCGCGGATGTCGAACATGCCGTAGAGCGGCGAGTCGAGGCGGCCGCCCATGTCGCCGGTGACATACACCACCGGCAGCAGGTCCTTGTGGTGGATCGCCTTCTCGCGCTGCGCCTCGCGCACCTCGACCAGATCGGAGACCGGCACCGCCTTGCCGTCGCGCGCGCGCACGGCGAGCTTGAGCAGCGAGTCGAGGCTGCTCTGCTTCTCCGGCGCGAGGCTGATGCGCACCGGGATCTCGTACTTGGCCTCGCGCGAATGGGCCGGCGTGACGTCCTCGCCGGCCAGCCCCATGCGCACCACCTCGACGATGTCGGCCTGCGCCACGCCGAGCAGCGCCGCCTTGTTCTGCGCCACGCGCAGCTCGTATTTCCGCGCGTCGGCCTGCACGCTGTCATCGACGCCGACGATGTCCGGCGTCGCCTCGAAGGCGGCGCGCACCGCCTTCGCCACGCTGATCTGGCCGGCATAGTCGGGGCCATACACCTCGGCGACGATGGGCGAGAGCACCGGCGGCCCCGGCGGCACCTCGACCACCTTGGCGTTGCCGCCGTGCCGGCGCGCGATCGCGGCGATGCGCTCGCGCAGCGACGAGGCGATCTCGTGGCTCTGCCGGTGGCGCTGTTTCTTGTCGACCAGATTGACCTGCAGGTCGCCCAGCTCGGAGGACTCGCGCAGGTAGTACTGCCGCACCAGGCCGTTGAAGTTGATCGGGCTGGCCGTGCCGGCGTAGGCCTGGTAGTCGGTGACCTCCTCGACCCGGACGATCTCGGCGCCGATGGCGCGCAGCGCGCGCGCGGTGTCCTCGAGCGGCGTGCCGGCCGGCATGTCGAGCACCACCTGGAACTCGCTCTTGTTGTCGAAGGGCAGCATCTTCAGCACGACCAGCTCGGCCAGCGCCAGCGACAGCGAGGCGAGGATGGCGACGACGACGCCCAGCCACAGCTTGCGCCGCGCGGCGCGGCCGCCGCGCGCGTCGAGGAAGGGCGTGACGTACCTGCGGAACAGCGGCTCGAGCCGCGCCGTCGCCCGGTCCGGGCCGTGCGCGGCGTGGGCGCCGCCGCCGAGCAGCTTCAGCGCCAGCCAGGGCGTGACGACGAAGGCGATGGCCAGCGACAGGAACATGCCCATCGAGGCGTTGATCGGGATCGGGCTCATGTAGGGGCCCATCAGCCCGGTGACGAAGGCCATCGGCAGCAGCGCGGCGATGACGGTGAAGGTGGCGAGGATGGTCGGCCCGCCGACCTCGTCGACCGCCGGCGGGATGAGCTGCCACAGCGGCCTGTCCGGGTGCAGCGCGCGCCAGCGGTGGATGTTCTCGACGACGACGATGGCGTCGTCGACGAGGATGCCGATGGAGAAGATCAGGGCGAACAGCGACACCCGGTTGAGCGTGAAGCCCCAGGCCCAGGAGGCGAACAGCGTGGCGGCCAGCGTCAGCGTCACCGCGGCGCCGACGATCAGCGCCTCGCGCCGGCCCAGCGCCAGCAGCACCAGCAGGACGACGGCGCCGGTGGCGAAGACCAGCTTGCCGATCAGCTGCTGCGCCTTGTCGGTGGCGGTGGCGCCGTAGTTGCGCGTGACGGTGAACTCGACGCCCTCCGGGATCACCTCGCCCTTGAGCTGCCCGGCGCGGCGGATCACCGACGCGGCGACGTCGGCGGCGTTGACGCCCGGCTTCTTCGAGATCGACAGCGTCACCGCCGGGAACACCCCTTCCTTGCTGCCGTGCCAGACGTAGCGCGCCGGCTGGTCGGCGCCGTCGCTGATGGCCGCCACGTCGGCCATGAACACCGGCTTGCCGCCATCGACGCCGACCACCAGGCGCTTGACGTCGGCGGCGGTCTCCAGATAGGTGCCGGTCTCGACCAGGATCTCGCGGTTGCCGGAGACGAGGCTGCCCGAGGGCTGCAGGGCGTTGGACAGCTGCAGCGCCGCCTTGAGGTCCTGCGCCGTGATGCCGTGGGCGGCCATGCGCTCGGCGTCCATCGCCACGCGGATGACGTGGCCGGGGCCGCCGACGGTGACGACGTCGCGCGTGCCGGGGATGCGCTTCATGTCGATCTCGACGGCCCGCGCCACCTGCTGCAGCTCGAAGGCGGAGCGGGCCGGGTCTCGCGTCCAGAAGGTCAGCGTGACGATGGGCACGTCGTCGATGCCCTTCGGCTTGATGATCGGCTCGCCGACGCCGAGGTTGGGCGAGACCCAGTCGCGGTGCGAGTGGATGGTGTCGTAGAGCCGCACCAGGGCCTGGATCGGGTCCTCGCCGACCTCGTACTGCACGGTGACGACGGCCATGCCGGGGCGCGAGACGGAGAAGACGTGCTCGATGCCGGAGATGCGCGCCAGCACCTGCTCGGCCGGCCGCGCCACCAGGCTCTCGACGTCGCGCGCCGAGGCTCCCGGGAAGGGGATGAAGACGTTGGCCATCGTCACGTTGATCTGCGGCTCTTCCTCGCGCGGCGTCACCAGCACGGCGAAGACGCCGAGCAGCAGGGCGACCAGCGCGATGAGCGGCGTCATCTGCGAGCGCTGGAAGAGTTCGGCGATTTTTCCGGAGATGCCCATAGTCATCCAATTGATCCCCTCTCCCCGCTGGCGGGGAGAGGGTTAGGGAGAGGGGCAGCGCGTCATGGGGGGGGGGCGCCCCGCCCCCCGCCCGCGCGGCCGGGGGGGG
>CAUJIV010000053.1 GCA_963205435.1 Pseudomonadota bacterium
TGGAAGAACATCAGGAAGAAGATCGCCGCCCATCCCTTCGCGGCGAAGGTGAAGGGCAAGCCGCGCGTGCTGACCATCACCCAGTCGACCTACGACGGCATCCTCTACAACGTCGAGGAGATCAAGGAGATGCTCGACGGCAGGATCGACACCCTGCACTTCGACGAGGCCTGGCTGCCGCACGCCGCCTTCCACGACTTCTACGGCGATTACCACGCCATCGGCGCCGGCCGCCGCCGCTGCCGCGAGTCGATGGTGTTCTCGACCCAGTCGACGCACAAGCTGCTGGCCGGGCTGTCGCAGGCCTCGCAGATCCTGGTGCAGGACTCGGAGAGCCGCCGGCTCGACCGCGACATCTTCAACGAGGCCTACCTGATGCACACCTCGACCTCGCCGCAGTACGCCATCATCGCCTCCTGCGACGTCGCGGCGGCGATGATGGAGGAGCCGGGCGGCACGGCGCTGGTCGAGGAGTCGATCGCCGAGGCGCTCGACTTCCGCCGCGCCATGCGCAAGGTGGACGAGGAGTACGGCGCCGACTGGTGGTTCAAGGTGTGGGGGCCGGACGACCTCTCCGAGGAGGGCATCGAGGAGCGCGAGGCCTGGATGCTCAAGCCGGGCGAGCGCTGGCACGGCTTCGGCGACCTGGCGCCGGGCTTCAACATGCTCGACCCGATCAAGGCAACCGTCATCACGCCGGGGCTGGACGTCGACGGCGATTTCGCCGACTGGGGCATCCCGGCCGCCATCGTCACCAAGTACCTGGCCGAGCACGGCGTCATCGTCGAGAAGTGCGGCCTCTACTCCTTCTTCATCATGTTCACCATCGGCATCACCAAGGGCCGCTGGAACACCATGGTGACCGAGCTGCAGCAGTTCAAGGACGACTACGACCGCAACCAGCCGCTGTGGAAGGTGCTGCCCGAGTTCTGCCAGAAGCACCCGCGCTACGAGCGCGTCGGCTTGCGCGACCTGTGCCGGCAGATCCACGACGTGTACAAGTCGAGCGACGTGGCGCGGCTGACCACCGAGATGTACCTGTCGGACATGGTGCCGGCGATGCCGCCCGCCGAGGCCTTCGCCCGCATGGCCCACCGGCAGATCGAGCGCGTCGAGATCGACCGGCTCGAAGGCCGCGTCACCAGCGTGCTGCTGACGCCCTACCCGCCCGGCATCCCGCTGCTGATTCCCGGCGAGCGCTTCAACGCCACCATCGTCCGCTACCTGAGTTTCGCCCGCGAATTCAACGAGCAATTCCCCGGCTTCGAAACCGACATCCACGGTCTGGTCAAGGATACGAACGGCGGGCCCGTGCGCTATTTCGTGGACTGCGTGAAGCAGGAGTAGCAGGCAACCCAATCTCTTATTTGCAACTTTAAGAAACAATAATAAGCTATTGACAAATAAGAGTTAGCAACTACACTATCCCGGTGTTCCGACAGGATGGCCGGGGTTTACCATGCGTTTGCTGTACTTTCTAGCCTTTCTCGCACTTTCAATCCTCGTGCCGGTCGGCCTGTCTCAGGCCGGAACGAGCGCCACACCCGCGACCGCCGCCAGCAGCGGCGGATAGAGGGCATGGCCTGCCGCCCCGGAAAGGAGATGCCATGAAAAGTCGCGCATTCCGCGTCTTCCTCGCCGCTGCCGCTTGCCTGGCCGCAACCCTGGCGCGGGCCGACGCGGTCACCGACAACGCCAGGGCCCTCATCGAAAAGGGCGACGGCCGCGCCGCCTATGCCCTGCTCGCCCCGCTCGAGGGCGAGCGCGCCGGCGATCCGGTCTACGACCTGCTTCTCGGCATTGCCGCGCTCGAAAGCGGCAGGAACACCAACGCGGTGTTCGCCCTGGAACGGGTGCTCGCCGCCGAGCCGAACAACGCCCGCGCCCGCGCCGAAATCGCCCGCGCCTATGCCGCGCTCGGCGAGACCGGCACGGCGAAGCAGGAGTTCGAGACGGTCAAGCGGCAGGGCGTGCCGGCCGAAGTGGCCGCCACCATCGACCGCATGCTCTCGGCCATCGAGCGCGCCACCGACCAGATGCACACCGTGCTGCGCGGCTACGTCGAGGCCAGCCTCGGCCATGACAGCAACGTGAATAGCGCCACGGCCGAACGCAACATCGCCGTGCCGGCTTTCGGCGGCGCGATCTTCACCCTGGCGCCGGGCAGCACGCGCCGCAGCGATGCCTTCGCCGCCGCCGGCGGCGGCCTGGCCCTGCACAAGCCGCTCGACCGGGAGTGGGCGCTGACCGCCGGCCTGAGCGGCAGCAAGCGCGTGAATGAAGAGGCCGACCGCTTCGACACCGGTTCGGCCGACGCCCACCTCGGCGTCGTGCGCAAATACGGCAGGGACACTTTCAGCGGGGCGCTGCAATACAACCAGTTCTGGGTGGACAACGACCGCTATCGCGAGGCGGCCGGCTTCACCGCGCAATGGCAGCACGATTACAGCGCCCGCCTGCAATCCAGCCTCTACGTCCAGTACGCCGGGCTGCGCTACATGGACCAGGACGTGCGCAATGCCGACCGCTATGTCATCGGCGCCAACTTCGCCAGCGCGCTTCCGGGTTCGCGGACGATCGTCTATGGCGGCGCCTACGCCGGCGAGGAGGTCGCCCGCAAGAGCGGCTTCGACCACCTCGGCCACGCCCTGTACGGCCTGCGCGCCGGCCTCCAGCACGCCTTCCGCCGCGATGCGCGCGCTTTCGCCAGCCTCGCCTACGAGCACCGCCGCTACGGCGACGACGACCCCTTCTTCCTGAGGACGCGGCGCGACCACCAGTGGAACCTCGGCCTCGGCGTCGCCTGGTCGCCGGCCAGGAACTGGCTGGTGACGCCGCAATTCCAATATACTGATGCGCGCTCCAACATCACCCTCAACCGCTACCGGCGCCAGGTTCTCTCCGCCACCGTGCGCCGCGAATTCTGACGAGGTGCGCCCATGCCCAGACGGACCGAGCCGCATCGCCTCCTGCTGATCGCCGCACTGGCCGCGGCCGCCCCCCTTGCCGCCCATGCGGCCGGCGCCGCCCGCGTCGACTTCGCGCAGGACGGCGTCAGGGCGCTGGCGCCAGACGGCCGCAGCCGGCCGCTGGCCAAGGGGGCCGAAGTGGCCGGCGGCGAGACGGTGGACACCGGCAACGGCCGCGCCCAGTTGCGCTTCAGCGACGGCGCCCAGGTGTCGCTCTCGCCGCAGACCCAGTTCCGCATCGACGACTACCGCTTCAGCGGCCGCGCCGACGGCAGCGAAAAGGGCTTCTTCAGCCTGCTGAAGGGGGCGATGCGCACCATCACCGGCCTGATCGGCCGCAGCAACCGCGACAGCTACCGCGTCAGCACGGCCGTGGCCACCATCGGCATCCGCGGCACCGAATACTCGGTCACCTACGGCAACAGCATCAACGTGACGACCGGAGAAGGCAGCATCGAGGTGTGCAACGGCGCCGGCTGCCTGACCCTGAACGGCGGCGAATCGGCCTATGTCGCCGACGCCAACACCGCGCCGGTGATGACCGAGACGAGGACGGAAATCCCGCCGCCGCCTGCCGGGGAAGCGCCCTTGCCCGGCTTCGTCGCCGGCAACGACGTCACGCCGGAAGGCAAGCCGGCCGGATTGCCCGAGGTTGCTGTCGGCTCCTCTTCATCGTCCGGGCCGCCCCTGGGCGTGCCCCAGCCGGGCTACAGCTTCGCCTTCGTGGAATGGTATCGGCCGGCGGAGTCGCAAGGGCCCATGTTCTCCGGCCCGGGGAATTTCTGGGATGATGAAGGCGTATCCAGCATAGAAGCCACCTTCGACGAAAAGGGCCTGGCAAGGTACGAAGTGGTCGATACCCAGGAAATCTACACGCGCGGCAGCGGCGCCGCCTCCATGCAGAGCGACGGCACGATCAGCTGGGGGCATTGGGCGGACGCCACCTATACCCAGCCCGACTTCGAGGGCGGCGGCCAGGAAAGCGAGATCATCAGGGACCTGCACTACGTCACCGGCGTGCCGACACCCCTCGCCGACATCCATTCCCTGGCCAGCGCCAACATGATCGGCACCTACAGCCTGATCGGCCACACCCAGCCGACGCTCTCCTCGGACGGCATCAGCTTCGTCACCGGCGGGCCGGTGACCGGCACCCTGACCGCCCATTTCGGCAGCGGCGCGGTCGCTGGAACCCTCCATGTGCCTTTCTCCCATACATCCTTCGACGCCACCTGGTCCGCCGACCTGACCGGCAGCGCCTTCTCTGGTACCGGCTCGGCGACCGGCTCGAGTTGCACCTCGAACTGCTTGACGATCGTGGAAGGCTTTTTTGCCGGCGCCAATGCCGCCAGGGCCGGACTGGCCTACGAAATCGACGTCAATTTCGGCCAGGCGACCGTCCATGGCGCGGCAGCCTTCAAGCAGGACAGCCTAACGTCGCAGCAGCCAGGTAGCTAAGTCCTTCGTTAATTCCGGTCAGCCATCGTAGAACGATGTTTGCCAGCCGCCCGCCGCAATGATCGAACGGTTATGCCGCGTCGCCATGATTGCGAAACCAGCCTGGCGATGGTGACAAACCCTCCGGCTTCGCGCTCCAGCCGCGGCCTGATACGCCAGGCCGCCTTCCTGCTGGCCGTTCTGCTCGCGCCGGGCTGGGCGCTCGCATCCGCCGCCCGGGTCGACTTCGCCGCCGGCGAGGTCGTCGCCGTGCAAGCGGACGGCGGCCGCAGGACCCTCGCACGCGGCGCCGAGGTCGCGGCGGGCGAGACCGTCGATACCGGCGCCGGCCGGGCGCAATTGCGCTTCAGCGACGGCGCCCTGGTATCGCTGCAGCCGGGGACGCAGTTCCGCATCGACGCCTATGAATTCAGGGGGGCGGCCGACGGCAGCGAGAAGGGCTTCTTCAGGCTGATCAAGGGGGCGATGCGCACCCTCACCGGGCTGATCGGCAAGACCCACCGCAAGGCCTACCGGCTCGACACCGCTGTGGCCACCATCGGCATCCGCGGCACCGAGTTCGCCGTCGTTCATGACCAGGGCGTCACCGTGACGGTGAGCGAGGGGGCGGTCGAGATCTGCAACGACGCCGGCTGCCAGCAGGTGGAAGCCGGGCAGTCCGCGCATGCGCCGGATGCCCGCACCCGGCCGCAGCTGGCCGGCAGCGGCGCGTCCAGCCCCTTTCTCGCGCCTCCGCAGATCGCGCCGCCAGGCTTTTCCTCCGGCGACGAGCGGCCAGACATCAAGCCGCCCGCTGCGCCACCGCCTCTCGTTCCCGATCCGTCGCCGCCGTCAAGTCCAACCGGCGGCAATTACGGCGGCTGAGACGCGCTCCGCCTCGTTCAGGGGCGGTCATAGACCGCGAAATCGTAGTCGAACCCTTCGGCCGCGCCGCCGCGCTGGCGCGAGACCTCGCGCCAGTCTCGCCTGTCGAAATCGGGGAAGCGCGTGTCGCCGGGAAAATCGCGATGGATTTCCGTCAGGTAGAGACGCTGCGCCCGCGGCAGCGCCTCGGCGTAGATCTGCGCGCCGCCGATGACGAAGACCTCGCCGGCGTCGCCGCCGCACAGGTCGAGCGCCTCGTCGAGCGAGGCCACGGCGTCGCAGCCGGGCGCGCGCCAGCCCGGGTTGCGCGTGATGACGATGTTGCGCCGGCCCGGCAGCGGGCGCCCGATCGACTCGAAGGTCCGGCGCCCCATGACGACGGCATGGCCGAGCGTCAGCGCCCTGAAGCGCTTCAGGTCTTCGGACAGGTGCCAGGGCATGGCGTTGTCGCTGCCGATGACGCCGTTGGCGGCGATCGCGGCGATGAGGGACAGACGCGGCGTGAGGGCGGCTGGCATCGATGTGCTATGGTTGAATGGTCGTTCTTCCAGCGGCGAGTGTATACCGAGTGGGCAGTCTTTATCCGAAGACCTTCCTGCGCCTGATCGTGATCGGCTTCGGCCTGGTCCTGCTGCCGCTGCTCTTCGCCCTCGGCAGCGCCGCGCTCAAGGTGCAGCGCCTGGCCGCGCAGAGCGAGTTGACCGTGCGCGAGGCCGCCCTGGCGACGCGCAGCAGCCGCGAGATGCAGGAAATCCTCACCGGCATGGAGCGCGCCCTCAGGCAGTACCTGGTGCTGAAGGATCGCCGGCTGCTCGAGGACTACGACCGCCTGCACGGCGAATTCACGCTTGCCGCGGAGCGATTTTCCAGCCTGCCGCTGGACGCGGACGGCCGCTCCGGCCTGCACGGGCTGCTCGAGCAGGAGGGCCGCCTGCTCGCCGCCCTCGAGTCGGGCGGCAGCGTGACCGCCGAGGAGTTCGCCGAAATGGAGGAGCGCTCGCGCGACGTGCTCGCCTCCGGCCGGCGCCTGGTTGACGCCGGCATCGAGTCGCTGCGCGCCTCGGCGGTCGACATGCGCCGCCGCCTTCTCTGGCTGCTGCTGACCGCGCTGCCGGTGACCCTGGTGATCGCCCTCTGGTTCCGCTCGATCATCTCGGCGCAGCTGCGCCAGGTCGACCAGGCGGTGCGCGCCATCGGCCAGGCCGACCCGGGCGAAAGCGTGGCGGTGAGCGGCCCCGAGGACCTCGCCTTCCTCGGCCGCCGGCTCGACTGGCTGCGACGCCGGCTGGCCGAGCTGGAGGAGCAGAAGACCGTCTTCCTGCGCCATGTCTCGCACGACCTGAAGACGCCCCTCACCGCCATCCGCGAAGGCGCGCAATTGCTCGGCGAGGGCGTGCCGGGGCCGCTCAACGAGCAGCAGAAGACCATCCTCTCCATCCTCGAGCAGAACAGCCGGCGCCTGCAGCAGCTGATCGAGGAGTTGGTCGCCTACCAGCAGGCCGGCTTCGCCGCCGGCAGCATCGCTCCGCAGCCGTTCGCCCTCGACGAGGTCTGCGCCGAAGTCCTGCACGGCCACCTGCTGCTGGCGGCTTCGCGCGCGGTCCGCTTCGAGCGCAGGCTGGAGAAGGTGGTGGTCGAAGGGGACGCCGAGAAGCTGCGCGCCGTGGTCGACAACCTGGTGTCCAACGCGATCAAGTTCTCGCCCGCGGACAGCATCGTCAGGATCGGGCTCAGGGCCGAGGAGGGGCAGGCGGTCCTGGACATCGCCGACCAGGGCGCGGGCGTCGACGCCGCCGAGCGCGAGCGCATCTTCGAGCCGTTCTTCCGCGGCACGCGCAAGCGGCAGGGCGAGGTCGAGGGCAGCGGACTCGGGCTGGCCATCGCCCGCGAGTACGTTCTCGCCCATCGTGGCAAAATCGAGGCGCTCGAAACCGACAAGGGCGCCCATTTTCGCGTCATACTGCCGCTGGTATGGGAAAAGAGGGACTGATCGCAAGAGGACTCGGCCTGGCCCTGGCTGTTCTGGTTGCCGGCTGCGCCCAGCAGGAGACTCTTCCTCCGGAACCTGCCCCGCCCCCACCCGCGGCCGCCGCCCCGGCGCCCGACCCGGCCGAGCTCGAGCGCCAGAAGGATCTGGCCGAGGTGGCCTCCCTGCTCGCCTATTACCAGGGCCTGCTCGAGATGCCGGCCGCCGAATTGCGCCGCGAGTACAGCGCGACCAACCGCGACTTCTCGCAGAACCGCGGCGAGGCGGCGCGGCTGCGGCTGGCCCTGCTCCTCTGCCTGCCGGGCGCGTCCTGGCAGGACGACGCCCGGCTGCTGGCCCTGCTGGAGGGCTCGGCCAGCCGCAAGGCCCCCACCGATTCTCCGCGCTACCAGCTGATCGTCCTGCTGCAGAAGCTGGCGGCGCAGCATTTCAGGGAGAAGAAGCGCGCCGACGACCTGCAGAAGAAGCTCGACGCCCTGGTGCACATCGAGCGCAGCCTGCAGCGGCGCAAGCCGCCGGCCAAATGAGCGAAGCGCAAGCGCCCATCCTCCTCGTCGACGACGACCGCGACCTGCTCCAGCTGATCTCGCTGCGCCTGGCTTCCGCCGGCCACGCCGTCTTGACGGCGGAGAGCGGCGAGGAAGCGCTGTCGCGGCTGGCGCTGGCGCGGCCCAGCCTGGTGATCACCGACCTGCGCATGGAGGGCATGGACGGCCTGGCGCTCTTCGAGCGCATCCACGCCCTGATGCCGACGCTCCCGGTGATCATCCTCACCGCCCATGGCACGGTGCCCGACGCCGTCAGCGCCATGCAGAAGGGCGTCTTCAGCTTCCTCACCAAGCCCTTCGAAGGCAAGGAACTGCTGGCCCAGGTCGCCCAGGCACTGAAAGTCTCCGGCGGCGCGGCAGCGGCCGGTGCCGGGCAGGAATGGCGCGCCGCCATCGTCACCCGCAGCCAGCGCATGGAAGAACTGCTGCGCCAGGCCCGGCTGGTCGCCGCCTCGGAGGCGAGCGTGCTGATCTTCGGCGCCTCGGGCAGCGGCAAGGAACTGCTGGCGAAAGCCATCCACATGGCCAGCGCCCGCGCCAGGGGGCCGTTCATCGCGGTCAATTGCGCGGCGATCCCGGAAAACCTGCTGGAGAGCGAGCTGTTCGGCCACGCTCGCGGCGCGTTTTCCGGGGCAGTGCAGGCGCATCGCGGCCTGTTCCAGGCCGCCGAGGGCGGCACTCTGTTTCTCGACGAGATCGGCGACATGCCGCTCGGCCTGCAGGCCAAGCTCCTGCGCGCCCTGCAGGATCGCAGCGTGCGGCCGGTCGGCTCGACGGAGACGGTGCCGGTCGATGTCCGCATCCTCTCGGCGACCCACCGCGACCTGGGCGAGGCCATCGCGGCCGGCGCCTTCCGCAGCGACCTTTACTACCGCCTGAACGTCGTCTCCCTGTCCCTGCCCGCGCTGGCCGAGCGGCGCGAGGACATCCCCCTGCTCTGCGCCCATTTCATCGAGCAGCTGTCCGGCCGCTACGGCAAGCCGATGCCGGCCTTCGCGCCCGAGGCGATGGAATTGCTGGTGAATGCCGCCTGGCCGGGCAACGTGCGCCAGTTGCTCAACGTCGTCGAGCAGACCGTGGCGCTGGCCACCTCGCCCCTCGTGCCGGCCTCCCTCGTCCAGCAGGCGCTGCGCGACGACAGCGCGGCCTCTCTGTCGCTGGACGAGGCGCGCCGCGCCTTCGAGCACGACTATCTGGTGCGCCTGCTGCGCACCACCGAAGGCAATGTCGCCCAGGCGGCACGCATGGCCCAACGCAACCGGACCGAGTTCTACAAGCTGCTGCAACGCCACAACCTCAGTCCCGCGCAATTCAAAGCCAAAAAAGCCTAGGCAGCCTCCTCAGGGCAAGAATCCGGCTGTCGCCATCCGGCGACAGTATTTTCTTCTTGTTTATCAATAACTTGCTGTTTTGTTGTGTGATGTCTGTCACTCAAACCCGACAGGTGCGACTGCAATGAATTTCTAGCATATTCTTAACAATTTGTTGCAATATACTGTTCTTGAACAAAAGGGCGATGCCGGCATGCGGCTTGCTAAAGACTGGAGGCGCTCTGCGAATCCGGTTTTCAGAATGCCGGCCGCCCAATAGACAGGACACCCAAGCAAAGAATCATCGGTCCTGAGCCAACCGATCCTGTCCTGTCCGGGCCGGCTTCTTTTTCTTCAGGGAGGCAGCATGCAGCACATTCTTGACGAAAGCAGGGAAATCCTCCTCGCCCTCGCGGTTGCCTCCATCTTTGCCACCGGCCTCGGCGCTGCGGTTCTCTATACCCTTCGCCTGGTTCCCGCCTGAACAGCCGGCCAGCCCAGCTGCACGTCGAATCCATTTCCAAAACGGGAACTCCCCTGTCGTCAGCCGGCGACAGGGCTGGCTGATGAGGCCGCACGCTCTTTCCGGCTGAGCCCTGCATAGACGTCTTTGTAAGCGCCAGCCGCCCTGCTCCAGCCGAAATCCAGCACCATGCCGTTGCGCTGCAACCTGCGCCACAAGGCCTTGTCGTGCCAGGCCGCGACGGCGCGACGGATCGCCTGCATCAGCGCCCCGGCAGTGGCTTCCTGAAAGACGAAGCCGTTGGCCGTGCCGTCGGCCAGGGCGGCCTCGTTGCAGTCGACCACCGTGTCGGCCAGGCCGCCCGTCTCGCGCACCAGCGGCGGCGTGCCGTAGCGCAGGCTGTACATCTGGTTGAGCCCGCAGGGCTCGAAGCGCGAGGGCATGAGGAAGAGGTCGGCGCCGGCCTCGATCAGGTGCGCCAGCCCCTCGTCGAAGCCGATGGTCACGGAAAATTGCTCCGGATGCCGCGCCGCCAACTCCATCAGGCCGGCCTCCAGTCCCTTGTCCCCGCTGCCGAGCAGCGCCAGCTGGGCCGGCAGCTGGGCGATCTCGTCGCCGATTTCCAGCAGCAGGTCGACGCCCTTTTGCTGGGTCAGCCGGCAAACCGCGGCCAGCAGCGGCGTCGAGCTCGCCTGGGCGAGGCCCAGGCGCCGGCGCAAGGCTTCGCGGCAGGCTTCCTTTCCGCTCATGTGGGCGTACTCGTAGCGCCGCGGCAGGAAGGGATCGCTGGCCGGATCCCAGACCTTGGTGTCGATGCCGTTGAGGATGCCGGTCAGGACTTTCCGGCGCCAGCGCAGCAGGCCGGCGAAGCCGTAGCCGAAGGCTTCGGTCTGGATTTCTTCGGCATAGCGCGGACTCACCGTGGTGATGCGGTCGGCGTAATGCAGGCCGGCCTTCATGAAGGACAGCTTGCCCCAGAACTCGACCCCGTCCATGGCGAAGGACTCGGGTGGCAGTCCGAGCTCGCCGAGCGTCTCTGCAGGGAAGTTGCCCTGGAACGCCAGGTTGTGGATCGACATCACCGTCGCCGCCTTGTCGCCTGCGGCGAAATGCAGCCAGGCCGGCGTCAGGCCGCCGGGCCAGTCGTTGCAGTGGATGACGTCGGGGCGCCAGGCAAGGGGGCTGGCGGCGCTGCCGAGCAGCGCGGCGGCCTTGCCCAGCAGGCCGAAACGCAGGGGGTTGTCGGCGAAATCCCTGCCGTGCGGATCGAGATAGGCCGTGCCCTCGCGCCGGTAATACTCGGCGCAATCGACCAGGTAGAGCGGCAGGCCGTCCGCCGTGCGCGCTTGCCGCAGTCCGCAGTCCGGCAGCCGGCCGCCGGCCGTAGGCAGGACGGCCGCCGGCAACGCCTCGGGAAAGGCCGCCAGCAGCGCGGGATAGGCCGGGACCAGGATGCGCGCATCGACGCCGGCCTCGCGCAGGGCGACCGGCAGGCAGCGGGAGACATCGCCCAGGCCGCCGCTTTGCACCCAGGGCGCCAGCTCGGGCGTGACGAACAGAACCTTCATCGCCGCGGCCGGCAAGCCGCGGGCGCCGGCCGCCTCACAGCCAGACCATCATGCCCATCTCGAAGGCATGGGTCAGCATCTCGTGATGGGGATAGATGCGGATACGGTACTCGATCTTGCCGCAATAGTCCGGCGTCAGCTCGAGCGAAAACAGCTGCTCGCCGCTGTCCAGCCGCCGCTCGTGGCGGAAGCGGTGGTTGCGCGCCTTCTTCGGCAGGTTGCCGCCATCCGGGCGGCCGAGCAGCAGTTCCACCACGACGTCGCCAGGCTGCAGGCCGTCGAGGGCGGCGGCCACTTCCAGGCGCAGGCCCTCGCCGAAAGTCATCCGCCGCTGCGGCGCGTCCAGCCGGCGCAGGGCGACCCGCGGCCAGGCGGCGCGCACGCGCGATTTCCATAGCGCCAGCGCCCGCGCGCCGGCATGCTCGTCCTGCGCCAGGCGGCGCGCCTGGCGCGAGGCGGGCACGTAGCAGCGCGACAGGTAATCGGACAGCATGCGACTGGCGTTGAAGCGCGGCAGCAGCGAGATGATGGCGTGCTTGGCCATTTCCACCCAGCCGGGCGAATAGCCCATCGGTCCGCGCTCGTAGTAGAGCGGGATGACGCTGTCCTGCAGGATCTCGTACAGCGTGCGTGCCTCCTCGTGGTTGCGCCGCGCCTCGTCGAGCGCATCGGAGGCCGGCTTGATGGCCCAGCCGTTGCGGCCGTCGTAGCCTTCGCCCCACCAGCCGTCGAGCACCGAAAGATTGGGCACGCCGTTGATGGCGGCCTTCATGCCCGAGGTGCCGCAGGCCTCGAGCGGATATTGCGGATTGTTCAGCCAGACATCGACGCCGGAGACCAGGCGGCGGGCGAAGCGCAGGTCGTAGCCCTCCACCAGCAGGAACTTGCCCTCGAACTCGGGCAGGCGCGCCATCTCCATGATGCGGCGGATCAGCGCCTGGCCGGGCTCGTCGGCCGGATGGGCCTTGCCGGAGAAGACGAACAGCACCGGCCGCTGCGGATCGCCGAGGATCTGGCGCAGGCGGTCGCGGTCCTCGAACAACAGCGCGGCGCGCTTGTAGGTGGCGAAGCGGCGGGCGAAGCCGATGGTCAGGATGTTCGGGTTGTCCGGATTGGCCAGGCGGAACATGCGGTCGAGATGCGCCTCGGAGCCGTGGTTGCGCGCATGCTGGGCGGCGACGCGGTGGCGCACCAGGTGCAGCATGCGCGCCTTGAGCGACTGGTGCACGCTCCAGAACTGGTGGTCGGGAATGCCGCGGATGCCCTCCCAGCAGCTCTTGTCGCTCATGCGCTGGCTCCAGCCCGGCCCGAGGTAGCGGTCGAACAGCTCGTTCCACTCGTTGGAGAGAAAGGTCGGCACATGGACGCCGTTGGTGACATGGGTCACCGGGTTGTCGACAGGCTCGATCTGCGGCCACAGGCCGGCGAGGATGCGCGCCGAGACGCCCTCGTGGATGCGCGAGACGCCGTTGTGGAAGCGCGAGCCGCGCACCGCCAGCGCCGTCATGTTGAATTCGTGGCCGCCCGGCACCTCGCCGAGCGCCAGCAGCTGCTCGACCGAGACGCCGATCTCGCGGCAGGGCTGCTCGAAGTAGTGGCGGATCATCTCCGCGCTGAAGTGGTCGTGGCCGGCCGGCACGGCGGTATGGGTGGTGAACACCGTGTGCGCCGCCACCGCCTCCAGCGCCGCGGCGACCTCGATGCCCTGGGTGGTGAGGTGGCGCACCCGCTCGAGGATCATGAAGGCCGAGTGCCCCTCGTTGATGTGCCACACCGTCGGCTTGAGGCCGAGCGCCGTCAGCGCGCGCACGCCGCCGACGCCGAGCACGATCTCCTGCTCGATGCGCGTCGTGCGGTCGCCGCCGTAGAGGCGGTGGGCGATGTCGCGGTCGGCGACGCTGTTCTCCTCGAGGTCGGTGTCGAGCAGGTAGAGGGTGACGTGGCCGATGCGCGCCTGCCACACCTTGACGAAGGCCATGCGCCCCGGCATCTCCACCTGCACGCGCAGCTCGGCGCCGCCGGCGTCCAGCACCGGCGCGATCGGCAGGTCCTCGAAGTCGGCGTCGCAGTAGAAGGCGTGCTGGCCGCCCTCGCCATCGATGGTCTGGTGGAAGTAGCCCTGGCGGTAGAGCAGGCCGACGGCGACGAAGGGCAGGCGCAGGTCGCTCGCCGCCTTGCAGTGGTCGCCGGCGAGGATGCCGAGCCCGCCCGAATAGATGGGCAGGCTTTCGTGGAAGCCGAACTCGAAGCAGAAATAGGCGACGAGGTCGTTCTCGCGCAGGTGCTGGCCGCCGTTGCCGCGGCCCGCCTCGCCGTGGTAGGTGTCGTAGGCCGACAGCACGCGGGCGAAGTTGCCGAGGAACACCGGGTCGTCGGCGGCGTTCTCCAGCCGCTGCTGGTCGACCCGCTTGAGGAAGGCCTTCGGGCTGTGGCCGACCGCGCCCCACAGCGTCGGGTGCAGGCGGGCGAACAGCGAGCGCGCCGGCCGGTCCCAGCTGTACCACAGGTTGTTGGCGAGCTCCTCCAGCCGCTGCAGGCGGGCCGGGATGCGCGGGTTGATCTCGAGATGGAAGGGCGTGCCGGGCATGGCGCGGGGCTGCGGGCCAGGATGGTCAGGCAATGGTGACGTCTTTCGATAGATAGACGTCCTGGATGGCGTTGAGCAGGGCGACGCCCTCGGCCATCGGCTTCTGGAAGGCCTTGCGGCCGGAGATCAGCCCCATGCCGCCGGCGCGCTTGTTGATCACCGCCGTGCGCACCGCCTGGGCGAGATCGCCGGCGCCCTTCGACTCGCCGCCGGAGTTGATCATGCCGGCGCGGCCCATGAAGCAGCAGGCGACCTGGTAGCGCGCGAGGTCGATCGGGTGGTCGCTGGTCAGCTCGGCATACACCTTCGGGCTGGTCTTGCCGAACTTGAGCGCGTTGAAGCCGCCGTTGTTCTCCGCCATCTTCTGCTTGATGATGTCCGCCTCGATGGTGACACCGAGATGGTTGGCCTGGCCCGAGAGATCGGCCGAGACATGGTAGTCGACGCCCTCGTGCTTGAAGGCGCCGTTGCGCAGGTAGCACCAGAGGACGGTGGCCAGGCCCTGCTGCTGGGCGCGCTTGAACATCTGCGACACCTCCCAGATCTGCCGGCGCGACTCGGCCAAGCCGTAGTAGATCGTCGCCCCCACCGCCACGGCGCCCAGCTCGAAGGCCTGCTCGACGTCGGCGAACAGCGTCTGGTCGTAGCTGTTCGGGTAGGAGAGGAACTCGTTGTGGTTCAGCTTGACGATGAAGGGGATCTTGTGGGCGTACTTCCGAGACACCGCGCCGAGCACGCCGAGCGTCGAGGCGACGCCGTTGCAGCCGCCCTCGATGGCCAGCCGCACGATGTGCTCCGGGTCGAAGAAGTCCGGGTTCGGCGCGAAGGAGGCGCCGGCCGAGTGCTCGATGCCCTGGTCGACCGGCAGCAGCGAGAGGTAGCCGGTGCCGGCGAGGCGGCCGTGGTCGAACAGCGCCTGCAGGCTGCGCAGGACTGCGGGCTTGCGGTCTGACTGGGCGACGACGCGGTCGATGAAATCGGCGCCGGGCAGGTGCAGCCGCGCCCGCGGAATGCCGCGGCATTCGTGGCCGAGCAGCGTCTCGGCTTCGTCACCGAGCAGTTTGACGATGTCGCTCATGCTCCCCTCCGTGCGGTGCGGAGAGCCAATCTTATCATTGCCGCCGCGCCTTGCCCTGCGGCGGCAAAGACTCGTTCGCGCCGATAGAGCAATTGTGAACAGGTTCTAGCTGTCGGCCAGCACTTCCAGCGTCAGGGTGACCGTCTGCGCCGCGTCGTCGATCGGCCAGGACAGCGCCAGCCACGCCCCCTGCATGATCTTCTCGAAGCCCGCCTCCGACTGCGACACGGTGCGGTGCGGCCGCGCCGCGATGTCGACCGGGCGGCTGGCGCTCAGGCGCAGCGCGCCGCCGAGGGCGCGGTCGTCGAGGATCAGCGCCTGCGCCGCGGCGAGGTCGAGCGCCTGGCCGAAGCCGCAGGGAATGCTGCCGTCGGCGAGGATGTAGCGGCCGGAGTAGCCGTCGCAGCTGGGCATGGCGAGATTGAGCTCGACGCGGAAGCGCCCGCCGGGCACGCCGCGCAGGCGATAGGCGACCCGCAGCGCGCGCCCGGCGAGGGTGTAGGTCTTGGCCACCTCGCCGCTGTCGATGGCGGCGGCGAAAGCGACGCTCATCAGCGGCGCCCTGGCGGCGCCGGCGGCATACTGCGGCCAGACCGTCTCGCCGTCCGGGCGCAGCCAGGCGTCGAGGAACAGGCGGCGCGGGCGCGCGTCCGCCACGATGTCGGCCGCCTCGATGGCGTCCTTGAAGGCGATGCGGTCGTGGGCCGAGGCGATGCCGCTGCCGCCGTCGGCCTGCGGCGCCGCCGACAGCCGGGAGTAATAATGCTCGTCGCGCTGCGCCAGCACGTCGCCGAAGTTCTGCGCCAGCCGGTAGGCGTCGAACTCGCAGAGGGCGGCGTGAGGGTCGAGCTTGACCACCGCCTGCAGGTCGGCGTTGCCGAGGAACAGCTCGCGCGTGCCGTCGAGGTCGGCGTCGATGCTGGCCAGCGGCGGCCGCGGCGCCAGGGCATCGAGCGCCGCCTCGAGCGCGAGCAGGTTGCGCCAGACCTCGCGCCGCAGGTGCGGCAGATAGAGGCCGCCGAACAGGCCGTGCCAGTAGGCGTCGTTGGCCTGGGCGCGGTAGAGCGGCTCGACGAGGGCGGCGGACCGCCCCCCGGGCGGCAGCGCCGCCAACCGGTCGGACAGGCCGAGCATGCGCTTGTGCATCCAGTTCGCTTCCGCATAGCGACTGAAGAAATTCTTCCAGATGCCGCCGCGCACGAAGGGCTTGCTGGCTTCGTAGCTGCCGGCCTGCTTCTCGCGGGCGACGAGGGCGTCGTAGGCCGCCGCCGCCGCCGCCGGCAGGGTCCACTCGTTCATCTCGATGTAGGAGGTGGTCGGCAGGTAGATGATGCCGCGCGTCGCGTGGCGGGCATGGAAGTCGCGGTAGGTCTCGGTGCGGATCAGCGGCGAGGCGAGCACGCCGCGGATGAAGGCCTCGAGCCAGCCCTTCTCGTAGACCCACTCGTGGGTTTCCGGCCAGATGCCGAATTTCTCGATGTCGTCGAAATAGACGGCGGCGCGCTGTCCCTCGCGCGCCAGATCTTCCAGGTAGGCGACCGCCTCGGCGGCGGGCGAGAAGGGCAGGCGGTAGCGCAACTGCTCGGAGATCGGGAAGAGGTCGATGGCGCGGCCGTCCTCCTCGGTCGTGTAGAAGCCGTCGAGCTCGGCCGCCGTCTTGCCGGTGCACAGGAAATGGTAGTCGTCCACCGTGACGTAGTGCATGCCGCACTCGGCCAGCGCCGGCACCACGGTCGGGATGTAGACGCGCTCGGTCAGCCAGGCGCCGCTGACGTCGGCGCCGAAATGACGCGCCAGCTTCTCCGTCAGGGTCCTGATCTGGCCAATGCGGTCGCGCTGCGGGATCGCCGCCAGCACCGGCTCGCAGTCGCCGGCGCCGAACAGCTCGACCTGGCCGCGCGCCGCCATCTCGCGCAGCAGGGCCATGTCGTCCGCGTGGTGCTCCAGCAGCCAGTCGAGCAGCCAGCCGGAGAAGTGCGCGGCGAAGCGGAATTCCGGGTAACGGTGCAGGATCCGCAGGAAGGGCCGGTAGCAGCGCTGGTGCGCCGTCTCCAGCACTTCCGGGAAATTGCCCACCGGCTGGTGGGCATGGACGCCGAGGAGGAGGGAGACCGGCTCGCCCATGCCGCCCTCAGCCCGCCCGCCGCATGGCGCCGCCGCCCTCGGGGGCGCCGCCGCCGCGCGAGATTGGCTGCGCCAGCTCGGCCGGCTCGGAGACGCCGATCAGCCGGTAGAGCCGCGCCAGGTTGGCGCGGAACAGGACGTCGAAGCGCGCCACCGTCTCCGGCGGGTTGTAGTCGCCGAACCACCAGAACCAGTCCGAGCTCTCGCACACCGCCAGCTGGTCCTCGACCGCGCGGCGCGACGCCTCGTCGAGGCGGCCGCTCTCCAGCACGTAGTCGCAGGCCTGCTTGGCGGCGCAGAGCAGGTCCCAGGCGCGGTTCTTGTCGGGGTCGCCGATCCAGGTGGCGAAGTTGCCATACACCCAGCTGCCGGCCGTCAGCCGCGGCAGCGTGGCGGCCGCGTCCGGATGGCGGTCGAGCCAGCCGGACAGGGTGGTCGTCTCGATCCAGTCCTGCGCGGCGATCAGGCCGTAGAGGTCGTCGAAGAAATAATAGGCGTTGTAGGGATAGTGCTCCCAGGCGTTCTCGCCGTCGAGGATGACGCAGACCAGCGGCGTCTCGCCCTCGGCCGCCGCGTCGCGGATCTGCGCCAGCTGGTCGACGAAATGGCGGGCGGCGTCACGTCCGTGCCAGCTCGAGTACTCGAAGCCGATCAGGTCGGACAGGCGCTCGTCGCGGAAGAACAGCACCGGCTGCGCCAGGCCGGCGAGCCGCCACGGCCGGTAGCAGTCGGCCGGCGCACCGCCGCTGTTGGTCAGCACGCCCTGGCTGGAGGCGGTCCAGCGGCAGCCGGCGGCGGCGAGCTGCTGCACCAGCGCGGCGGAGACGGCGCCCTCGGCCGGCCACATGCCGGCCGGCGGCGCGCCGAAGCGCCGCGCATGGCTGTCGACGGCGGCGGCGATCTGCGCGGCGACGCGCGCCCGCCCGCCGGGGTAGAAATGCGCCCGCGGCAGCGCCAGTTCCGGCTGCGCCTCGCGCGCCGAGGCGAGGTCGAGCAGCAGCGGCGCCAGCGGATGGCTGTAGGGCGTGGCGGAGAGCTCGACCTGGCCGCGCCCGGCCAGCGCGCGCCAGCGCGGCAGCAGGCCGCGCAGGATGTCGCCGATCATCGCCGCCAGGCGCAGGCGGTCGTCGCGGCTGAAGCCCTCCCCCTTGCTCATCAGCTCGGCCAGCAGCGGCTGGCGGCGCATCTCGGTCTCGCCGGTCCACACCAGGTGGTACCAGACCAGCACGTCGGCGAAATAGGCGCCGGAGAGGTAGCGCAGGGCGCCGCCCTCGCCGGCCAGCTCGCGCTGCAGCTTCTGCAGGCGCTCGAAGCGCGGATAGGGCGCCACCATGCGAACGTGGTTGCCGGGAAAGCAGGAGGCGAGCACCAGCTCGCGCTCGGCCTCGCTCAGGCCGTCGAGGCTGTCGCGCACCAGCAGGCGCAGCAGCGGGTCGCGGTACTCGCCGCGCTCGAACTGGCCGACATAGTCCTCGATCTGGTCGAGCAGCACCGGCACGAAATTCACCACGGCGCGCAGGCGCGGGTGGCGCTCGAGGTGGGCCGCCATGTCGCTGTAGTCCTTCAGCGCGTGCAGGTAGGCCCAGGGCTGGCGGAACTCGCCGGTGCCGTGGTCGCGGTAGTCCGGCTGGTGCATGTGCCAGACGAAGGCCAGCTCGAGCCGGCGCGGCGAGCTCATGGCCTCATCCGATGCGGTGCGCGCGCTGGCCGAGCATCTCCGGCGTGACCAGCGTGACGCCCTTTTCCGTGACGTGGAAGCGGCGCGCGTCCTCCTCGCGGTCGACGCCGATGCGCATGCCGTCGGCGATGTGGCAGCGCTTGTCGAGGATGGCGCGGCGGATGACGACGTCGCGGCCGATGCGCACCTTGGGCAGGATCACGGAGTCCTCGACCTGGCTGCGCTCCTCGACGCGCACGCTGGAGAAGAGCAGCGAGCGGCGCACCGCGGCGCCGCTGATGATGCAGTCGCCGGAGGTCATCGAGTCGACCGCCATGCCGCGGCGGCCGTCGTCGTCGAAGACGAACTTGGCCGGCGGCAGCTGCTCCTGGTGGGTCCAGATCGGCCAGCTGTCGTCGTAGAGGTTGAGCTCGGGCGTCACGCGGATGACGTCCATGTTGGCCTCCCAGTAGGCGTCCACCGTGCCGACGTCGCGCCAGTAGGGCTTGCCCTCCTCGCCGCCGATGCAGCTCTCGGCGAAGTCGTGGGCGAAGACGCGGTGGTGGCGCACGGCGTGCGGGATCAGGTCCTTGCCGAAGTCGTGCGAGGAGTCCGGGTCGGCGCCGTCGCGCACCAGCTGATCGAAGAGATAGGCGGCGCTGAAGACATAGACGCCCATGCTGACCAGGGCGCGGTCCGGCTTGCCGGGAACGGGCTCGGGGTCCTGCGGCTTCTCGCTGAAGCGGGTGACGCGGCGACTCTCGTCCACGCTCATGACGCCGAAGGCGCTCGCTTCCTCGCGCGGCACCTCGAGGCAGGCAACGGTGAGGTCGGCCTCGTCGGCGACGTGGGAGGCCAGCATGCGGCCGTAGTCCATCTTGTAGACGTGGTCGCCGGAGAGCACGAGGACGTATTTCGGCTGGTTGCGGCTGATCATGTCGAGGTTCTGGAACACCGCGTCGGCGGTGCCGCGGTACCATTCCTCGCCCATCTGCTGCTGCGCCGGCAGCAGGTCGATGAACTCGTTGAGGCGGCCGTCGAGGAAGCTCCAGCCGCGCTGCAAGTGGTGGATCAGGCTTTGCGACTTGTACTGGGTGGCGACGCCGATGCGGCGCACGCCCGAATTGACGCAGTTGGATAGCGTAAAATCGATGATGCGGAACTTGCCGGCGAAGGGGACAGCCGGCTTGGAGCGCCAGTCGGTCAGCTGCCTCAGGCGGCTGCCGCGGCCGCCGGCCAGCACGACGGCGAAGGCATCACGCGTCAGCTGGCTGATGAAGCGCGGGCCCTGGCCGCTGCGCGTGGAGCCGAACACCCGGCGCAGCCCCTCGTCGTTTTCCTGCATGAGAGCGTCCTTTCGCATGCCAATTCGCCCATGAGCGCCAAGCCATCAGCGCCGGACCCCGGGCCGGCGCCGCCCTGGAGCCGCCTGATCGAGGCGCGCGAGCACGATCCCTTCGCCTGCCTCGGCCCGGCGCCGGAAGCCGGCGGCTGGCGCATCCGCGTCCATCGCCCCGATGCCGAGGCCGTCGCCCTGCAAACAGCGGACGGCGACGAGGCCTTCACGCGCATCGACCCGGCCGGCGTCTTCGAGTGGCGCGGCGCCAGCCTGCCACCGCGGCCCTACGTCCTGCGGTTGTCCGCCGGCGGCGTCGCCTGGTCCGGCCACGATCCCTACGCCTTCGCGCCGGCGGCAAGCGCCCACGACCTCTATCTTTTCAGCGAAGGGCGCAATTATCAAGCCTGGCGTTTGCTCGGCGCCCGCATCGAGTCGCGCGAGGGCGTCGAGGGCGCCTGTTTCCGCGTCTGGGCGCCCAACGCCGAGCGCGTCTCGGTGGTCGGCGACTTCAACCGCTGGGACGGCCGCCTCCACCCGATGGCCTCGCTCGGCGCCTCCGGCATCTGGGAGCTGTTCCTTCCCGGGCTGGCGGCGGGAGACCGCTACAAGTACGAGATCCGCAATCGCGCCAGCGGCGCCGTCTTCCTCAAGACTGACCCCTATGGCCGGCGCTTCGAGCTGCGGCCGGCGACGGCCGCCACCGTGCCGGCGGCGCCTGCCCACGCCTGGAATGATGCCGACTGGCTGGCGCGGCGCGCCCGCTGGGACTGGCAGCACGCCCCCGTCTCGATCTACGAGCTGCACGCCGGCTCGTGGAAACGCCATCCCGGCGGGCGCTTCTACGGCTACCGCGAGCTGGCCGAGCAGCTGATCCCCTACGTACGCGACCTCGGCTTCACCCACATCGAGCTGCTGCCTCTGTCGGAACACCCGCTCGACGAGTCCTGGGGCTACCAGACCACCGGCTACTTCGCGCCGACGCGGCGCTTCGGCGAGCCGGACGAGCTGCGCTTCTTCGTCGACGCCTGCCACCAGGCCGGCATCGGCGTCCTGCTCGACTGGGCGCCGGGGCACTTCCCGGCCGACGATTTCGCCCTCGCCCACTTCGACGGCAGCGCCCTCTACGAGCACGAGGACCCGCGCCTGCAGCGCCATCCCGACTGGGGCACCCGCGTCTTCAACTACGGCCGCAAGGAGGTGAAGAGCTTCCTCCTCTCCAGCGCCCACTACTGGCTGTCCGAGTTCCACTTCGACGGGCTGCGCGTCGACGCCGTCGCCTCGATGCTCTACCTCGACTATTCGCGCCGCCCCGGCGAATGGCTGCCCAACCGCCACGGCGGCCGCGAGAACCTCGAGGCCATCGATTTCCTGCGCGAGCTCAACGTCATGGCGCACGGCGAGTTTCCCGGCGCCCTGACCGTCGCCGAGGAATCCACCGCCTGGCCGATGGTGTCGCGGCCGGCGCACCTCGGCGGCCTCGGCTTCTCGATGAAGTGGAACATGGGCTGGATGAACGACAGCCTCGCCTACTTCGCCCGCGAGCCGGTGCACCGCCGCCACCATCACGAGCTGCTCACCTTCGGCCAGATCTACGCCTACAGCGAGAATTTCGTCCTGCCGCTCTCCCACGACGAGGTGGTGCACGGCAAGGGCTCGCTCGTCGGCAAGATGCCCGGCGACGACTGGCAGAAATTCGCCAACGCCCGCCTGCTGCTCGCCTGGCAGATGGCGGCCCCGGGCAAGAAGCTGCTCTTCATGGGCGGCGAGCTGGCGCAACGCGGCGAGTGGCGCGCCGAAGGCGAGCTCGACTGGTGGCTGCTGCAGCACGCGCCGCACGCCGGCATGCAGCGCCTGGTGCGCGACCTCAACCGCCTCTATCGCGAAATCCCCGCCCTGCACGAGCAGGATTTCGACGCCGCCGGCTTCGCCTGGAGCGACTGCCACGACGCCGAGCAGTCGGTGCTCGGCTTCCTGCGCCGCGCCCGCGACGGCGACTGCGCCCTGGTGGCGCTCAACTTCACCCCGGTGCCGCGGCAGGGCTACCGCCTGGGCGTGCCGCGCGCCGGCCGCTGGCGCGAGGCTTTCAACAGCGACTCCGGCTATTACGGCGGCGGCGATGTCGGCAACGGCGGCCTCATCGAGGCGAGCGCCGAGCCCTGGCGTGATCACCCCGCCAGCCTCACCCTGACCCTGCCGCCGCTGGCCGCCGTCATCCTGCTGCCGGCGTGATCCGGCCAAGCCGGCCATCTTTTGCGTGACGGCCCGCCAGCCAGACCAGTCGCCAATGGTACCCGCCGCCCGGCCCTGGCAGAACCCGACTTGCGGCACACATCGTCAATAACCATACTCATAATGGGGTATTGCGCTTTCCGGAAAACCCTCTAGGCTGGGAATCCTGCGTTTCGCCTGTCTTGCGTCTTGCCTTTCGCCAGCGACGCCAGCCATGCTGCAGAAGAGGAGGCCGGCATGAAAGGAATTCCGGCGGCAACGACTCCGGCGCTTGGCGCGCCCCTGTCCCGTGCCGTCGACGCCTCCCCTGGCACGCCAGAATTTTCGGGCGGCCACGCCTGGGTCTGGAGCGACGGCGGCCCGGAAGCCGCCGCCAACAAGGACTCCACCGAAAACAGCGGCATCACATCGATCCCCACCTGGCCTGGCCTGCCCGGGTCCACCGCGCGACGACGCTCCTGACAGCGCCCAGAAGCGGGCTGCCGGGCGCGGTCGCACCCTTGTCGCAGACGCAATACAGGAGGAGTCCAAAATGAAAGTCAGATTCTTGCGGTTCATGCTTGTGCTGCTGTGTTTCGCCCTGTCCGACGCGAGGGCGGCCACCATCAACGCGCGCGTCGTCGCCGATGACGCTTTCCAGATTTACGTCGGCAATGCCAGCGGCTCGTTCCTGAGCTGGGTCAAGACCGACACCAATCCCTGGACTGCCCAGGGTGGCGCGTTCAGCTTCACGGCGAATCCCGGCGATTACCTCTGGGTCGCCGCCTGGGACACCGGGATTCAGCCCCACATGTGGATCGGGGAATTCGGCACCCCGTCGGGCATGCTGTATTCCCAGCCGGGCAGCTGGATGGCGAAGTACGATCCCCACAGCAGCGTAAAAAACCCCACGCTGGCCCAAGTGTCGGCGCTGGCGCTGGCCCCCATTGCCTGGGGAGGGATCGGCGCATCCCTGCCGAACGGCGCTGCCCCCTGGGGCAGCGTCATCGGCGGCGCGCCGGCCCGTTTCATCTGGCACGACAACTTCTATCTGTCCGGCAGCGACAGCAGCTTTGCCCTGTTTCGCAGCGAGATGCCGGTCGTCGCCGTGCCCGAGCCGGGCACCTGGCTGATGCTGCTCTCCGGCCTTGCCCTGCTCGGCTTCTCGGCGCGGCGGCGGGCCTGAGCGCTGCCGGTCCGCAAGCCCGGCTCCGGCCGGGAAACTCTTCACATCGGCGCGCACGCGCCGATTTTTTTGCCCTCCTCCGTCAAGGTTGATTGCTGCCGACGACGAAACGAACCTTGCTCGCCTAGCCGGACGGAACGGCAATGCTCGTCCAGCGAGAATAGTCCGAACGGACTATTGACCGGGTTCGACGAAGCCGGAAAATTGCCACTGGATGGCAAGCTGCCGCCCGCGTTCAAGGCTGCGCCTGCCGCGATTCTTTTTCAGGGAGTCACACAATGATGAAGAAACTCATTCCCGCCCTGCTGTTCATCCTCGCCCTGGCCGCGCCGGGCGCGCGCGCCGACACGATCTCGGCGCAAGTCGTCGCGGACGATGCCTTCTGGCTCTTCGTCGGCGACGAGTCGGGCAGCGTGATGAATCCCATCAAGTTCGATGACGCCGACTGGAAGCTTCAGGGCAGCCCGTTCACTTTCACGGCCAACGCGGGCGATTACATCTATGTCGCGGCCTGGGACAACAAGCAGTCCCACCAGGGCTGGATCGGCGTGTTCACCAATCTGACCACGGGCAGCGCCCTATACACGAACACGACCGATTGGGAAGCCAAGTGGACCACCTCCGGCGGCAAGCCCCTCGCGGATGTTGATGTCAAGACGCTGGCACAAGCCGGCGCCTGGTCCGGCATAGGCGTCAGCGCCGCGAACAACTCGCCGCCATGGAACGGCGCCCGGCCGGGAGGCATGCTTCCTGGAGCCGATGCCGCCTCCATCATCTGGCACGACACGCTGGTCTATCCATCCGCCAGCGCGAACGGCTTCGCCCTCTATCGCACTGCGGCGCCGATCGTCCCCGTGCCCGAGCCCGGCACCTGGCTGATGCTGCTCTCCGGCCTCGCCCTGCTCGGCGTCTCGGCGCGGCGGCGCGCCTGAGCGCCGCCGACTGAACCCCGGCGCAGGCCGGGAATCCCTTATCATCGGCGCGCATGCGCCGATTTT
>CAUJIV010000054.1 GCA_963205435.1 Pseudomonadota bacterium
AATTCGAAACTGACATAGGTGCCGATGGCCTCGCGCGTCTGCAAATAGCCCTCGGCGGACAGGCGGTCGTAGGCCAGCATGACGGTGTTGCGCGACACGCCGAGTTGTCTGGACAGCGCGCGGCTGGCAGGCAGGGGCGTACCGGGCTTCAGACGCCCGCCGAGGATCAGCTTGCGGATCTGCTCATAGAGCTGGGCCTGAAGGGACTGCCGGCTTTTCGGGTCAAGCAGGACCGGGATTTCCATGCCAACCTCCTCCTCCCGCTCCGGCTCTGGGGCCGGATGACATTCAATGGTTTCATGGTAGACCCGATTTCGGCAATGTCCATAGGGCCACGGCCGGAATGGCTGCTGGTACCAATCAGTCTTTCTTTTCGATGCGGCGACCCTGCGCCAGACTGGTGTCGAGGTCAGTCTCGGGGACTTCCTTGTGCACCAGGTTCTGGTGGCAATCGATGCAGGTGGCTTTCTGCGTGCGCATCTTGTCGTGCGCCGCGCGGGCATCGGCGCCGGGCGGCTGTGGGTTCTTGTGGCAGGCGCGGCAGGTGACGCTGTCCCAGCGTTTCAGGTTCATGCGCGCATCGTGGGCCATCTCGGGGCGCCGCGCGTCGAATTTTTTGATGTCCGAGTAATCGTTTTTGAATTCGAGAATCAGCTCGCGCGCGCCGTCGACGACATGCGTGGCGATTGCCAGGTGGAAGTTCGCCAACCCCTGCGGGATGTGACAGTCCTTGCAGCCGGGGTTGACCCCGAGGGCGCCGTAGTGGGAGGACTTCTTCAGCTCCTCGGCCGGGTAGCTCATCGAGTGGCAACTGACACAAAATTCAGTCGTGGATACCGCTGCCTCGCCGCCAAACAGCGCGGCCAGCAATGTGAGCGCACCCGCCGCGCCGAGCAGCAGCGCGCCGCCGTGTTGCCTCAGGTATCGACGCAGTGGACCGGCCATTACTCCTCCTTGCCCTTCACGCCCGGCTTCGCCTTGGACTGGAACTCGTCGCGGAAGGATGGCAGCGGCGGGCCGGTGAACACGCCTTCCAGCTTGAAGTGCTCGTGCATGGCCTTGTCGTTGCGCACCGCCTTGCCGAACTCGAAGCCGTACTTCTTGTCGAGCTTTGGCGTGAAGGGAGTGTAGGGCTTTTTCGCGCCCTTCCAGGGCGAGCCCTCGTAGTTCAGGTGGCAGGAAGCGCAGCGTTCCTCGAACTGGAATTCCTGTCCGGCTTCGGCGAGCTGCTGGCGCGCGGTGGCCTGCTTCTTCTTCTCGAAGGCCTGTCCCGCCTTGCGGTGCTGCAGGCGGTATTCCGAGCCGGGGCCGTGACAGGATTCGCAGCCGACGCCGGTGAGGTATTTGCTCGGTTCCTTGGGATCGAAGCCGCCTTCATGGTTGAAGCCGGTTGAGTGGCAGCCGACGCAATCCGCGTCCTGCCGGTAGTCCTTGTTCGGGTCGAGCTTCGCTTTCTTCTTCGCCTCGACCTTGACCTTGGGCGCGAGCGAATCGAGGGCCTTGGCGTGCGCCGTCTTCTCCCAGGAATCGAGCTGGCTGCGGTGGCAGGAACCGCATTTCTTGCGACCCTCGTAGTTGGGCGCCGCATCGGCAGTGGCGGTCGCCAGCATGGCCAGCGCGGCGAGAATGAACGGAATGCGAAGCGACATGAGCGGCTCCTTGGCAACGGGACTGGTCGGAATCTATGGGCATTCCGTCGCCGGCGGTAGAACCACCGGCGGGCGGGATGCTGGTGCCAGGGAAGAACGCCTACTTGCCGACGGTCGGGATCTTGTAGACCCAGTAGCCGCCGTGCTGATAGACGAGCTGCAGGGCTTCCAGCTCGGTCGGACGCGAGGTGGTGAGCGGCAACATCTGCGCGAGCAGAGTGCTGCCGCTTTGCGCATTGGTGAGGAAATAAACGCGCGCCTGCCGCTCCGAGAGCTCGTGCAGGGTGTAGGCGGAATACTTGTTGTCCAGCATCCAGCGCTTGACGAAGGCGATCGGCCCGTGCATGTCGCCCTGAATCGGGAAATCCTTGTAGGCGACGCCGAGGCGGTCGGGATGCAGCAGGCCGAGCTTGAAGAGGTCCGCGACATGCACGGCGACATAGGCTTCCCGACCGCCTGCCAGTTCGCGCAGCATGGCCGCGCCCGTCGCCGCCTCGGCCGTGAGCGCCTCGGCGAAGCGCCGGAAGCGCTGCCTCTCGGCCTCGTCGGGCGGTGCGCCCCAGAATTCCCGCTCGTACTTCGCGATCGGCCTGTTGCGCCCCTGCCAGGGCGCCGGCGTGATGAGCGGCTCGCCTAGGTGGGAATCGAAGGCCGTCTCGCGTCCCGCCAGCAGGCGCAGCGCGCGCGCGGTGTCCCACCAGCCGAGTACGAGGGCCTCCTTCGGCATATGTTTCGAGATGGCCTGCGCCAGGGTTTTCAACTCGGCCAGCCGGGTGTCAGCAAACACCAGCGGCTCGCCGCTGCGGTTGTCCCCGTCGAGCATCACCGGCGCGGCCGCGCCACGGCGCCCGACATGCGCCACGGCGACCGGCTTGTCGAGGCCGTCGACGCGCACCTCGTACTTGCCGATTTTAAGGTCCGGCCAGGCTTCGAGGCCGAGCGAAGCGAATCGGTCGACGCCGCCTTCCTCCGTCAGTTGGTAGCGGTAGGGCGCGGGGCCGGGTTTCAGGAACGAATAGGCGACCCATCCCAGCAAAAGCACCCCCCCCGACACCAGGGCGAGGCCCAGTGACGGGAGGAGTTTGCGGGAGGATCCAGTCGGGAGCACTGCCTCCATGACCGGCGCTTACTTTCCGGACCGGTCGCGGCGGCGCCAGCCGGCCAGGGCGAAGCCGCCGGCCAGCAGCAGCGCGCCCCCCAGGCCCCCGAGCGAGGCGCGGCCGGCCATGCAGTCGCCGTCGAGCAGGCTGACGCGTTTGGCTTCCAGTTTGGCGACGCGGTTTTGCAAGGCCGCCATCTCACGCAGCTTGGTATCCTCGCTCATGATCTTGGAGTAGGCGCGGCTGAGCGGCTCCCAACCCTCGGTGTAAGTCCAGCCGCCTGGATTGACGTGCGCCATGCCGACGTGCAGCTTGGCCAGGTCGTTCTCGCCCATCTCGATGACCTCCATTTCGACCGACGAGGGGTTGTTGCCCTTGGTCCAGAACAGCTGGAAG
>CAUJIV010000055.1 GCA_963205435.1 Pseudomonadota bacterium
GATAACAGGCTGATGACTCCCAAGAGTTCATATCGACGGAGTCGTTTGGCACCTCGATGTCGGCTCATCACATCCTGGGGCTGTAGCCGGTCCCAAGGGTATGGCTGTTCGCCATTTAAAGTGGTACGTGAGCTGGGTTTAGAACGTCGTGAGACAGTTTGGTCCCTATCTGCAGTGGGCGTTGGAGATTTGACGGGGGCTGCTCCTAGTACGAGAGGACCGGAGTGGACGCACCCCTGGTGTACCGGTTGTGACGCCAGTCGCATCGCCGGGTAGCTATGTGCGGAAGAGATAACCGCTGAAAGCATCTAAGCGGGAAACTTGCCTGAAGATAAGATCTCCCGGAGGCTTGACCTCCCTGAAGGGTCGTGGAAGACCACCACGTTGATAGGCCGGGTGTGGAAGCGCAGCAATGCGTTAAGCTAACCGGTACTAATTGCCCGTGCGGCTTGACCCTATAACCTTGAATTTGCCGGCGGCGCTGCCGCCGCGGCAAGGCAGACGAACGCGATCAATCGCAACCCCTTTACTTCTTCCGAATGCGACAGGGCGAAGCCGCGCTTGGCGCGGCCTCATCCATCCCTGTCCCCAGAACAGTCTGACGACCATGGCCAGTCGGTCCCACCCCTTCCCATCCCGAACAGGACCGTGAAACGACTGAGCGCCGATGATATTGCACATTGCGTGTGAGAAAGTAGGTCATCGTCAGACTAACTACCAGGAAAACCCCTCCCGGCTCGCGCCGTGGAGGGGTTTTTTTTGAGTTCGCCGTCTGCGCGAACGGCAGCCGGCCGGCGACAGCGCGTCGCCGAGGTTGCGGTGTGATTGCCCGACCCGAAGGGCGCCCTGACGAGTCTGGTAGGCCATGGTAGGCTGAGCCATTGGCTTGCGCAGGAGGAGAGCGCATGAAATTCAAGGCTGCCGTGCTCAGGCAATCCGTGCTGCCGCGACCGTATGCGTCGAGCCGCCCGTTGGCCATCGAGAGCGTCGAAGTGCCACCACCGGCGGCGGGCGAGGTGCTCGTCTCCATCAAGGCGGCGAGTCTGTGCCATTCCGACCTTTCAGTGATCAATGGCGACCGCGCCTGGCCGCTGCCGATCGTGCCCGGCCACGAGGCGGCCGGGCGGGTCGAGGAGACGGGACCCGGCGTCGAATCCGTCAAGCCGGGCGATCATGTAGCGCTGATCTTTCTCACCCAGTGTGGCGAGTGCGAGCACTGCATCGAAGGCCGGCCGTTCCTCTGTGCCCGAGGCACGCAGGCCAACCGCGAGGGCCGCCTGCTCGGCGGCGGGCCGCGACTGCGCCTGGGCGATGAGCCCGTGCACCACCACATGGGGCTGTCGGCCTTCGCCGAGTACGCCCTGGTGTCGGAAAAATCCCTGGTGAAGATTCCGCCGGATCTGCCTTTCGTCCAGGCCAGCCTGTTCGGCTGTGCCGTGATGTGCGGCGCCGGCACGGCGCTCTACACCGCGGGAATCCGCCCGGGCCAAAGCGTTGCGGTGTTCGGGCTGGGAGGGGTCGGCCTGGCGGCGGTGCTGGGCGCGGTGACGGCGGGTGCCACCCGCATCATCGCCGTCGATCCCGACGAGCGGAAGCGAGTGCTGGCGCGCGACCTGGGCGCCACCGAGTGCGTCGCGAGTGACGGGATCGTTGGCAGCGAAACGGTGCGGGAACTCAGCCAGGGCGGTGTCGACCATGCCATCGACGCCAGTTCCTCACTCGACGGCTTTCGCGACGCCTTCGAGGCGACGCGGCGCGGCGGCAGCACGGTGACGACGAGCCTCGTCCATCCATCGCAGACATTCAGCTTCCCGCTGGCTCGCCTCGTCGCCGAGGCTCGCACGATCCGGGGAAGCTATATCGGCAGTTGCGTGCCGGGCCGAGACATCCCGGCCTTTATCGGTCTCTTCCGGCAGGGCCGCATGCCGGTGGACAAGCTGGTGACGCGAACCTTGCCGCTGGAGCGGATCAACGAGGCTTTCGACGCGCTGGCCGACGCCAGCGAAGTCCGCCAGGTCATCACGTTCTGAATGGCCGGTTTCACCGCGCCCGCTTTCTTATGGGCCGCGGCTGCGGCTGGTCATGAGCCGGAGGCCCCTGAAGGCGGCTCAGTCGCAGACGAGCGTGTTGCCGAACTGGTGGCAGATGCGGCCGCTGCGCGAAGACGGAACGACGACGAGCGGTGCGGCTTGCGTCCCCCGAGCGGTAGAAGGCGCAATGATGACGGCGGGCGAGGCGGGCGGACCGCCCTGCCGGATGACGCCCGGATACGGCGCGCCCATGCCCGCCGCCGCGGGCTGCCGCGCCATGGGATCGGGCAGGAGCGGCGCGGCTTGCAGCGGCTCGACGTGATCCTGGACGATCGTCGTGCTGCCATGGCGGTGGATGAGCGTGCCGCCGCTGCAGTAGGTCTTGCCGCCGCCGATGTCGCGACAGTAGCTCACCTGCCCCGCCGCCGGGAAGGAGAGGGTGCAGACAGTCACGAGCAAGACGGTGCGCAGCATCATCCGCTTGATTATAGGCCACGAAAGGGAAACTCGACGACGGGCGGACTGCCGCCGATGATGTCGGCGATGGCACGCGACGCGCCGCAGGCCAGCGTCCAGCCGAGCGTGCCGTGGCCGGTGTTGTAGTAGAGATTGGCGAAAGCGCCGCTGCCGATGACCGGCACGTTGCCGGGGGTGGCCGGGCGCAGGCCGGCCCAGAATTCCGGCGCGCCTGACGCTTGCAAGCGGGGGAAGAGGCGCTGCGCCCGACGCAGGATGGCATGGCAGCGAGCCGGGTCGACGGCCGTGTCGAAGCCGGCCAACTCCGCCGTGCCGGCAATCCGCAGGCGCCGGCCGAGACGCGAGAAGACGATGCGATGCGCCTCGTCGGTGAGACTGACCGTTGGGGCCGCCGCGCCATCGTCCAGAGGCAGGGTGACCGAGTAGCCCTTGACCGGATAGATCGGCAAGCGCTCGCCCAGCGGCCGCACCAGGGCGGGGCTGTGGCTGCCGAGCGCGACGAGCACGGCGTCGGCGCCGATCTCACTGGCGACGCCGTTGGCCTCGACGATGCGTACGGCTGCGATGCGGTCCGCTCCGCCTCGCCGCAGGGCGTCGGCGTTCGCCTCGAAAACGAAATTCACGCCAGCCTGACGGCAGAGCGTGGCAAGCCGCTGCGTGAACTGGAAGGCGTCGCCGGATTCGTCGTCGGGGGCGTGCAGCCCGCCCGCGATCCGCTCCCCTGCCTCGGCCAGCGCCGGCTCGAGGCGGATGCAGGCGGCCGCCTCGAGCACTTCACCGCGGATGCCGAGATCCGCGAGCAGCGCCGCGCGGCGCCCTGCTCGGGAAAACTCGTCCGGGGTGAAGAAGAGGTGGAGGATGCCCCTGTCCAGCCGCTCGTATTCGATGCCCGTGGCTTCGCGCAAGGCGTTTAGCTGCAGGCGGCTGTAGACGGCCAGCCGGGCAATGGCCACGGTGTTGCGGTGGGCGCGCCCGGGCAGGCATTCGAGCAGGAAGCGCAGGCCCCACGACCACTGCGCGGCGTCCCGGCGCGGCCGGAAGCGCAGCGGCGCATCCTCGCGTCCCAGCCAGCGCAGCACCTGCGAGGGCGCGCGCGGATTGGCCCAGGGCTCGGGATGGCTGACCGAGATCTGGCCGCCGTTGGCGTAGCTCGTCTCCAGCCCCGCGGCGGACCGTCGATCGAGCACCGTGACGGCATGCCCGTCCTGCCGCAGATACCAGGCGCTGGTGACGCCGGCGAGGCCGGCGCCGAGGACGATGATGTGCATGAGACGGCAATTCTATCCGCTCGCCGGGGGTGCGTGAGAGAGCGGAAACACGGATAATCGGGCTTTCGGACAAGATCGGGCGGGAGAAAGCGATGCGCCGCGTCACCCTCATGCAGTACCTCATCGAGCAGGAGCGGCAGAAGGACTGGATCAATGCCGACCTGCGCCTGTTGATCGAGGTCGTCTCGCGCGCCTGCAAGGCGATTTCCATCGCCATCGGCAAGGGGGAGCTGGCCGGCATCCTCGGCGGCGCCGGCAGCGAAAACGTGCAGGGCGAGGCGCAGAAGAAGCTCGACGTGATCTCCAACGAGATCCTGCTCGAGGCCAACGAGTGGGGCGGCCATCTCGCCGCCATGGCCTCGGAGGAGATGGATCATCCGCACCAGATCCCGCACCGCTTCCCGCGCGGGGAATACCTGCTGCTGTTCGACCCGCTCGACGGCTCGAGCAACATCGACGTGAACATCTCCGTCGGCACCATCTTCTCCGTGCTGCGCTGCCCGGAAGGCGTCAGCGAGCCGGACGAGCGGGCCTTCCTGCAGCCGGGCGCGGCGCAGGTCTGCGCCGGCTACGCGGTATACGGCCCCTCGACCCTGCTGGTGTTGACCCTTGGCCACGGCGTCGCCTGTTTCACCCTCGACCGCGAGACCGGCAGCTTCATCCTGACGCAGGAGGGCATGCGCATTCCCGAGGACACCGGCGAGTTCGCCATCAACGCCTCGAACATGCGCTTCTGGGAGCCGCCCGTGCGCCGCTACATCGATGAGCTGCTGGCCGGCAGGAGCGGCGCGCGCGGGTGCGACTTCAACATGCGCTGGGTCGCCTCCATGGTGGCAGACGTTCATCGCATCCTGACCCGCGGCGGCATCTTCCTCTACCCGCGCGACAGCCGGGACCCGTCGAAGGCCGGCAAGCTGCGCCTGATGTACGAGGCCAATCCGATGGCCTTCATCGTCGAACAGGCGGGCGGAGCCGCCAGCAACGGCCACCAGCGCATCCTCGACATCCGGCCGGAGGGACTGCACCAGCGGGTCGCCGTCATCCTCGGCTCGAAGAACGAGGTCGAGCGCGTCACAGGTTACCATGCCGCCTGAAACTCCGCCCGGGTTCGAGCAGGCCACGCTCGGCGGCGGCTGCTTCTGGTGCCTCGAGGCGGTGTTCGACGAGCTGGAAGGCGTCGTCGATGTCGTCTCGGGCTATGCCGGCGGCGCCACGCCCGACCCGGACTACCGCAGCGTCTGCAGCGGCAGCACCGGCCACGCCGAGGTGGTGCGGCTGACCTTCGACCCGGCGCGGATCGGCTACCGCCAGATCCTCGAGGTGTTCTTCGCCATCCACGATCCGACCACCCGCGACCGGCAGGGCAACGACGTCGGCAGCCAGTACCGCTCGGTGATCTTTCACCATTCGGATGTCCAGCAAGCCGCGGCGCGGGCGCTGCTCGAGGAGTTCGCCGCATCGAACGCCTTCGGCGCGCCGCCGGTCACCGAGCTGGCGCCGGCGGGAGAGTTCTTCCCGGCCGAGGATTTCCACCGGGATTATTTCCGCAACAACCCCGGCCAGCCCTATTGCCGACTCGTCGTGGCGCCCAAGCTGGCGAAGTTCCGCCAGCAGTTCGCCGCCAGGCGCCGGCAGGGATGACCCCGATTCGAAAGGATTCGCCATGAGCCAGACCACCACCCCCAGCGGATTGATCTACGAGGACGTCGATGAGGGCGGCGGCGAGGCCGCGCCTCGCGGCCGGACCGTGTCGGTGCATTACACCGGCTGGCTTGCCGACGGCACGAAATTCGACTCGAGCAGGGACCGCAACGAGCCCTTTGCCTTTCCCCTCGGCGCCGGCCATGTCATCCGCGGCTGGGACGAGGGGGTGCAGGGCATGCGCGTCGGCGGCGTGCGCAGGCTGACGATCCCGCCCGAACTGGGCTACGGCTCGCGCGGCGCCGGCGGCGTCATCCCGCCCGATGCGACGCTGGTGTTCGAGGTCGAGCTACTCGAGATTCTTTGACCGGCCGCCCTATCCCGCGGCCATGGGCTCACGTAGAATTCGCCCGATTCCCAACACGACAGCGAGCGCGACATGTTTGGCAGCCTGATGCCGAAGGAAGGCCGCTTCTTCGAATACTTCGTCGAACTGGCCGAGCACATCCTGCAGGCCAGCCGCGAGCTGGCGGAGCTGATGGACAGCTTCGACGACGTCGAGCGGCGCGCCTACAACATCGAGACCATCGAGAAGAACGGCGACAAGGTCACGCATGCCGCCATCGACATGCTGCATCGCACCTTCATCACGCCGATCGACCGCGACGCCATCCACCAGCTGATCACCAACATGGACGACATCCTCGACCTGGTCGAGGACGCGGCGCAGTCGATATTCCTCTACGACATCCGCGCCGTCACGCCCGAGGCGAAGAAGCTCGCCGACATCGGCGTCGCCTGCGCCGAAAAGGTCAAGCAGGCGGTCGAGCTGCTCTCCAACATGGACAACGCGCGCGCCATCATGGCCGTCACCGAGGAGATCGACAAGCTCGAGTCCGAGGCCGACCACCTGATGCGTTCGGCCATGGCCAAGCTGTTCCGCGACGAGCCGGACGTGCGCCAGGTGATCAAGCTGCGCTCGGTGTACGAGGTGCTGGAGGGCATCACCGACCGTTGCGAGGATGTCGCCAACATCATCGAAGGCATCGTGCTCGAGAACTCGTAGGCGGCCGCGCCGACTTCACGGACCCCCATGAGCTTCGAGGTCTTCGTCTTCCTCATCGGCCTGGCGCTCCTGTTCGACTTCATGAACGGGTTCCACGATGCCGCCAATTCGATCGCCACGGTGGTCTCGACCGGCGTGCTGAAGCCGCATGTGGCCGTCGCCTTCGCCGCCTTCTTCAACTTCGCCGCCCTGTTCATCTTTCACCTCAAGGTGGCGGCGACGGTCGGCAAGGGCATCGTCGAGCCTGAGTTCGTCGATCACTACGTGATCTTCGGCGCGCTGGTCGGCGCGCTGTTCTGGAACGTCGTCACCTGGTACTACGGCATCCCCTCCAGCTCCTCGCACGCGCTGATCGGCGGGCTGATGGGCGCCGTGGTGGCCAAGGTCGGCATCAACGGGCTGATCGGCGCCGGCATCGGCAAGACGCTGCTGTTCATCGTCGTCTCGCCGCTGATCGGCTTCGTCCTCGGTGGGCTGCTGATGCTGATGGTCTCGTGGCTCTTCTTCCGCACGCCGCACGCCCGGGTGGATCGCTGGTTCCGTCGCCTGCAGCTTTTCTCGGCCAGCTACTACACGCTCGGCCACGGCGCCAACGACGCGCAGAAGACCATCGGCATCATCTGGCTGCTGATGATCGCCGGCGGCCAGGTTTCCGCCGATGCCGAGATGCCGCCGGCCTGGGTGATCGTCTCCTGCTATGCGGCGATCGGCCTCGGCACGCTGTTCGGCGGCTGGCGAATCGTCAAGACCATGGGCCAGCGGCTGACCAAGATCAAGCCGGTCGGCGGCTTTTGCGCCGAGATGAGCGGCGGCATCGCGCTCACCATCGCTTCGCTGGGCGGCATACCGGTGTCGACCACCCATACCATCACCGGCGCCATCGTCGGCGTCGGCTCCTCGCGCAAGCTCTCGGCCGTGCGCTGGGGCCTGGCCGGCAACATCGTCTGGGCCTGGGTCCTGACGATCCCCTGCTCGGCCTTCGTCGCGGCCTGCGCCTGGGCGATCGGCGAGGCGTATCTGTAGCTTGCCCGGCCGCGCAGCCGGCCGCGGCCGGCGGCGCGGCCGGGCGAAATGGAGGGGGCGAGCGGCATGGCCGACATCACCGATTACGAGCATGGCATCTGCGCCATCGATTCCGGCTTCGGCCGGCCGCGGCTGGACGCCATCCACCTGATCGTCGAGGGCGGACGCGCCGCGCTGGTCGACACCGGCACCAACGCCTCGCTGCCGCTCGTCATGGAGGCGCTGCAGGGAAAGGGCCTGGCGCCTGAGCAGGTCGATTACGTCATCCTGACCCACGTCCATCTCGACCACGCCGGCGGCGCCGGCGCGCTGATGCGGGAGCTGCCAAAGGCCGTGCTGGCCGTGCATCCGCGCGGCGCCCGCCACATGGCCGATCCGGCGCGGCTGGTGGCCGGCACCGTCGCCGTCTATGGCGAGGACCGGGCGCGGCAGATGTACGGCGAGATCCTGCCGGTCGAGGCGGCGCGCATCCGCGAGATGCCCGAGGGATCGAGACTGCATCTGGCCGGCCGCGAGTTGCGCTTCCTCGACACCCCGGGCCATGCCCGCCACCATGTCTGCATCCTCGACGGGCGCTCCGGCCACGTCTTTGCCGGCGACATGTTCGGCTTGTCCTACCGCGAGCTGGACCGCGGCGGGCGCCAGTTCGCCTTTCCCTCGACCACCCCGACCCAGTTCGATCCCGAGGCCATGCATGCCTCGATCGACCGGCTGCTGGCGCTGCGGCCGCAGGCGATCTATGTCACCCATTACGGCCAGGTGCGCGAGGTGGAGCGCCTTGGCGCCGACCTGCATCGGCTGGTTGAAGCCCACGTCGATATCGCGCTGCGCTGCCGGCACGAGGGCGCCGGCCGCCAGCCGGCGATCAAGGCGGGGCTGGCCGAGTTGCTGCAGGCCGAGGCCGGCCGGCAGGGCTGGGGCATTCCCGCTGGCGAGCTGCTCAGGCTGATGGCCATCGACATCGAGCTGAACGCGCAGGGGCTCGCCGCCTGGCTCGACGGCCCCGGCTAAAGGCTCTCGCGCCGGCGCGCAAGGGGCTCGGCGCGGGCGAAGCGAGAGAGCAACGGTAGGCGGGAAATTTGTCACGCCGCCCTGAAAAATGATTGACAAATCTTTTCGGCATGCTCATGCTTCGCACCATTCTTGCTGCATGCAGCAAGGAAATTCGTGGTGTTTTAAGAGCAAACACATTATCAGGAGGTAGAGATGGCCACAGCCAAGAAACCCGCAGCGAAGAAACCGGCAGCCAAGAAGCCGGCTGCCAAGAAAGCCGCCCCGAAGAAAGCCGCAGCGAAGAAACCGGCCGCCAAGAAAGCCGCCCCGAAGAAAGCCGCAGCGAAGAAGCCGGCCGCCAAGAAGGCCGCCCCGAAGAAGGCCGCCCCGAAGAAGGCCGCAGCGAAGAAGCCGGCCGCCAAGCGCAAGCCCAATGCCGCCTTCATGAAGCCGATGACGCCGAGCAGCTCGCTGGCTGCCATCGTCGGTTCGCTGCCGCTGCCGCGCACCGAGGTGACCCGGAAGATCTGGGACTACATCAAGAAGAACAAGCTGCAGAACGCCATCAACAAGCGCATGATCGATGCCGACGAGAAGATGAAGTCGATCCTCGGCAAGGCGCAGGTCTCGATGTTCGAGATGACCAAGCTGATCAACAAGCACCTCAAGTAAGACGCCGCTTTCCCGCGATGCGCCCTGCCTCCTTGCGGCGGCAGGGCGTTTTTCATGGTGGCGGCAGCACAGGTCCTAGAGAACGAGCGGACCGGACTCGTCCACCCACTCCGAGAAGCGTCCCGAGGCCGTGGCCGGATCGTCCCGCCAGACCGCCAGCAGGCGTCGGCCAGCCTCCAGCCAGTGGCTTTCGCCCGCCTTGCAAGCCAAGCCCAGCTCGGCGGTCTCTCCCGTCTTGCGCCAGGTCGTGTAAGCCGCCCACAGCCGTGGGAAGAGGCCGCGCCGCAATCCCTCGAAGTTGGCGAAGAAGAAGTGCAGGGATGGGGCGGCGTCGCGCTGCAGCAGTGCCGGCAGCGTGGACAGGCAATCAGCCAGATTGTCGCGCACCGCGCGCGCCAGCAGCTCGGCCCGCCGCGAGGACAGCTCGCCCAGCATTTCGCGCCAGTCCGCGCCGAGCAGCGGCTCGGCGCGACCTTCGCCGATTTCGTGGAGGATCAGCGTTTCTACTTCTGTCGCCGCCATGCGCTCGAGGGCGGCTGACGGATCGCCGGAAAAGCCATAGCCGTCCAGCGCCGCCTTGAGGGCGCCATCGGCCTGCTTGACGCCCCAGATCTCGGTCTTCTCCCACAGCCAGCGCCGCAGCGCGTCGAGGCGCAGATAGATCGTGCCCTGGCGCAAGGCCGCCGGCGGCGCGAAAAGGTCGCGCGCATGCTCGCGCGCCGAGACGAGGATTTCCAGGCCCTGCCGCGTTTCCCGCCGCACAAGTTCGCCGAGGAAGAAATGCGGCTTGCCCCAGCGGCCGACGCCGCCGGAATAAACGAGGCCGTGAGGTGCCAGGGCGGCGTTGATGGCGGCGTTGTCGAAGGGCGCGAGACCGCCGGCGAGTGGCAGATCGTTCAGGCCGGCGTCCTCCAGCTCGCTCCAGCGCGCTTCCCGCCGCGCGATCCAGGCGCCCAGCGCGTCCTGTGGCAGCGGCTGGTCGAGGGCGAAGCCGCGTTCCCAGCGGAACAGGTCGCGCATCGCCAGCAGGTAGTTGCACATCGTCATCTCGCGCGCATGACGGGCGTCGGCGATGTCGCAGTTGGTCTGCACGGCCTGACGCAGTTCCTCCAGGACCGGTGCGTTCATGATTGACGCCTCCGCCGCGGCAGCTGCCAGGCGGCCAGCGACTGTATGATGACCGGCCAGGGCAGGCCGTCCAGGCCGCCCTCCGTGCCATTCGCGGCGCCCGCCAGGGCAGCGATGTCGCCGGGCGACCTGGTGCCGCCGAGAGCCTGCTGCAGGCCGGCCAGGCCGCCGCACTGCACCTTCATCTCCTGCGCGTGGGTGAGCGGCTGCCCGGCTTGGCGCAGGTGCAGGGCGAAGGCGGCATGGCGCCGCAGCAGGCCGTGCAGTTCGGCGCAGCGGGCTTGCGCCTCGGCTTCGCGGCAGGCGACGGCTTCGCGCTCGGCGATGTTGTGGCGCTGCGCCAGCCGGCAGCTGGCGCAGGCGGCGAGCAGCGCCTTCTCGAAGGAACAGGGGCGGGCGACGATCGCCTTGTGCGCCTGCCGGAAGGCGGCCTCGTCCATCCGCCGGCCAGGCTCAGTAGTCGCCGTCGCCCGGATCGGACTGCATCTCGCGCACCTCGGAGAGGAGGAGCTCGGCCTGCAGCTCGTTTTCGGCGAAGATATTGCGCACGGTGCAGCCTTCGCTGAGCGCCAGTTCCCGGCGCAGTTCCTTGGCGCGGGCCGAAGCGGCCCTGAAAGCCTCGTGGCTCTCGATTTTTTCCAGACGGCGGATCGGCGTCTCGAAGACCTTGTAGATGTAGTAGGGCATGGGTACTGGCTCTCAGTCGTCGTAGAACTTGCTCGAGCGGCGCGAGCCGGGGCGGCTTTTCTGGATGACGACGCCGCGCACCGCCTCGATGCCGGCAATGGCGGCGTCCGCGTAGCGCGGATTGAGCGGGTGCAGCCACCAGCCGTCCTCGCGTCTTTGCAACTGGCGCAGGATCGGCTCGCCCTCGTGCTGGGCGACGACGTAGCTGCCGTCGCGAGCGAGGCCTTCCGGCTCGACGACGATGATCTCGCCCTCGACGAACTCCGGCAGCATGCTGTCGCCGAGCACCATCAGGGCGAAGGCTTCCTCGCTCTCGCAGTCGCTGCCGGCGGCTCCGCTTTCCGTCCTCACCGGGGTGATGGGGATGATCTTGCGCTGACTCATGGCGTCGATCTTAAGCGTAGACGGTGCGAGCGACGAACAAAATGCCTGATGTCGGCAGAGATGAAATTCATGTCTTTGTCACGCTCAGTTGCGCTGCCGGAAACCCCGCTTCTGCCAAGGCCGTTGCCACGCCATCGACAAAGACCGGCGGGCCGGCCAGATACATGTCAAAGGCGGCCAGGTCGGCATGCTCTCCGGCAATGCGGGCCACCAGCGCCTCGGTGCCGCCGCTCTCCGGGATGTAGCTGAAATTGGTGAAGGCATCCGCCCAGGCGCGGCACAGGTTGTCGAGATAGCGGCCGTCCGGACGCTCGCTGTGCCAGTACAGGCGCAGGGGATCGGTGCGATCGAGCGACATGGCGTGCTCGATCAGCCCCTTGACGGGCGCGAAGCCGGTCTCCCCGGCGATGAAGAGCATGGGCCTCGGTGGCTCCGTGCGCAGGACGAAGTCGCCGAAGGGCCCGACCAGCCTGACCGAGTCGCCGGAAGCCAGGCGGTCGAACACGGCGCAGGCGAACTCGTCCTGTTCGTCGCGCCTGACGTGGAAATGCAGGTTGCGCTCGTCGCACGGGCAACTGGCGATCGGCAGCCGGGCGGCCGCCCCGTCGGCGATGAGCGTGGCGCTCTGGCCGGAAAAATAGCGCAGGCGGTTGTTGCGCGGCGTCTGCAGGTGCAGCAGGCGCACGCCTTCGCCGAGCGGCTCGATGACCTTGATGCGGGCATCGATCTCCTGCTGCGGGATGTCGCCGGCCGAGCCGGTCTCCAGGGTCTCCAGCACCAGCTCGCCCTGGGCGGTGTGGGAACAGAGCAGGATGTAGCCCTGGCTCTTCTCCGCTTCCGAGAGGCGGTAATCGTGGTGCCGGACCTTGGTCACCTCGCCGGAGACGACGCGCGCCTTGCACAGGCCGCAGTTTCCGTTGCTGCAGCCGTAGTTTACCGCCAGACCGGAGTGGAGGGCGGCTTCCAGCAGGGTGTCGGCACCCTCGACGACGAACTCGTGGCCGCTCGGGTGCAAGATGACGTGGGCGGTCATGGCGCAAGCATAGCACTCCTGGCACGCGTTGCCGCCAAGGCGACGGCAGGGACGAATGACCTCTGCGGCGGCGCGGATTCTGCGCGGGCCGCAGCGGGCTCAGTGAATCCGGCTGCCGTCCTCGAAGCGCTCGCCGGCGTCGTGGCCGACGAAGCATCCGGCCGGATAGAAGGCGGCGTATTCCTGGCGCACCCGCTCGAAGGGAAAGTCGGACCAGCAGCCGTGGTCGCGCAGGTATTCCATGTGGCGGCGGTCCTTGGCGTCGTATTCCTGGAAGATGGCGTGGTTGCTGCCGTCGAACTCGGTCGGCCGCACGTGGAAGCGCTGGCACATCTCGATGTTGAAGGCCGGCGCGGCTTTCACCCATTTGTCGCCCAGGCGCATGACGGCGTAGCCATGGTTAATGAAGGTGGTTGTGCCGCCCATTCGCGTTTTCAGCTTCTCCGTGGTCAGGTGATTCTCCACGTCCGACAGGCCGATCGCCGCCGGGATGCCGGCGGCGCGCGCCGCGGCGGCGAGCAGGACGGCCTTGGGCAGGCAGAAGGCGGCCTTGGCCTGCAGCACGTTGCTGGCGACGTAAGGCTCGGGATCGAGGCTCATGGTGAACGGGTCGTAGCGCCAGCCGTCGCGCACGCGATAGAACAGCCGCACGGCCTTCTCGACGTCGCTCGACGCGCCGGCGACGACTTCCTGCGCGAAGCGGCGGATCGCCGGATTGTCCGAATCGATGAAACGCGCGCCTTCGAGGTATTCCGGACCCGACTCGGGCCAGGCGCCGGGGGGGGTGTGAGTCATGACGAAGCCTCCGGATGAGGCTTCCATTATGGGCGTCACTGCCGCGAAGGCCAAGCACGGTCGCCGCCGTACCGCGACGTCAGCTGGCGCGGCACGGCGCGAAGAGGCGGGTCACACTGGGCTTCCTGCGGACAAAGTGCGATAATTGTCAATTTGTGCAATTCGGAAAGAAGGAGAGGGACATGATCCGTGAAGTCGAGGGCGACATCCTGCTGAGCGAGGCGCAGGTGATCGCGCATGGCATCGCCACGCACGATCCGTTCGATTCGGGCCTGGCGCTGGCGCTGCGCGAGCGCTTCCCGTCGATGGTCAAGGACTATCGCCATGCCATGCACGCCAAGGCGCCGAACACGGGCGAGATCTGGGCCTGGCGGGGCGTGAACGAGGACGGCTCGACGCGCGGCATCGTCAACCTGCTCACCCAGGGCATGCAGAGCCAGGACAAGGCCGCCCGCCCGGTCAAGGCCCGCCTGGAGGACGTCAATCGCGCCCTGCGCGCGCTGGCGAAGCATGTGCAGGACGAGAACATCCGCAGCCTGGCGCTGCCGCGCCTGGCCACCGGCGTCGGTGCGCTCGACTGGGCGGACGTGAAGCCGCTGATCCGACAGCACCTGGGTGATCTCGGCATCCCGGTGCTGGTCTACGAGGTCTATCACAAGAGCGTGCAGGCAGACGAGAAACTGGCCTGAGATCCGGCCGCGGCCGCGGCCGCGGCCGCGTTTGCAGGGCCGTTACACCTGGCCGCGCGCGGCCAGTTCGTCCTTGAGATAGGCGTAGTAGATTGGCGCGGCGATCAGGCCGGCGACGCCGAAGGCCGCCTCCATCGCCAGCATGGCGAGCAGCAGCTCCCAGGTGCGCGCGCGGATGCGCGAGCCGACGATGCGCGCGTTGAGGAAATACTCGAGCTTGTGGATCACCACGAGGAAGGCGAGCGAGGCGACCGCCACCGCCACCGAGTGGCTCAGGCTGACGATGACGATGACGGTGTTGGAGACGAGATTGCCCACCACCGGCAGCAGCCCGACGATGAAGGTGACGGCGACCATGGTCTTCGCCAGCGGCAGATGGATGCCGAGCAGGGGCAGCGCCACGTCGAGGTAGAGCCAGGTGAAGAAGGCGTTGAGGGCGGCGATGCGCACCTGGGCGAAGACGATGCGCCGGAAGGAGGCGGCCAGCCGCGCGCTGCGCTCGATCAGCGCTCGCGCCAGCGGCTTCGCCCGGGCGTAGGCGGCCGCCTCGCTGAGCGAGACCATGGCGCCGATGATCATGCCGAAGAGGATGTGCACGAGGCCGCGTCCGGCCTCGGCGCCGATGATCTGCGCTTCGTCGGCATGCGCGCGCAGCCAGCGCATCATGGTGTCGGCCAGGTCGTCGATACCGGTCGGCAGGCGCGCCGCCAGCCAGTCGGGCAGCATGGCGCGGGCGCCCTCGATGCTCTCCGCCATCTTCTGCATGAGCGCCGGCAGGCTGCCCAGCTCGCCGCGAAAAAAGGCCATCGAGCCGTAGGCCGTCAGCGCCAGCAGGAAGATGACCACGCTCGAGAGCAGGGCGATGGCCACCAGGCGGGCGCGCACATGACCGAGGCGGGCGACGCCGAGGCGCGGCGCCAGCATGTGCACCAGCTCGTGCACCAGCAGGCCGGCCAGCAGGGCCGGCAGGAGGCGCAATTTCAGGACGAGGAAGAGGGCGGCGGCGGCGAGCAGCCAGGCGGCGATGTCATGCGCCGACGGCCTGCGTGATGCGGTGACGACGCTCATGCGCTCCCAATGGCAGCTAACTAGGAGGCGCCATTATCCTCGAATCGGGCGACTTGCGCCCGAAGGGCGACCGGCCGCCCAGGGCCTGCTCTCAACCAGTCTTTCGGCGCGAACAGGCTTTAAACCCAGCGCTCGACCGCCCTGCGCGACTCTTCCAGGGAGCACTGGTGGTCCCGGCCGTAGCGCTTCATGGCGAGGGACTTCTGCCCTTTTTCCGCGAGTTCCTGCCAGGTGGCGGAGAGGATGTCCTGCTCGAGTTCGAGCAATTTTTTCTGCAGCTCGTTATAGGCGGCGAGCTTTTCGTCCAGCGTCATGACTTTTCCCTTTTTGTTTCGTCTCTGTTGAAGACCCGGTCCCGCCGGGAGTCGGCGGAGGCCCAGGCTGTCCCTAGCGTAGCACAGCGAGCGGGCTTTGACCCCGCATGCGCTCGCTTCAGGCGCCGCGCTCGCGCAGGAAATCGGCGAGGATGCGGCCGGTGTGGGAGGCCGCCCGCGCCACCCGCTCGGGCGGGCCTTGGGCGACGATGCGGCCGCCGGCGGCGCCGCCTTCCGGGCCGAGGTCGATGACCCAGTCGGCCTCGGCCATGACGTCGAGGTTGTGCTCGATCACCACCACGCTGTTGCCGCCGTCGACCAGACGGTGCAGCACGCGGATCAATTTTTCCACGTCGGCCATGTGCAGGCCGACCGTCGGCTCGTCGAGGACGTAGAGGGTGGGGCCGCCGCGGCCCGGCGCGCCATCACCGCGCACCTTGGCCAGCTCGGTCACCAGCTTGATGCGCTGGGCCTCGCCGCCGGAGAGCGTCGGGCTCTGCTGGCCGAGCGTGAGATAGCCGAGGCCGACATCGGCGAGCAGGCGCAGGGCGTGGTGGATGGAAGGGTGGGCCGAGAAGAAGCCGGAGGCCTCGTCGACGCTCATCGCCAGCACCTCGCCGATGTGCTTGCCCTTCCAGCGCACCGCCAGGGTCTCGGGATTGAAGCGGCTGCCCTTGCAGGCGTCGCAGGGCACCTTGACGTCGGGCAGGAAATTCATCTCGATGCGCAGCAGGCCCTGCCCCTCGCAGGCGGCGCAGCGGCCTTCCGCGGTGTTGAAGGAGAAGCGCGAGGCGCCGTAGCCGCGGATGCGCGCCTCCGCCGTGTCGGCGAACAGCCTGCGCACGGCGTCCCAGAAGCCGACATAGGTGGCCGGGCAGGAGCGCGGCGTCTTGCCGATCGGCGTCTGGTCGACTTCCAGCACGCGGGAGACGGCCTGCCAGCCGTCGATGTCGCGGCAGCCGCGCAGGGCGGATGCGGCGCGTCGGGCCGGCGCCCGGGCGAGCAGCGCCTGCAGGTTCTCGCGCAGCACCTCGCGCGCCAGGGTCGACTTGCCCGAGCCGGAAACGCCGGTGACGACGACGAGACGGCCGAGCGGCAGGCGGACGTCGATGTCCTTCAGGTTGTGCAGGCTGGCGCCGCGAATCGCCAGCGCCGGGTCCTCGCGGCCAACCGGCCGTCGCGGCGCCAGCGGATGGCGCAGCGGCCGCGCCAGGCAGCGGCCGGTGACCGAAGCCGGGTTGCGCATCAACTGCGCCGCCGTGCCCTCGGCGACGAGGCGGCCGCCCTCGCGGCCGGCGCCGGGGCCGAGGTCGAGGACGTGGTCGGCGCGGCGGATGGTGTCCTCGTCATGCTCGACCACCACCAGGGTGTTGCCCTTGGCCTCGAGCTTCGCCAGGGTGTCGAGCAGGATGCGGTTGTCGCGCGAATGCAGGCCGATGGTCGGCTCGTCGAGGATGTAGCAGACGCCCTGCAGGCTGGAGCCGAGCTGGGCGGCGAGGCGGATGCGCTGCGCCTCGCCGCCGGAGAGCGTCGGCGCGGCGCGGTCGAGCGCCAGGTAGTCGAGGCCGACCTCGCGCAGTAAGGCCAGCCGTGAACGCAGCTCGGCGAGCAGGTCGCGGGCGATGGCCTCCTCGCGGCCGGCGAGCTTCAGCCTGGCGACGAAAGCTTCGAGCCCGGAGACCGGCATGGCGGAGAGCTCGGCGATCGAGCGGTCGCGGAAACGCACGGCGAGCGCGGCGGGATTGAGGCGCCGGCCCTCGCAGGCCGGGCAGGGGCGCGCCTCGCCCTCGAACCATTCGTTCCACCAGATTTCCTCGCCGCTCTGCTCGGCGTCGAAGCCGGCGAGGGCGAGGCCGGTGCCGAAGCAGGACGCGCACCAGCCGTGCTTGGAGTTGTAGGAAAACAGGCGCGGGTCGGGCTCGGCGAAGCTGCGGCCGCAGGAAGGGCAGGCGCGGCGGGTGGAAAACACCTGCTTTTCCAGCTTCGCCTGGCTGTCGCCGCGGGCCAGCGCGCGCGCCAGCGCGTCGAGCGGCCCGATCATCTGCAGCGTGCCCTTGCCGAATTCGAGGGTGCGGGCGAGGGCGGCGCGCAGGCCCGCCTCGTTATCCGCCGCGACGACGAGGTCGGCCACCGGCAGCTCGATGTCGTGCTCGCGGAAGCGGTCGAGGCGTGGCCAGCGCGCCGTCGGCAGGAAGGCGCCGTCGACGCGCAGGTGGCTGAAGCCCTTGCCCGCCGCCCACTTGGCGAGGTCGGTGTAGACACCCTTGCGCGCCGTCACCAGCGGCGCCATCAGGCCGACGTGCTTGCCGCGCCAGTCGCGCAGGATGCGCGCGGCGATGGCCTCCTCGCTCTGCGGCTCGATCGGCACCGCGCAGTCGGGGCAGTATTGGGTGCCGAGCTTGACGTAGAGCAGGCGCAGGAAGTGCTGGATCTCGGTGAGCGTGCCGACCGTGCTCTTGCGCCCGCCGCGGCTGACGCGCTGCTCGATGGCGACGGTGGGCGGGATGCCGAAGATGGCATCGACGTCGGGGCGGGCGGCCGGCTGGACGAACTGGCGGGCGTAGGCATTGAGCGACTCGAGGTAGCGGCGCTGGCCCTCGGCGAAGAGGATGTCGAAGGCCAGCGTCGACTTGCCCGAGCCGGAGACGCCGGTGACGACGGTGAAGCGGTTGCGCGGAATGTCGACGTCGATGCCCTTCAGGTTGTGCTCGCGGGCGTTGTGGATGCGGATGGCGGCGGGTGGCGCGGCGGCCGCCGGCGCATCTTCTTCAAGGGCAGGGACAGCGGGAGCGGCGAAGGCCGCCTCGTACTCCCGCAGCGCCCGCCCGGTGTGCGAGGCGGCGCAGGCCATGAGATCCTGGGCCGTGCCGGCGCAGACCAGCTCGCCGCCGGCCTCGCCGCCTTCCGGGCCGAGGTCGATGATCCAGTCGGCGGCGCGCAGGACGTCGAGATTGTGCTCGATCACCACCAGCGAGTGGCCGGCGGCGACCAGGCGGCGGAAGGCGCGCAGCAGCCTGGCGATGTCGTCGAAATGCAGGCCGGTCGTCGGCTCGTCGAAGAGGAAGAGGTCGTGGCCGGCGGCCGCTGGCGCCGCCGCGCCGGAGCGCTTGCCGGGCCTGCCGCCGTCCTTCGCCAGGCTGGCGGCGAGGTGGCCGGCCAGCTTGAGACGCTGCGCCTCGCCGCCGGAGAGCGTCGGCACCGGCTGGCCGAGGCGCAGGTAGTCGAGGCCGACGTCGGCCAGCGGCGCCAGCCGCGCCCGCACCTCGGCGTCGCCGGCGAAGAACTCCAAGGCCTCGGTGACGGTGAGATCGAGCACGTCGGCGATCGACTTGCCGCGCAGCCGCGCTTCCAGCACCTCGGCGCGGAAGCGCGTGCCGTCGCAGTCGGGGCAGCGCAGATAGACGTCCGAGAGGAACTGCATCTCGATGTGCTCGAAGCCGTTGCCGCCGCAGGTCGGGCAGCGCCCGTTGCCGGAATTGAAGCTGAAGGTGCCCGCCGTGTAGCCGCGCTCGTGGGCGACGTCGCTGGCGGCGAAGAGCTTGCGGATGGCGTCGAAGGCGCCGACATAGCTGGCCGGGTTGGAGCGCGTGGTCTTGCCGATCGGCGACTGGTCGACCAGATGCACGGCGGCGACGAGCTCGGCGCCGCGGATCGCCGCGTGCCGTCCGGGCGCCTCGGCGGGCTTGCCCTTGAGCTTGAGCAGGGCCGGGTGGAGGACGTCCTGCACCAGCGTCGACTTGCCCGAGCCGGAGACGCCGCTGACGCAGACCAGGCGGCGCAGCGGCAGGGCGACGTCGATGTTCCTGAGGTTGTGCTCGGCGGCGCCGAGGATCTCCAGCCGCGGGCCGTCGCGCTCGGGCGGCAGCGGCGCCAGGCCGGCGTCGGCGCGCCGCTCGCCGGAGAGATACTGCGCCGTCAGCGTCCGCGCCGCGCGCAGGGCCGCCGGCGGGCCGAAGAACACCACTTCGCCGCCGCGCTCGCCGGGGCCGGGGCCCATGTCGAGCAGGCGGTCGGCTTCGCGCATGATCTGCGGGTCGTGCTCGACCACCACCAGCGTGTTGCCGGCGTCGCGCAGGCGGCGCATGACCTCGATGACGCGGCCCATGTCGCGCGGGTGCAGGCCGATCGACGGCTCGTCGAGCACGAACAGGGTGTTCACCAGCGAGGTGCCCAGCGCCGTGGACAGGTTGATGCGCTGCACCTCGCCGCCGGAGAGCGTGCGCGACTGGCGGTCGAGGGTGAGGTAGCCGAGGCCGACCTGGCACAGGTACCCCAGTCGCGTGCGAATCTCGCCGAGCACCAGTTCCGCCGCCTGGCCGAGCGCACCGGGCAGGGCGAGGGTGTCGAAGAACTCGCGGCAGCGCGCGACAGGCAGCAGCATCAGGTCGTGGATCGACAGCCTTTCCTCGCCCAGCTTCCACAGCAGCGCCTCGGGCTTCAGGCGCGCGCCGCCGCAGGCCGGACACAGCGTGTAGGCGCGGTAGCGCGAGAGCAGCACGCGGATGTGCATCTTGTAGGCGCGGGTCTCGAGCCAGGCGAAGAAGTGCTTCACCCCGTACCAGTGGCGCGGCCAGGAAGCGTCGAAATTGACGTACTCGGGGTCGCCCTCGAGCACCCAGCGCCGGTGTTCGGGCGGCAGGTCGCGCCATGCGATGTCGCTGGCGACGCCGCGCTTCCTGGCGAAGCGCAGCAGGTCGTCCTGGCATTCGCGGTAGGCGTCGCTCTGCCACGGCTTCACCGCGCCGCCGGCCAGCGTCTTCGACTCGTCGGGCACGACCAGGCCGTAATCGACGCCGATGATGCGGCCGAAGCCGCGGCAGGTGTCGCAGGCGCCGAGCGGCGAGTTGAAGGAGAACAGGCTCGGCGTTGGCCCGGCGTAGTGGATGTCGCAGTCGGCGCAGTGCAGGTCGCGGGAGAACTTCCAGGTGACGAGCGGCGCGCCGTCCTCGCCCAGCGCATGGACGGTGAGGCGGCCCTGGCCGACGCGCAGCGCCGCCTCCAGCGCCTCGATGGCGCGCTCGCGCCCGGCGCCGCCGAGGCGGAAGCGATCCTGCACCATCTCGAGCGTCCGGCCGCTGCGGGCATGGACGCGGCCGTAGCCCTGCGCCTCGAGCAGTCGCAAGACTTCTTCCTCGCCGAAGTTGCGCGGCACCTCGACGGGGAAGGTGACTACCAACCGCGGGTCGCCCGCTTGCGCGCAGCGCTCCTCCAGTTCGGCGAGAATGCCTTGCGGCGTGTCGCGCCGCACCGGGCGGCCGCAGCCGCGGCAGTGCAGCGTGGCGGCGCGGGCATAGAGCAGCTTGAGGTGGTCGGCCAGCTCGGTCATGGTGCCGACGGTCGAGCGCGAAGTGCGCACCGGGTTGGTCTGGTCGATGGCGATCGCCGGCGGGATGCCGTGGATGGCGTCGACCTGCGGCTTGTCCATGCGGTCGAGGAACTGGCGCGCGTAGGGCGAGAAAGTCTCGACGTAGCGGCGCTGGCCCTCGGCGTAGAGCGTGTCGAAGACCAGCGAGCTCTTGCCCGAGCCGGAGACGCCGGTGACGACGATGAGCTCGCCGGTGGGCAGGTCGAGGTCGAGGTTCTTCAGGTTGTTCTGGCGCGCGCCGCGGATGGCGATGGCGGGCTGCTTGGGGGCGGGCATTCGGAATTTGAATCGCTGCAGAGAAAGGCCCGCTTGCCTCGCAGGGGCCGAAGCTGATAGCTTACTCGAATCAGGAGGAGAAACTGAGATGAATACGGAAGAAAGCGAAATGCCCGACGACGACGGCCGCCTCGGTTTCGAGGAAGCGGTCGCCCACGTTCTCCAGCACCGTTCGGCGGTCTTCGCCGTGCACCCGGTTTTCGAGGAGGACGACGACGAGGCGCCCTCGGGCGCGCGCGTCCTCGTCCTCGCCGCCGACGGGCGCGGCAGCTATTACCTGCGCTATCTTGCCGGCCGCTTCTTCTCGGGCGCCTATGCCGCCGACGACATCATCTTGCCGGCGGATATCCCCGAGCGCGTCAGGGAATTGCGCTTCCTGCCGACGCGTTTCGAGGAGGAGTGGTTCTCCGACCAGATCCAGGTGCTGATCGGCAAGCTGACGTCTGCCTCAGGCATGCCGGCGCCGCTCATGCCCGATTACCAGAACGCGCCGTTGCGCAAGGCCGGCGAGGATGCGGTGTTTCCCGTGGCCTTCATTGACGCGGCGAAGAAGCCGCACTGAACAGCGCCTCGAAATCCGCCTCGCTGACGAGGGGCCGCGGCACCTTGCGCAGGCCGTCTTCCAGCAGTTCGATGTGTTCCTGCTCTTCGCCGGCGAGTTCGCGCGCGAGGCGCTGCATTTCCGCATCGTCGCTGGCCGCGACCGTCCGCTGATAGAGCGCCAGCGCCCGCCGTTCCGCGCCGAGCGCGATCTTCAGCGCGTCGTGCGGCGTCATCAGGTGGAAGACGAGGCGACGGTCGACCTGTTCGGCCGGCGCGTTGTCGATCCAGCTGTGCTCCCAGGCGCGCAGGGCCGGCAGCGGCAGCCCGGCGGCGCGGCGCTCGAGCTGGCGTACCTGCTCCTGCTCGAATTCGGCCAGCCTGCGGAACAGCCCGGCCGTCTCCTCCTCGCCGAATTCGCCGAGGAACTCGGCGAACTGGCTGCTGCGCAGGACTGCCTCGCGCTCGATGGCGAGGGCGTGGGCATAGCATTCGGCGAGGCTGCCGAGGGGCGTGGCGCTGGCCATTGCGGTCTCCTCCCGCGCGTTGTCTCGTCCGGCCAGACTAGCCCTTCAACCGCGGCAAATAAAGACGCGGTGCACCATGCGCGCCGCAGCGCGCTTACGGCTTGCCGGGAGGGGTCGCGACGGGCGGTTGGCTGCTTGCGGGACGGGACTGCTCGACCAATTTGCGCGCTTCCGGCTGCCCTTGCGCGGCGGCCAGCTCCAGCCAGAAGCGCGCCTGCGCCGGATCCTTCGGGCCGCCGATGCCATTGGCCAGCAGGCGCGACAGCATGAGGCTTGAATTGGCATCGCCCTGCGCGGCGGCCTTGCGCGTCCAGGCGAGGCCCGCGGCCTCGTTCTTCTCCCAGCCGGCTCGGCCGCTCAGCAGCAGTTCGCCGAGCAGCGCCTGGCCGAAGGGATCGCCCCCCTGCGCGGCCTCGGCCAGCCAGCGCCGGCTGGCCGCCTCGTCGCGGATTTCCGCCACCTGGAGGTAGGCGATGGCGAGGGCGCCCTGGGCCTTGGCATAGCCCTTCTCTGCCGCCGGCAGCAGCCGTTTGAGCGCCTGCCTGGCGTCGAGCGGCTGGTCGTGGCCGCGCAGGCTGGCGAGTCCGAGCAGGGTCTGCGCTTCCAGGTGCCCCTGTTCGGCGGCGCGGCGCAGCCAGTCCATGCCCTGTTCAGGCTTTTGCCGCAAGACCAGGGAGCGGCCCAGCCAGACCTGGGCGTTGGCGTCGTCCTGCTCGGCGAGAGGCTGCCAGTCGTCGCCCTTGAGCAGGGCGTGGGGCCGGATCCCGTCGAGATAGCGCCTGGCGATCTGCTCGATGCCGGGCGTGCCCTTGCCCTCGGCGCTGCGTTCGGAAAAGGTCGCCGTGAGCAGGACGCCCTCGTCGGCCGGATGCAGGCAGGCGAGGCCGAAGAGCAGGATCACCTGCGGCCGGCCATCGGCGCCGTGGCTGGCAAGGTCGCGCACTTGCTGGGAATATCGCGCGCATTTGCCGGCGTTCGCGGTCTCGGGCTGGATTTTCTCGGCGATCTTCTCGAAGCGCTTGTCAGCGAAGATCCTGTCCATCTCCTCGCGCATGCGGGCGGCCAGTTCGCCGCTGTCGTGGGCGCGCCAGTCGGGCACGCGGCTGGCGGCATCGGCGACCTGGCTGTTGCGGCCCTCCGCGGCGGGTTGGATGAAGGTCAGGTGCATCTCGTCCCGGCGCACCAGCACCCAGCCTTCCCCTTGCGGGCGCTCCACCGACATCGGCACCAGCACGATGCGCCCGGGGCGGTCTTCGGCCGGGGCGTAGTCGGCGGCCCAGGCCGCCGCGCTGGGCAGCCCGAGGGCCAGCAGCAGGAGGGCCGCAAAAGGCCTCATTGCTTGAGCAGGCCCTCTTCGCGCAGGGCTTGCTGGACCGCCGGCCGCGCGGCGACCCGCTGCAGGTAGGCGCCCAGGGCGGGCCAGGGCGAGAGATCGACCTTGACGTGCGCCGCCCAGCTCAGGGTGGTGAACAGATAGCAGTCGGCGACGCTGAAGTCCTCGCCCAGCAGGTAGGAGCGCCCTTCGAGGGCCTTGGCCGGAATCTCGAAGCGGCGGGCGAGCAGGGCGCGCGCGCCGGCCTTCCAGTCTTCCGAGGCCTGCGGGTTGAACAGCGGGCTGAAGGACTTGTGGATCTCCGAGGAGACGAAGTTCAGCCACTCCTGCAGGCGCAGGCGCTCCATCGTGCCGTTGGCCGGGGCCAGCTTCTTCTGCGGCACGAGGTCGGCGATGTACTGCACGATGACCGGGCCTTCGCTGAGGACCTGGCCGTCGTCGAGCACCAGGGCCGGGACGTAGCCCTTGGGGTTGACCTGGCGGAAGTCGCTGCCGTCGGCGGTTTTCTTGCTGTGCAGGTCGGTCTTCACCAGTTCGCACTTGATGCCCGCCTCGCACAGGGCGATGTGCGGCGAGAGGGAGCAGGCGCCGGGACTGTAGTAGAGCTTCATGGGGTGTCTCCTGGGGTTATCGAGGGCGGGGGCGTTGCCGCCACCAGTTTAGCCGATGGACAGATGAAAAAAAATCGCGCGATTGGCGTTTTGTCGCAATGTCGGCCAGCCGCCTCTTGTTGCGCCTGCAGGGCGGAGTCGCAGGCCGGGTTTGGCCCGCAACGGGATTCGGCCAGCCTCGATCGCCGCCTGCAACGCCTGCCTGCGCGAATCCGCTGAAGCAGGGAGCGTCTTCGGCTCATCTCGCAGGCGGGGCGGGGTGTCGCAGATAGGCGCTCAATACCCCGTCGTGGCCTGCGGGTTTGGCCCTGCCTTGGCGTTGACCTGAATCAAGGGGCGAAGCACGGTCGCAAAGTAGCTTCGACAGTCTTTTCTTTCGCAGCAGCAAAGGAGTGGGCGGATGGCAGCAGTCATGCCGGCGCCGGCGTCGAGCCGGCTCCTGATGTCGGGCAACGAGGCAGTGGCGCGCGCCGTGTGGGAGGCGGGGACCAAGGTGGCCGCCGGCTATCCCGGCACGCCGGCGACCGAAATGATGGAGCAGCTGGCCGGCTATCCCGACCTCTACACGGAATGGTCGGTGAACGAGAAGGTCTCGCTCGAGGTCGCCTTCGGCGCCTCGATGATGGGCTCGCGCGCCTTCTGCGCCATGAAGCACGTCGGCCTCAACGTCGCCTCCGACGCCCTCATGACCTTGACGCTGACCGGCGTCGAGGGCGGCCTCGTCATCGCCGTCGCCGACGACGTCGGCATGTCCTCCTCGCAGAACGAGCAGGACTCGCGCTTCTGGGGGCGCTTCGCCCACGTGCCCGTCCTCGAGCCGGCCGATTCCCAGGAAGCCCACGACATGGCGCTGGAAGCCTTCGCCCTGTCGGAGCGCTTCCAGGTGCCGGTGATCCTGCGCCTGACCTCGCGCATCTGCCATGTCAAGGGCCTCGTCACCGTGGGCGAGCGCGTCGAGCTCCAGCCGGCCGGCTTCGCCAAGAATCCCGAGCGCTGGGTCATGGTGCCGGGCCACGCCAAGCGGCGCATCCCGCTGATGCACGCGCGCGAGCAGGCGCTGCGCGAGCATTCCGACGCCAGCCCGCTCAACGCCATCGAGCCGGGCAGCGACCGCCGGCTCGGCTTCATCACCAGCGGGCCGGCCTGGATGCACGTGCGCGAGGCCTTTCCCGACGCGCCGGTGCTCAAGCTCGGCCTCTCCTACCCGGTGCCGCTGGCGAAGGTGGCCGAATTCGCCGGCATGGCCGACACCCTGCTTGTCGTCGAGGAGGTCGAGCCACTGCTCGAGGCCGAGCTGAAGGCCGCCGGCTTCAAGGTGCACGGCAAGGACTTCCTGCCGCGCAGCGGCGAGCTGGCGCCGGAAGTCCTCCAGCCGGCCGTCGCCCGCCTGTCGAGCGGCGAGCAGCCGCCTCCGCCGGAATCGGCCGCCGCCCTGCCGCCGCTCTTTCCACGGCCGCCGACGCTCTGCGCCTCCTGCCCGCACATGGGCGTCTATTACGCCCTTTCGCAAATCCGCAACCTGACCATCTCCGGCGACATCGGCTGCTACACCCTCGGCGCCGGCCACCCGTGGAACTCGCTCGACTCGACCATCAGCATGGGCGCCTCGATGGGCGTCGCCCTCGGCATGGACAAGGGGCGCGGCGAGGCCGACAAGAACCGCAAGATCCTCGCCGTCATCGGCGACTCGACTTTCATGCACATGGGCATGCAGGGCCTGCTGGACATCACCTGGAACCGCGGCAACGTCACCGTGCTGCTGCTCGACAACCGCGCCGTCGGCATGACCGGTGGCCAGAACACCCCGGCCAACGGCCGCGACATCCGCGGCAATGAGGCGCCGCGCATCGACTTCCGCAAGCTGGTCGAGGCGCTCGGCGTCAAGCCGGAGCGCATCCACGAAGTCGATCCCTACCAGCTGCCGGTACTGTTCAAGACCGTGCGCGACGAGACCAAGGTCGACGATGTCTCCGTCGTCATCACCAACCGTCCCTGCGTGCTGATCGAGGACTTCACCCCCTTCACGCCCTACGTCGTGCTCGACGACAAGTGCACCGGCTGCGGCAACTGCATCGACGTCGGCTGTCCGGCCATCCACGTCACCCGCCGCGAGACGGTGGTCAAGCCTTCAGGCAAGGAAGTCGCGCTGGCCTTCACGCGCATCGACACCGCCGCCTGCACCGGCTGCGGCCTGTGCGTGCAGCCCTGCGCGCCCGAGGCCATCGTGCACTACAAGCCGGCCGGCCGCGTCATCCCGGTCGTTCCCGCCTGAGGTCCGCCATGAGCGCCACCACCAACATCCTCGTCTGCGGCATCGGCGGCCAGGGCGTCATGACCGCCACCGAGATCCTCTCCGAGGCGGCCATCGCCGAAGGCCACGATGTCAAGAAGACCGAGGTCGCCGGCATGAGCCAGCGCGGCGGCGTCGTCACCTCCCACCTGCGCTTCGGCGCCAGGGTGCTCTCGCCGCAGATCGCGCCGGGCGCGGCCGACCTGCTGCTCGGCTGCGAGGCCGCCGAGGCGCTGCGCTGGGCGCATTACCTCAAGCCCGGCGGCCTCGCCCTGGTGAACGACGCCCGCCTCGTGCCGCCCGTCGTCGAGCTCGGCCTGTTCCAGTATCCCGACGACCCGATCGGCGAGATGCGCGAGCGCGGCGTGCGCGCCGTCTCCTTCGACGCCGCCAGCCTCGCCGAGGAATTGGGTGACCTGCGCCTCGGCAATACCGTCATGCTCGGCGCCATCGCTGACCAGCTGCCCTTCTCGGCCGACGTCCTGCTCGACTGCGTCGTCAAGCGCTTCGCGCGCAAGGGCGAGGCGATGGTCGAGGCCAACCGCCTCGCCTTCGCCGCCGGCCGCGCCGCCGCGCAGGCGGCGACGCCGGCCACGGCCTGACCGATACCGCCTCAAAGGCAAACGACACAAAGGCGCAAGGATCGCCAGAAAGCCCGTTTCGCCCTTGCGCACCTTGCGTCCTTGCGATCCCTGCGTCGAAAGCGCTTTTCGACGGTAAAATGCGCCTTCTTGCGGGGTCCATCGGCTCCGCACTTGTTTTCGTGTTCCCATGACCGCCAGGATCCTCGACGGCAATGCCCTTTCCGCCCGGTTGCGCGAATCCCTGCGCCAGCGCGCGGCAGAGTTGTCCGCGCGTGGCTGCAAGCCCGGCCTTGCCGTCATCCTCGTCGGCGAGGATCCCGCCTCCCAGGTCTACGTGCGCAACAAGATCAAGGCCTGCGAAGCGGTCGGCCTGCATTCGGAGAAGTACGCCTTTCCGGCCGACGTCCCGCCTTCCGAGGTTCTCGCGCGCATCGCCGCGCTCAATGCCGACCCGGCCATCCACGGCATCCTCGTCCAGTTGCCGCTGCCGCCCCAGTTCGACGAGAGTGCCGTGCTGGCGGCAGTAGCAGCAGAGAAGGACGTCGACGGCTTTCATGCCGAGAACGTCGGCCTGCTCGTCCAGGGCCGGCCGCGCTTCGTCTCCTGCACGCCGCTCGGCGTCATGAAGATGCTCGAGTCTGAGGGCGTCGAGCTCGCCGGCCGCGAGGCGGTCGTCGTCGGCCGCAGCAACATCGTCGGCAAGCCGATGGCCTTGCTGCTGGTCGGTGCCAGCGCCACCGTCACCGTCTGCCACTCGCGCACGCGCGGGCTCGCCGCCCACGTCCGTCGCGCCGACATCCTCGTCGCCGCCGTCGGCCGGCCGCGCATGATCAGCGGCGACATGGTCAAGCCCGGCGCGGTGGTCATCGATGTCGGCATCAACCGCCTGCGAGAAGGCCCGGATGCGGGCAAGCTGTGCGGCGATGTGGATTTCGCATCGGTGAAGGAAGTCGCCTCGCTCATCACGCCGGTGCCGGGTGGCGTCGGCCCGATGACCATCACCATGCTGCTCGCCAACACCATCGACGGCGCCGCTCGCGCCGCCGCCCACGCAACCCATTGAGCGCGCCCCGGCGCGAGCGCAACAGGAGGAATGCCATGGCCAACCATCCCCTCGTCGGCATCGTCATGGGCTCGGACTCGGACTGGCCGATCATGCAGGCCTGCGCCGCCACGCTGAAGCGCTTCGACGTGCCCTACGAGGCGAAGGTCCTCTCCGCCCACCGCACGCCAGACGCCGCCCTCGACTACGCCAGCGCGGCACGGGAACGCGGCCTGCGGCTGCTGATCGGCGCCGCCGGCGGCGCCGCCCATCTCGCCGGCGTGCTGGCCGCCAAGACCGAACTGCCGGTGCTCGCCGTGCCGATGCCCTCGAAGCACCTGCAGGGGCTCGACTCGCTGCTCGCCATGGTGCAGATGCCGGGCGGTATTCCCGTCGCCACCTTCGCCATCGGCGAGGCCGGCGCCGTCAACGCCGCCCTCTTCGCCGTCGCCGCGCTGGCGCTCTCCGACGAGGCGCTGGCGAAAAAACTCGTCGCCTTCCGCGCCAGCCAGACCGAGAAGGTGCTGGCGAAGACCCTGCCGGAGCTCTGAGCGTGGCGCCTCGCGCCGCGCGCAGCGGCTGGCGCCGCGCGGCAGCAGTGCGGGCACGATGACGGCGGAAGACGCCGCGCGGATCGAGCGCGCCGTCGCCTTGCTGCGCGCCGGCGAACTGGTCGCCTTTCCCACCGAAACCGTCTACGGCCTCGGCGCCGACGCCGCCAATCCCGCCGCCGTGGCGAAGGTCTTCGCCGCCAAGGGCCGACCGGCCGCGCACCCGCTGATCGTGCATCTGTCGTCCGCCGCCCACCTCGCGCGCTGGGCGCGCGAACTGCCGCCCGAGGCGGAGCGGCTCGCCGCCGAATTCTGGCCGGGGCCGCTCACCCTGATCCTCAAGCGCCAGGCCGGTGTTGCCGACGCGGTCACCGGCGGCCAGGACACGGTCGGCCTGCGCGTGCCCGGCCATCCCCTCGCGCTCGCCCTGCTCGAGGCCTTCGGCGGCAAGGACGGCGGCGGCCTCGCCGCCCCCTCGGCCAACCGCTTCGGCCGCATCAGCCCGACCACCGCCGCCCATGTGCGCGAGGAGTTGGGCGGCGCCGTCGCCCTGGTGCTCGACGGCGGCCCCTGCGCGGTCGGCATCGAATCGACCATCCTCGACCTCTCGCGCGGCCAGCCGGTGCTGCTGCGCCCGGGTGCCATCGGCGCCGCCGATATCGCCCGCGTGCTCGGCCGCCCGCCGCAGGCGGCGACGGGGGAGGGCGCGCCGCGCGTCTCCGGCTCGCTGGCCGCCCATTACGCGCCGCGCACGCCGCTTCGCCTGCTGCCGGCCGGCCAGCTTGCCTCCGCCGCCGGGCAAGTCCTCGCCACGGGCGGCAGGGTCGCCGTCCTCGCCCTCGCCGAGCCCACGATGCAAAAAGCGGGGCTGGAGTGGAAGCGCATGCCGGCGCAGCCGGCCGCCTACGCCCGCGCGCTCTACGCCAGCCTGCGCGAGGCGGATGCTCTCGGCTGCGCCGCCATCCTCGTCGAGCAGCCGCCCGGGGATGAAGCCTGGCTCGCCATCCGCGACCGCCTGCGCCGCGCCGCCGCCGGGGCGGGCGATGGCAACGGGACCTGATTTCCCCAGTCCGTTTGCGCTGCCGCCCGGCTTGAGGCGGACCATCGCATGGAGCCCCGAAAGCGCGGATTCGGACGGAGCCGCGGCGCCCCTTCGCGGTCACCTTGCGCCCGGCATCGCAAAATTCCCGCTGGCGGCGGCCGACCCTGGCTGCCTCAAGGATGCTGCTTCGGTCCGTCGCGGCTGCCGGCGAGGATGTCCAGTTCCGGCCTGTACCAGGCGGTGCGGACGTCGAGCAGGCCGAGGACGGTGTGGAAGAAGTTGTCGTGGCTGAAGGGGCGGTCACGATCGCGCAGCAGGGCATCGCGATCGATGGCGGGGAAGCCGCTGCCGAACCAGAAGATGGTCGGCACGCGAAGCTGGGCCTGCGGCGCGACGGCGCGCGGCAGGCCGTGCAGGAACAGGCCGCTCTCGCCGAGCGATTCGCCGTGGTCGCTCAGGTAGAAAAGCGCCGTCGCGAACCGGGCGTCGTTGCGGCCGAGCAGGGCGATCGCCTCGCCGAGGAAGTGGTCGGTGTAGAGCAGGGCGTTGTCGTAGGCGTTGCCGATCTCCTCGCGGCTGCAGCGGCCGAGGTCGTCGCTACGGCAGGCCGGCCGGAACTTCTCGAATGACGCGGGGTAGCGCTTGTAGTAGGCCGGGCCGTGGTTGCCCATCTGGTGCAGGACGATGACGATGTCGCCGCGCGGGTGGCCGTCGATGTATTCCTGCAGCGGCACCAGCATGCCCTCGTCGCGGCATTCGCTGTCGCAGATGGTGTTGACGCCGGCGGCCTTGAAGCTGCGGTAGGGCACGCGCGCGGCGGTGCCCTTCGAGTCGGAATTGTTGTCCAGCCAGAGGACATTCACGCCGGCGCGCTGCAGCACGTCGAGCAGGTTTTCCTCGCTGCCCGCCGCCTGCGGCTCGAAGCGCGCCATGCCCCTGGCGGAAAACATGCAGGGAACCGAGATCGCCGTCGACGTGCCGCAAGCGCTGACGTTGTCCAGGCTGATGGCGCCGGCCTCGCGCAGACGGGGCGTGGTGTCGCGGGCGTAGCCGTTGAGCGCAAAGCGGTCGGCGCGCGCCGCCTCGCCGATGATGAGGAGGACCAGCCGGCGCCGGCCATCGGCGCGGGTGATGCTCGCGTCCGGCGCGATCGTCGCCGGCCGGGCACCGCGCTCCGAGGCCTGCGCCCCGCGCATCAGGCCGGCGGCGGAATACAGGGGATAGAGGGGGTTGGCGTAGCCGCGCAGCGACTTGTGGCCGCGCAGGAACGAGGCATAGAAGCTGCCGGAGACGACGGTCAGCGCGGCGATCGCCAGCAGGCTGAGCAGGAGCAGCCCGGCCCGGCTTGCCAGCTCGCGGCGCCAGCCGCGCCAGGCGAGGCGGGTCCGCCAGACGAGGAAGGCCGGCAGGGCGCCGAGCAGGAGGACGTAGGCGAGCAGCCGCGCCGTGACGAGGTCGAGGACTTCCGCCGGGTTGGTCTGCAGGACGTTGCGCAGCATGTCCTTGTCGATGACGGTGCCGTAGCTGTCCATGAAATAGGCGGCAGGCGCGGCGATCAGCAGGGCCGCTGCCAGCACCGGGCGGGTCAGCTTGCCAAAGGCGAGCGCGCCGAGCAGCAAGACGTTCAGCGCGAGAAAGGCGGCCGCCAGGGACAGCAGCTCGGGCAGGCTGCCCCCGCTGGCGGGAAAGGCTTGCTGCAGGCGGGAGAAGAAGCTGAGATTTCCGCAGGCGACGATGAACAGGCAGACCGCCAGCAGCAGGGCGTTGCCGCTGCGCCCGGGGCGGCGGCTCAGGGCCATGCGTCCTGCAGGCGGCGCAGGTCGATCAGCCTTTTGGGCGAGCCGGGATCGCCGGCGAGCAAGGGAGACTCGCGGAAGCGTGGGTTGATGAGGCTTTTTGCCGGATTATGGCCATCGAAGGACAGGCCGGCGAGGTCCGCCCAGGTGTGGATCAGGCCGGCGGCCTGGAAAGGGCGGCCGGTTTGCCCGTCGAAGCGCCGCGGCCAGGCCTGCTGCCATTGCGGCGAGCGCCAGAGGATGAAGGGGATGGCGTAGATCGGCAGGGTCGGGCTGGCTTCGTTCCGCCCGCGAAAGTCGTGCGGCGGCGAGTCGTACACGTCCTCGCCGTGATCGGAGAAATACAGCAGCAGCGAGCGCCCGCCGCCCTGCCGCAGCCGGTCGATCAGGCTGGCGACGACCTGGTCGTTGTAGAGGACGGCGTTGTCGTAATGGTTGATCCACTCGAGCTGGCGGTCGCCAACCCAGCCGGGCAGGCCGCTGCGGTCGGCAAACCGGGCGAACTCGGACGGATAACGGTAGTAGTACGGCGAATGGGTGCCGAGCAGATGGACGACGATGAACTTGCGCTCGGCCGGGTCGGCGAGAATGCGCTCGAACGGCTCGAGCACCTTGCCGTCGTAGCTGTAGGAACCCTGCGAGCGGCCATGGTTGAGGTAGACCTGCTCGTCGGTCTGCGCGGCGAAGCTGGCGAGCATGGTGTTGCGGCCGGACAGGGCCTGCTGGTTGCTGATCCACCAGCTCTTGTAGCCGGCCTGCCGCATCAGGTTCATCAGTGATGGGCTGTCGAGATAGCGGTCCGGGTGTTCCTGGTCGGCGAAGGTCAGTGCTTGCTGCAGCGCCTCGATGGTGTAGGGTCGCGCGGCGACCACCCGGGTGAATACCGTCAGCTCCGGGCGCATCGCCTCGAGCCGCGGCGTGGTCGGGCGCGGGTAGCCGTAGAGTCCCATGTGCAGGCGGCTGGTCGATTCGCCGATCACCAGCACCAGGGTTGCCGACTGCCCCGCATGGGTGTCGACCAGGTTGGCGAGAGGCGGCAGCCGGCGGTTCTGCTCCAGCAAGGACTGCATCTCCTGCAGGTGCTGGCGGTATTTCCAGCTGCCGACGACGAATTGCCAGGGCACGACCGGCTCCAGGTCGTGCGCCAGGGCCAGCGGCAGGGTGGCCGAATCGACGGGCTTGTTCTTCATGTGCAGGCGGACGGCCCCCGGCAGGACGAGCAGTGCGACGATGGCGAAGGCCAGCAACCAGGCAGTCCGCCGCGAAAGCGTCAGCGGTCGCAGGCGGCGCCACAGCCACCAGGCGCCCGCGGTGTAGATGGCGAGGGCGGGAATCATCCACCAGGCGAAATAGCTTTCGAAGTATTCGCTCGCTTCCGTCGGATTCGATTCGAGCAGGACGAACAGCACGCTCTCCGAGAACTCCTGGCGATAAATGGCGAAGTAGCCGAGGTTGACCAGCGAGACGACCCACAGCAGCAGGCCGATCGCCGTGGCGAGGCGCTTCCCCTGCCGCGGCCAGGCGAGCAGAGGCAGAAGCCATAGCAGGCTGCCGAGCAGGCCGTGGCGCAGCGGCGAGAGGCTGGTCGCGCCGCTCGCCACCAGCAGCAGGTGGTCGACGCCCGAAAAATACCAGAAGAACAGGTAGGCCCAGACAAGTCCCCGCCAGTCGGTGGCGGCGGCGGCAGGGGCGGGAAGGGCGGGCGCGGCGGGCGTTTGCAGGGCGTCTGACACGGGCTGGCGGGGCTTCGCTGGGGGCGCTGCGGACAGTAGCGGGTGGCGCGTCAGCAGCCCGTCAAAGGCAACTGAAAATTTCGTGAAGCGGCGCTGGCGGCGGCCATGGATGAGGCCGGGCGATCTGGCGCGGAAGCGTTCAGTGCGCCGATGCGGCCGGCCGCTGCCTGAAAGCCAGCACGCAGGCCAGAATGAAGGCGAGCAGGACCGCCGAAGCGGCATAGCGGCTCAGCGCCAGCCCGCCCTGGCTGAGCGGCTTGTCGAGGAAGTCGCCGACTACCGCCCCGAGCGGGCGGGTCAGGATGAACGCCGTCCAGAACAGCAGCGTGCGCGACAGCCGCGTCCAGAACCAGGCTGCCGCCACCAGCGCCAGCAGGCCGGAGAAGACGAGCGCGCCGCCGCCATAGCCGAGGCCGGCCGTATCGGCGGTCCAGTCGCCCAGCGTCGTGCCCAGCGTCTGCGAGAACATGATCGTGACCCAGTAGAAGGCCTCCGCCCGCGGCGAACTGACGGTGCTGATCGCCACCGAGCCCAGGCTGCGATGCCAGAGATACAGCGAGCCCAGCAGCAGGGCAAGCAGCAGGCAGGATCCGCCGGCGTAGCCGATGCCGAGCGAGCGGTCGGCGAAGTCGGCCAGCGTGGTGCCCACCGTGGTGGTGGCGATGATGGTGGCCCAGTAGAGCATCGGATGGAATCTGGAGGCCTTGATCTGCGCCGTGACCGCCGCGACAAAGATGGCGGCGAAGATGGCGGTGCCCACCAGGTAGCCGAGATTCATCGACATGGAGACAGCGTCGCCGCCGGTCTCGCCCAGCGTTGTGGCGGCGACCTTGATGATCCAGAAGCCGAGGGTGACTTCCGGGACCTTGACCGCCGCCCGTTCGGCGATGGCATCCATGCCTGTCCTCCGTCACTGGAAATGACCGCAACAGGGTAGCGGCGGCCGTGTCAACGTTGCATCGCCGCAGCGCGAAAAAAACGTCAACCGGGCAGGAAGTCGACGCGGAACTCGCAGCCGCCCTCGGCGCGGCTGTCGAGCCGGATGCGCCAGCCCTGGCGCTGCCAGATGCGTGCCACGCGGCACCGGCCGAGGCCGAGGCCGTCGCCGCGGCTGGCGTCGCCGCGCACGACGGGCCGGAACACGCTCTCGTGCTGGTCCTGCGGGATGCCGGCGCCGGAATCGATGACGCTGAAGCCGCCGCGGCGCAGGACCAGGCGGACGAAGCCGCGGTCGGTGTAGTGGAGGGCGTTGCGCAGCAGGTTGGAGAGCACCGCGCGCAGCAGCGATGCCGGATGGCGGGCGTCGTCCGACCCTTCATCGACCAGGCACAGCTCGAGCCCGCGGGCGGCCGCCTCGGGTTGCAGCCGGGCGACCTCCTCGGCGGCCATCTGCCCCAGGGCGACATCGCCTTCCTCGATCTCTTCGCCGGAGGCGCGCGCAAGGCGCAGGAAAGTTTCCACCAGTTCCTGCATTTCCGTACAGGCGCCGCGGATGCGGCGGACCTGGATTTCCTGGCCGCCGTCGGCCAGCCCGCGCGCCAGCATCAGGTCGCAGGAACTGGCAATGACCATCAGCGGGGTGCGCAGTTCGTGACTGACGTCGCTGGTGAAGAAGCGTTCGCGCTCGAGCGCCTGGCGCAAGCGGCCGAGGGTGGCGTCGAAGGCGGCGGCGAGGCGGCCGACTTCGTCCGGAGCATAGTCCGCGGCGAGCGGCGGCGCGTCCGCCAGCAATTGCTCGCGCTGCTGCACCTGGCCGGACAGGCGGATCACCGGAGCGATGACCCGGCGCGTCATCAGCTGGCCGAGGGCCCAGGCGGCGACGAGGCTGAGGAAGAAGGCAGCGACGACGATGGCGCGCAGCATGTTCTCGCGGTCCTCGAATTCCTCCTGGTTCTGCACCAGCACGAACAGCATGCCGCCATGCTCGCGCGCCAGGACATGGTGCTCCTTGCCGCCGCGCTCGGCCTCGCGGAAGCCGGGCGCGACCTCGCCGAGCCAGTCCGGCAGGGGCGGCTGGCCGTCCGCGCCGCGGATGAAGAGCAGCTGGTCCTGGTCGAGCTGGAACGGCTTGCCCGTATCGATCTCGGCGAGATAATCGTCGAGCTGCTTGCCCATGTACTGGGCGGCGTAGTAGTCCTCGGTGTAGTCGACGGCGACGATCACGGTCAGCGAGAACAGCCCGGCCACGACCAGCGCCATCAGCACGTAGGAGGTGACGATGCGGCGCGCCAGGCTGAGCCGTGATGTCACACGGACTTCTCCATTTCGGCGAGGCGGAAGCCGACGCCGTGCACGGTGTGCAGCAGCGGCCGGGCGAAGGGCTTGTCGATCTGCTGGCGCAGGCTGTGGATGTGGCTGCGCAGGCTGTCGCTGTCGGGCGGAGCATCCCCCCACAGGGCTGCCTCGAGGGTCTCGCGCGTCGCCACCGCCGGGCTCTTCTGCATCAGCACGGCGAGCAGCTTGAGGCCGGTCGGGCCGATCTTCAGCGGCTGTCCGGCGCGGGTGACTTCCAGCGTGTCGAGGTCATAGGCAAGATCGGCAACCTGCAGGCGGCGGCGGCCGCCGGCGCGGCTGCGCTTGAGCACCGCCTCGATGCGCGCCGCCAGTTCCGGCAGGGCGAAGGGCTTGGTGACATAGTCGTCGGCGCCGCTGGCAAAGCCCTGCAGCCGGTCCTCGAGGGTGTCGCGGGCGGTCAGCATGATCACCGGCGTGTCGCGCCGCTCGCTCTCCCGCAGGCGCCGGCACAGGGTCGTGCCGTCCATGCCCGGCAGCATGACGTCGAGCACGATGAGGTCGTAATCCTGCGTCGCGGCCAGATGCAGGCCGGTGAGGCCGTCCTGGGCGCAATCGACCTCGTAGCCCTTGAGGGCGAGATAGTCGGCCAGGTTGGCCAGGATGTCGCGGTTGTCTTCCACCAGCAGCAGACGCATCGGGGCGCTCCTTCTTGCTGGCGGCAAGGCTACCACCAGATGCTCATGCCGGGGGGCGGCTGAAGCGCGCGAGATTGTGCATGATCTCCAGCATGGCGGTGCGTATGGCCCGGATCGCCGCGGCGGAGTCCGCCAGCGGGCGGTCGTCGCCGTCGGTGACCTCGTTGCGGATGGCGCCCAGCGCGTTCACCGGAAAGGACACCTTGAAGTCGCTGCCGATGTAGGCGATGCGGTTCCAGTCGGCAGCGACCGCGTAGTCGCGGTGAAAGCCTGGCGCGAGCAGGTCGAAGCCGAGCGAATAGTCCGCCGGCGGGTTCTTCACGCCGAGGAGCGGCATCAGCGTCGCCGGAATGTCGAGGTGGCTGGTGATGCCGGTGACGACGCGCGGCGCCTGGCCCGGCACGCGGATCACCGCTGGCGTGCCGGTCTGGAAGCGGTTGAATTCGGCGCTGTGGCCCCAGCGGCCGCGTTCCATGAACTCCTCGCCGTGGTCGCCGAGGACGATGACGACAGTCTTATCGAGCAACCCTTCCGCTTTCAGATGGTCGATGACGCGGCCGATCTGCGCGTCAATGTGATGGGCGGCGTTGATGTAGCGGTTCTTGATTTGGTCGATGTCGCGGCCGAAATCGGCGGTCAGGTAGTTGAAATGCTCGAGCCACGGCTCGGCGATGGCCGCCTCCGGCGGGAAGTCGTAGGGGGCGTGGGTGGACTCGAAGAACATGTAGGCCATGAACGGGCGCGCCGGATCGCGCCGCTCGATGAAGGCGAGCATGTCGTCGATGTTCCTCGCGTCGCGCTGCCAGGCCGGCGCGCCGCTCTCGAGGGCGTGCAGATCCTCGGGACGCATGTTCGCGAAAACCGTCTTGTCGAAGGCCGGATAGGTGAAGCGCTGGCTGGTGCGCAGGTCGAACTGGTAACGCTCCTGCTGCAGCACGTCCATCAGCGCCGGCGCGCGCTGCGCCGCGCGCATCGGAAACCAGTCGCTGCCGTAGAGGCCGTAGAACATCGAGAAGACGCCCATCTGCGTCAGGTTGCCGCCGCTGAAATGCTTCTCCAGGCGCAGGGCGTCGTTGGAGAAGGCCCACAGGCGCGGCATGATCCGCGGGTCGAGCATGTCGAAGCGCAGCGATTCGGCCACCAGCCAGACGATGTTGGGCGGCGCCTGCGGCGCCTCCACCCGGAGCGGCTTGAGCGGGTAGGCGAGGCCGCCGTCCTTCACGCGCAGGCTCTGGCCCTCCGTCTGGGCGGAGGCGATGCCGAGGGACTTGGCGAGCTTGCGCATGGTGAGCGGTTGGTAGAGCGGGTAGCGCTCGCTGGCGAAGAGTATCGGCTGGTAGTTCGCCGCCGCGCTGTAGGCGTAGGCGAGGCGCTCGCCGGTGCCGGCCAGGATCACCGCCAGCAGCGCCCAGCGCCAGGGATGGCGCGAGCCGGCAGGGGCCGGAGCGCCGCGCCGCGATGCCCAGGCGTAGGCGCCGGCCTGCGCGGCCAGCAGGAGCGCGCAGATCAGCGCGGCGCTCAGCCGGGTGGCCCAGGTGGCGCCGAGGGAGTCGATGCCGCCGGGCGTGGAAACGAGGTTGATGACGAAGCCGTTGATGTGAAAGCCGTACATGTCGCGGATGATGCGGTCGGCGTAGAGCAGCACCTGGGTCAGGCCGGCCAGGCCGATGGCCGTCGCAGCGAGCAGCCAGTTGCCGCCCCTGGCCGGCCATCTGGCAAGGAGCAGCCGCAGCAGATGCGAGAGCAGCAGGGCCGGCAGCAGATAGAGGAAGGCATAGCTGGTGGTGGCAGCCAGCGTCCAGCCGGCGGTGGCCGGTTCGGCGAACTGGCGCGTACTTTGCAATGCGACGACCTGGAAGGCGGCGATCAGCCAGGAGCACAGGAAATACCGGTTGAGCTGGTGGGCGGTGAGCAGCGGCATGAGGCGGCGGATCTGGTTGAGCACGCCGGAAGCGTAGCGACCGCGGTGTCAAGCCCGCCTCAAGACCGGATGAAATTGTCGTCAAATCGCGATTGCGCCCGGATCGCCGGCCTCTCTGGACCCGCTTCAGTCCAGGTACATGTAATCTCGCGTCAACGCCAGTGAATCGACCCGCGCGTCGCTCGCCTTGACGGCGAGCACCTGGTGCAAGGCGATCCAGCCCTGCTGGAAACCATGGGCGCAGCCAGCCAGATAGGCCCGCCAGATGCGAAAACGCTTCTCTCCTGCCAGCTCGCGCAATTGCCCGCCGTGCTCCTCGAAGCGGCGGCTCCAGTGCCGGGTGGTCAAGGCATAGTGGCGGCGCAGGTTTTCCACGTCGATCGCCTCCAGTCCCGCCGCCGACATTTCCTTCAGCAGGAAGCCGATGTGCGGCAGCTCGCCGTGGGGGAAGACATAGCGCTCGATGAAGTCGCCGCCGCCGAAGGGCGACTCGGCCGATTCGGGATCGGTCGAGGTGATGCCGTGATTCATGCAGATGCCGCCGTCGGCCAGCAGCTCGCGGATCTTGGCGAAGTAGCCGCGCAGGTTCTTCAGTCCGACATGCTCGAGCATGCCGACGCTGACGATGCGGTCGAAGGTTTCCTTCACGTCGCGGTAGTCCTGCAGCCGGATCTCCGCCTGATCGCTCAGCCCGGCGGCGGCGACGCGCTCGCGCGCCAGATCGTGCTGGTTGCGCGACAGGGTGATGCCCACCGCATGGACGCCGTGGCGCTCGGCTGCGCGCATCACCAGCGCGCCCCAGCCGCAGCCGATGTCGAGCAGGCGCTGGCCCGGCCGCAGTTGCAGCTTGGCGAGGATGTGGTCGATCTTGGCGAGCTGGGCCTGCTCCAGGCTGTCCTCCGGGCTGCGGAAATAGGCGCAGGAGTAGACCATGCGCTCGTCGAGCCAGAGACGATAGAAGTCGTTCGAAACGTCGTAGTGGTAGGCGATCGCCTCGGCATCGATGCGCCGTGTGTGGCGGATGCTGCGCGCGGCGCGGCGCAGGCGGTGGCCGGAATGGGCCGAAAGGTCGGCGGCGATGGCGACGACGTCGACGATGCTGCCCTCGATGTCGATGAGGCTCTCGACGTAAGCGCGGCCGAGCGAATCGAGCGAGGGACGCAGCAGGCGGCGTAGGGCGGCCGGCGACTTGATCTCGAAAGTGACGCGGGGCGACGGACCAAGGGTCGCCTCCTGGCCGTTCCACAGCCGCAGGCGCAGCGGCAGGCCACGGCGCCCCATGCGAGCGACGAATTCATCGAGGCGCTTTTGCCAGAACATGGCTTCCCTCCTCCTCGGCGGGGGTCCCGCGCTTTCTGGCCGGAGGGAAAAAGACGGGCACACCCCTGCTTTTTGATTATAAGGTCCGTACCGCCGGCGCTTCAAGGCAGGCGTCAGAGCGCGCGAGCGCCGCCGGGAGCGGCGCGCAAGATGCCGGAGCGCTGCGGCCTTCGGCAAGCGCCTCGAGCCGTCGCCCTTCGAGCTTCGAGCTTCGCTAGCTAGCCGCGCTGCGCCGGGTCGCCGGCCGCCCAGGAATCCTTCAGCGTCACCGCCCGGTTGAACACTGGCGCGCCGGGCTTCGAGTCGACGCGGTCGGCGACGAAGTAGCCGTGGCGCTCGAACTGGAAGCGCTCCTCCGGCCGCGCATTCTTTAGCGCCGGCTCGAGGAAGGCGCGCACCACCCGCTTCGACCGCGGATTGAGGTCCTGCAGGAAATCGCGGCCGCCGGCGCCAGGGCTCTCGGCGGCGAAGAGGCGATCATAGAGCCGCGTCTCGCAGGCATCGGCATGGTTCGCGCTGAGCCAGTGGATGTTGCCTTTCACCTTGTGGGCGTCGGCGCCGGGCGTGCCGCTCTTCGAGTCGGGAAGGTATTCGCAATGCACGGCGACGACCTTGCCGGCGGCGTCCTTCTCGCAGCCGGTGCACTTCACGACATAGCCGTAGCGCAGGCGCACGGCATTGCCGGGGAACAGGCGGAAATAGCCCTTTGGCGGGACCTCCTCGAAGTCCTCGCGCTCGATCCACAGCTCGCGCGAGAAGGGCAGGGCGCGGCGGCCGAGTTTCGGCAGCTGCGGATGGTTGGGCGCGAGGCACTCCTCGGATTGCCCCTGCGGGTAGTTGTCGATGATGAGCTTCAGCGGATCGAGCACGGCGACGCGCCGCTCGGCCCGCGCGTTGAGGTCGTCGCGCATGCACTCTTCAAGCACGCCGTAGTCGATCCAGGAATCCGCCTTGGCGACGCCGATGCGCTCGGCGAAGAGGCGGAAGCCCTCCGGCGTGTAGCCGCGCCGTCGCGCGCCGGCCAGCGTCGGCAGGCGCGGGTCGTCCCAGCCGTCCACATGTCCCTCCTGCACCAGCTGGATCAGCTTGCGCTTCGACAGCACGGCGTAGGTGAGGTTGAGGCGGGCGAACTCGATCTGCTGCGGCAGCGGCCGCGCCAGCAGGCCGCCCTCGGCCAGCCGCTCCAGCAGCCAGTCGTAGAAGGGCCGCTGGTCCTCGAACTCCAGCGTGCACAAGGAGTGGCTGATGCGCTCCAGCGCGTCCTCGATCGGATGGGCGTAGGTATACATCGGATAGACGCGCCACTTGCCGCCGCTGCGGTGGTGCTCGGCATGGCGGATGCGGTAGATGGCCGGGTCGCGCAGGTTGATGTTGGCCGAGGCCATGTCGATCTTCGCCCGCAGCACATGGGCGCCGTCGGCGAACTCGCCGGCGGCCATGCGGCGGAAGAGGTCGAGGTTCTCGGCGGCGCTGCGGCCGCGCCAGGGGCTGTCGCGGCCCGGCTCGGTCAGCGTGCCGCGGCTGGCGCGCATCTCCTCGGCGCTCTGCGAGTCGACGTAGGCGTGGCCGCTCTCGATCAGGTATTCGGCCGCCGCGTACATGAAGTCGAAGTAGTCCGAGGCGTAGTAGAGGTCGTCGCCCCAGTCGAAGCCGAGCCAGCGCACCGCCTCGATGATCGAATCGACGTATTCCTGCTCCTCCTTCTCCGGATTGGTGTCGTCGAAGCGCAGGTGGCAGGCGCCGCCATAGTCGCGCGCCAGGCCGAAGTTGAGGCAGATCGACTTGGCGTGGCCGATGTGCAGGTAGCCGTTCGGCTCCGGCGGGAAGCGCGTGCGGATTTTCGCCGTGTCGAGCGGCGCGCCGGCATGGGCGGCGGCCGGCCCGGGCTTGCCGGCCCAGGTGACGCCGGCATGCTTGCCCGCGGCGAGATCGGCTTCGATGATCTGCCGGATGAAATTGGAAACGGCTGCCGCCGCCGGCGCGTGCTTGTCCTGGCTCATGGCGCGCTATTCTAGCGCGGCGGACGCGGGGCGGCGACGAGCGCCAGCACGCCGAGCAGGACGAAGGCGGCGAGCGACAGTTCCGGCACGGAGAGGCCGAGGAAGGCCCAGTCCACCTTCGTGCAGTCGCCGTTGGCCTCGAACATCGCCGGCCACCATCTGGCCAGTGGCAGGGCGTTGAGGAAGCGCTCTTCCGCGCTGATGCCGCATTCGGCCGCCTGCGGGTGATAGGTGAGATAGACCTGCCAGGCGGCAACGACGGCGCCCAGCGCCGCCCACGTCGCGAGGAGACCGGCGTGCAGGCGGCGCAGGCCGCCGCCAGGCCGCAGCGGCACGGCAGCGAGCGCGGTGAGCGAGAACAGGATGAAGAAAATGCGCTGCATGACGCACAGCGGGCAGGGCAGCAGGCCGAGTTTCTCCTGCAGGTAGAACACGGCGAAGGCGACGAAGGCCAGACCGCCGAGGCCGGCGGCGAGGTGGAGCGCGCGAGAACTCATGACCGCCATTATCGCCCAGGCTGGCGGCGCAGCGCCTTGCGCGTTGCCGGCGCAGGGTACAATCCGGCCAGCGATTCGGAACGATCATGAGCTTCGGACCCTTCTTGGCCGTGGGCGGCGGCGCCGCGCTGGGCGCCTGGGCGCGCTGGGGCCTGGGCGCAGCCCTCAACCCGCTGTTTCCGACAGTCCCGCTCGGCACCCTGGCGGCGAACCTCATCGGCGGCTACCTCGTCGGCTTCGCCGTGGCGCTGTTTCATCACCACGCCGGGCTGTCGCCCGAGCTCAAGCTGTTCCTCGTCACCGGCTTCCTCGGCGGCCTGACGACCTTTTCCACCTTCTCCGCCGAGGTGGTGGCGCTGCTGCAGCGCGCGCAGTACGGCTGGGCGCTGGCGACGGCGGGCGGGCACCTCGTCGGCTCGCTGGCGATGACGGCGCTGGGCATCGCGACTTTCGCCGTGTTCGCCAGGTGATCTGCTAGTATTGAATCAGCCAAGAGGAACAGGAGCATCGAATGGTCACGGCTGACATCGTCGGCATGCCCGTTGCGGAACGGCTGAAGCTGATGGAAACGCTTTGGGACTCGCTGTGCGCCGCGGATGCCGGCATTGCGTCGCCTGCCTGGCACGGAGAAGTGCTGACCGGACGCCTGCGCCGCATCGATAGCGGCGCGGATGCCGTTACGCCTTGGAAGGAAGCAAAAGAGCGCATTCGCAACCAGGTCAAGACCAGTTGATGCAGATCGGGATCGCCCGTTCGGCGGAGACCGATCTGCTCGAAGGGTTTGCGTTCTACGAAAAACAGCAGGTCGGCATCGGCGATTATTTTCTCGACAGCCTGTTTGCCGACATCGATGCGCTGACGCTGTACGCCGGAATTCACCCCCAGTTCGACGACCGCCTGTATCGCATGCTTGCCAGGCGTTTCCCGTTCGCCATCTGCTACGAACTGCGGAACGACATCGCTACCATCGTCGCCGTGCTCGACTGTCGCCAGAATCCCGCCTCCATCACGGAGCGCCTCGGGCGTCTCTGAATCGCCGTTCCACAGAGGCTGACTTTTGCATGGCAAACGACAGAGTCGAACGGCGCTTTCTCGCATGAAGTTCGACGCGGCGGCGCGCCTCGCCGCGCGACCGGCCATCTCCTATGACGAAGCGCTGCCAGTCTGCGCGAAGCGCGGCGAGATCGCCGCGGCCATTCGCGACAACCAGGTGGTGATCGTCTGCGGCGAGACCGGCTCGGGCAAGACCACGCAGTTGCCGAAGATCTGCCTCGAGCTCGGCCGCGGCGCGCGCGGGCTGATCGGCCACACCCAGCCGCGCCGCATCGCCGCCCGCGCCACCGCGGCGCGCATCGCCCAGGAGTTGAAGAGCGAGCTGGGCCGCGCCGTCGGCTACAAGATCCGCTTCAACGACCGCGTCGGCCCGGAAAGCTACATCAAGCTGATGACCGACGGCATCCTGCTCGCCGAGACGCAGGGCGATCCGCAACTGCGGCAATACGACACGCTGATCATCGACGAGGCGCACGAGCGCAGCCTCAACATCGACTTCCTGCTCGGCTACCTGAAGCAGCTGCTGCCGCGGCGCCCGGAATTGAAGCTGATCGTCACCTCGGCGACCCTCGACGCGGAACGCTTCAGCAGGCATTTCGACGGCGCCCCGGTGATCGAAGTCTCCGGCCGCCTCCATCCCATCGAAGTGCGCTGGCGCCCGCCGGCCGATGACATCGACCTGGCGGAGGCCATCCGCGATGCCGTCGATGAATGCCATCGCCACGGCCCCGGCGACGTGCTGGTGTTCCTGCCCGGCGAGCGCGAGATTCGCGAGGCGGCCGAAGCGCTGCGCAAGCACCATCCGCCCGGCATCGAATTGCTGCCGCTCTACGCGCGCCAGTCGGCCCAGGAACAGGGTCGCGTCTTCGCGCCCGCGAAGGGGCGCCGCGTCGTGCTGGCCACCAACGTCGCCGAGACCTCGCTCACCGTGCCGGGCATCCGCTACGTCGTCGATTCCGGCCTGGCGCGCATCAAGCGCTACTCGCACCGCAACAAGGTGGAGATGCTGCAGGTCGAGCCTGTCTCCCGCGCCGCCGCCAACCAGCGCGCCGGCCGCTGCGGGCGCGTCATGGACGGCGTCTGCATCCGCCTCTACGCCGAGGACGACTTCGCCAGGCGGCCCGCCCACACCGACCCGGAAATCCTGCGCGCCTCGCTGGCCGGCGTCATCCTGCGCATGAAATCGCTCAAGCTGGGCGAGGTGGAGGCATTCCCTTTCCTTGACCGCCCACAGCCGCGCATGGTGACGGACGGCTATCAACTGCTCGTCGAGCTGGGCGCGGTGGACGACGCGCGCGAGCTGACGCAGACCGGCCGCGAGCTGGCGAAGCTGCCGCTCGATCCGCGCATCGGCCGCATGATCCTCGCCGCGCGCGACGGTCACTGCCTGCGCGAGATGCTGGTCATCGCCGCCGCCCTCTCCGTGCAGGATCCGCGCGAGCGGCCGAGTGGGCAGGCCGGCCCAGGCGCCGGGCCGGCCCAAGCCTGGGCGAGCAGCGAACCGCGGGCGCAGCGAGCCGAAGTCACCTCCTTCCCCGGAAAGGGGGCAGGGGGAAAGGCTGTTGCTCCGGCCGACCAGGCGCACGCCCGCTGGCGCGGCAATGAGGGGCAGCAGCGCTCCGAGTTTCTCGCCTGGCTGAACCTGTGGCAGGCTTTCGACCCGATCTGGGCGCACGAGTCGCAACGCAAGCAGCGCGACTGGTGCCGCAAGAACTTCCTCGGCTATCCGCGCATGCGCGAGTGGCGCGAGGTGCACGCGCAGCTGCACGCCCTCTGCGGCGAGCATGGCTGGCTGAAGGAGCGCCTTCCTCCTGCTCCCCCTGCCAGCGAAGCGGGTGGCGGCAAGCCTCCCGCTCAGCTGCGCGGGCGCTCCGGCGGCGGTCGACCCGCCAGTGCGACGAGCGAGGAACCGGCCGGCTACGAGCAGGTGCACAAGGCGCTGCTCGCCGGGCTGCTCGGCAACATCGGCCTGAAGAACGAGGAGGAAGGCCACTACCTCGGCGCGCGCGGCATCCGCTTCTGGCCGCATCCCGGCTCGGAGCTGGCGAAGAAGGCCGGCCGCTGGATCGTCGCCGCCGAGCTGGTCGAGACGACCCGCCTCTACGCCCGCTGCCTGGCGAAAATCGAGCCGGAATGGCTGGAAGAGGTCGGCGCCCACCTGGTGAGGAAGAGCGTCTACGACCCGCACTGGGAAAAGAAGGCCGGCCAGGCGCGCGCCTGGGAGCGCGCCACCTTGCACGGGCTGCCGCTCTACGCCCGGCGCCCGGTGGCCTACGGCCGCATCGATCCCGCGCTGTCGCGCGAGCTGCTGATCCGCGAAGGCCTGGTGCAGGGCGCGCTACCGGACGAGGTGGCGCGCCACGCCCGCTTCTTCCAGCACAACCGCAAGCTGGTGCGCGAGATCGGCGAGCTCGAGCACAAGACGCGCCGCCAGGACGTGCTGGTGGACGAGGAACTGATCTTCGCCTTCTACGACGCCAAGATCCCCGCCGATGTCACGGATGTCGCCGGCTTCGAGCGCTGGCGCAAGGAGGCCGAAAAGGCCGAGCCGAAGCGGCTCTTCCTCTCGCGCGAGCAGCTGATGCGCCACGACGCCGCCGGCGTCACCACGGCGCGCTTCCCGCCGCAGATGGAAATCCACGGCCGCAGCCACCCGCTTTCCTATCATTTCGAGCCGGGCGCCGAGGATGACGGCGTCACGCTCACCCTGCCAGTCGCGGCGTTGAATCAGGTGCCGGCCTTGCGCTGCGAGTGGCTGGTGCCCGGCCTGCTCGAGCAGAAGGCGGCGCAGTTCGTCAAGACCCTGCCGCAGAAGTACCGCCACCGCCTGCAGCCGCTCGACGACTTCGTCGCCGCCTTCGCCGAAGCATCGCATGCGGCCGACGAGCCCTTCCTGCGCGCGCTGACGCGCGCCGCCGAGGAAAAGATGCAGCTGAAACTGCCGCTCGACGCTTTCCGCCCCGAGAGCGTGGCGCCGCATCTGTTCATGAACTTCCGCGTCGTCGACGCGCACGGCCGCATGCTCGGCCAGTCGCGCGACCTGGCCGCCTTGCGCAGCCGCTTCGCGCAGCAGATCGAGCAGAGCTTCGCCGGCGCCGAAGCGCTGGAAGCGGAGCGGGAAGGACAAGAGGGCACGCTGCAGGGGCTGGCGTCCTGGAGCTTCGGCGAGCTGCCGGAGATCATGGAGGTGACGGTCGGCGGTCGCAGCGTGATCGGTTTCCCGGCGCTGGTGGACGAGGGCGACACGGTGGCGCTGCGCGTGCAGGACACGCCGGAGAAGGCCCGCAGGGTGCATCGCAAGGGCCTGCGCCGGCTCTTCGCCCTCGAGTTGCGCGAACCGGTGAAGTTCGCCGGGAAATCCCTGCCGCGCGAGCTGGGCCTGCTCTACCTGGCCTGGGGCAGCGAGGCCGAACTGAAGGAGCAGGTCATCGAGGCGACGCTGGAGCGCGCCTGCATGATGGAGCCGCTGCCGACGGATGCCGCGAGCTTCGGCCGCCGCAAGGAGGAAGCGCGCGCGCGGATCGGCCTGGTGGCGCAGGAGGTCACGCGCCTGGTCGCAACGGTCCTCGCCGAGCATGCGGCGCTGCAAAAGAAGCTGGCGACGATCCGGGCGCAGCCAGTCGTGGCGGAGGACATCCGCGCGCAGTGCGCGGAACTCCTGCCGAAGGGCTTCGTCGAGGCGACGCCGTGGCAGCGGCTGGCCCACATTCCGCGCTACCTCAAGGCCGCGCAGTTGCGCATCGACAAGCTGCGCGCCGACCCGGCGCGCGACGCCCGGCTGGCGCGGGAGTTCGCGGCGCTGCACACGCCCTGGCAGCGCGAGCGGCTGGCGCGGCTGCGCAGCGGGACGCCCGATCCCTGGCTGGAGGACTTCCGCTGGCTGCTCGAGGAGTTGCGCGTGGCGCTGTTCGCCCAGGAACTGAAGACGCCGCTGCCGGTGTCGACGAAGCGCCTGCAGAAGGCCTGGGACAGCCGGCCGCGGCACTGAGGGCGACACGCGTCGTTGCCGGGCCGCGTCACGGGCTTACAATGCTTCGCTCATGAACGACGTCGTCAAGGCCTACGCCCGCGCGCTGAAGAGCCTGTTCTCGCCGGGCATCCTCTGGCACCTGCTGTGGCCGACCCTGCTGGCCATCGCCGCCTGGTCCTTCGCCGCCTGGCTCTCCTGGGACTGGGTCGGCGCGCGTGTCGAGCGCCTGTTCCACGAGGTCGCCTGGCTCAACTGGGTGCTGCAGCGCTGGGAAGCTTCCGCGCTGGCCGGCGCGATCTTCGTCAAGGTGGTGCTCGGGCTGCTGTTGATCCCGCTGATCTATGGCACGGCGCTGTTCCTCGTCGCCGTCTTCGCCCTGCCGCTGATGCTCGAGCGGGTGGCGCAGAGCGACTACCCGGCGCTCGAGCGCCGCCGGGGCGGAACCCTGCTCGGCGGCATCGCCAATGCACTGCTGGCGCTTGCCGTCTTCCTCGGCGGCTGGCTGCTCACCCTGCCGCTGTGGCTGATTCCGGGCATGGCGGTCGTCCTGCCGGTGCTGCTGGCCGGCTACCTCAATTTCCGCGGCTACAGCTATGACGCGCTGTCGCTACATGCCGGCGCCGAGGAGTTGCGCGCCGTGCTGGCGGAGGAGCGCGGCAAGCTGTATCTCGCCGGCATCCTTGCCGGGCTGCTGGCCTTCGTGCCGCTGCTCAACTTTTTCGTACCCGCCTATGCCGGGCTGGCCTTCATCCACTACTGCCTCGAGGCGCTGCGCCGTCGGCGCGAAGCGGCATGGGTATCGGCGCGCTGATCATCGGCGACGAAATCCTCTCCGGCAAGCGGCCGGACCGGCATTTCGCCAAGGTCATCGAGTTGCTCAAGACGCGCGGCATGGCGCTCGACTGGGCCGAGTATCTCGGCGACGACCGCGCCCGCCTGACCGCCGTGCTCGCCGCGACCTTTGCCGCCGGCGACATCGTCTTCAGCTTTGGCGGCATCGGCGCGACGCCGGACGACCACACGCGGCAGGCCGCCGCCGCGGCGCTCGGCGCCGGCCTCGTCCTGCATGCCGATGCCGAGCGCGAGATCCGTGCGCGCTTCGGCGAGGAGACCACGCCGCAGCGCCTGCTGCTGGGCGAGTTCCCGGCCGGCAGCGCCATCATTCCCAACCCCTACAATCGCATCCCCGGCTTCGCCATTCGCCGGCATTACTTCTTCCCCGGCTTTCCGGTGATGGCCTGGCCGATGCTCGAGTGGGTGCTGGACACGCAATTGCGCGAACTGCAGCATGCCGAGCGGCGCGCCGAAGCCTCGATCGTCGTCTATGAAGTGCCCGAGTCGGCCCTGCTCGAGCTGATGGAGCGCATCACCCGGGCCTATTCGCGCGCCGCGCTGTTCAGCCTGCCCTCTTTCGGCGGCGAGGGCGTACGCCGGCATATCGAGCTCGGCATGCGCGGCGAGCCCGAATCGGTGCAAGCGGCGATGGACGAAATTCGCGCCGAAGTCACGGCGCGCGGCTACGAGTGGATCGAGCGGGCAGCTGCCTGAAAGGGGCGGCGGGAAGCCAGCTCGCCAGCGCTGCTGGCTGTGGAAAGTGGCGATACGAGAGCGGCGGAGCGCGGTTGAGCAGCCCTTGCATGGCCGAGCGGGCGGCCCCGCCCTGCTTTTTGCATGCAGGTCCGACAGGAATAAAAAAACCCCGGCCGAAGCCGGGGTTGAAATCGCTCCGCTTTGCGCGGGGCGGGAGGAGACGATCGGTCGCGCAGCTCAGGCGGCCTTCTTGGCCTTGGCCGTGGCGCCAACTGCCTTGACGGTGGCGTTGGTGGCGGCGGCCACGTTGGCCTCGGCGATCTCGGCAACCTGGCGGGCGGCCTTGCTCATGGTGTCGTAGGCCGAATTGGCGGCAGCAATGGCGGACTTGACCGCGGCGACCGCGACATCGGAGCCGGCCGGGGCCGATTTGGCGGCCTTGTCCAGCGTCGAAGCGACGTTCTTGTTCATTTCGGCGAACTGCGCCTCGACCAGCTTGGAGAACTCTTCCTGGGTCTGGGCGGAAATCTCATACACGCTGCGCGAATAGGCAACGGCTTTTTCCATGGTCGGCTGGGCCAGGGTGGCTTGCAGGGAAATGGCTTCCTGCAGGTCCTTGGCGCCGAACAGGGCCTTGGTATTGTTCATGCCCTCTTCGAGCACTTCACGGGCGGCGTTCAGGTTCAGTGCGGCAAGTCGCTCGGCGCTGGCAAACGCGGTATTGGCAAGGGTCAGCAAGGTTTCGATATTGGCCTTGTTGGCGCTGGCCAGTTGTTCCGGGGTGGCAAACATGATGTTCTCCTTAAGGTATTCGATGGATGAAATTACAATCTGTTTCGCTCGGCTCTTCTGCGTTGCTGCATTGCAGCATGGAATCATTATAAGGATTGAGAAGTTAAAGTCAAGCATTATTTTGTGCAATGCACAAAATAATGTAAATCATAATTATATTAAAATAAACAAGATGATGCATGTTAGTGTGTGCTTATTATTCGTTTGTTATTTGAACTATTTGTGGCATTGCACCTTAAGATGGGCGAATCGATGACCTCCAAACCTGCCATCCAGCCGGCGTTTCTGACGCTGACGCCCGGCCTGTTCGTGCTCCTCTGGAGCACCGGCTTCATCGGTGCCAAGCTCGGCCTGCCCTATGTCGAACCGCTGACCTTCCTGCTGATCCGCTTCGCTTTCGTGATCAGCCTCCTCCTCGCGCTTGCTTTCGCCTTGCGCAGGCCCTGGCCGCATGTGCCGCTGCATTGGCTTCACATCGGCGTTGCCGGTGCCTTGCTGCATGGCGGCTATCTCTCCGGGGTGTTCCTGTCGATCCATGCCGGCATGCCGGCCGGGGTGGTGGCGCTGATCGTCGGCATCCAGCCGCTGCTGACCGCCTTCCTCAGCGCGTCGATGGTGGGCGAGCGGGTCAGCTCGCGCCAATGGGCCGGGCTGGTGCTCGGTTTCGGCGGCGTCGCCCTGGTGGTGGGAAACAAGCTGGGCATCGATGGCATCAGCGGCGCCGGCCTCGCCTTTTCCGTCCTCGCCCTGTTCAGCATCACGCTGGGGACGCTCTACCAGAAGCGCTTCTGCGCGGAACTGGACCTGTGGAGCGGCTCGGTGATCCAGTTCGCCGCCGCCGCGCTGGTCCTGCTGCCCTTCGCCCTGGCCTTCGAGACGCGGCGCGTGACGTGGAGCGGGGAATTCGTCTTCGCACTCGCCTGGCTGGTCCTCGTGCTGTCGCTCGGCGCCATCTCGCTGCTGCACCTGCTGATTCGGCGCGGCGCGGCAACGCGCGTCTCGGCCCTGTTCTATCTGACGCCGCCGACGACCGCGGTCATGGCCTGGCTGGCGTTCGGCGAGCAGTTGGGCTGGATGGCCTATGCCGGCATGGCGGTGGCGGCGGTCGGCGTGGCGATCGCCGTGAGGAAATGAGCCCCGCCCTGGCGCGCCAGGGAAGAGGAGGCGGGCGCCAGCCCTGACGCTGGCTGAGCCACCAGGTACTAGCGATTCTTGAACTGTGGCGGTCGCTTGTCGAGGAAGGCCGCCATGCCTTCCTGCTTGTCGGCGAGGGCGAAGGCGGCGTGGAAGGTGCGCCGCTCGAACAGCAGACCCTCCGCCAGCCCGCTCTCGTAGGCGCGGTTCACGCACTCCTTGACCATCATGATCACCGGCAGGGAGAAGCCGGCGATGGTCGTCGCGGCGGCCAGCGCCTCTTCCAGCAGCTTCTCGGCGGGCACCACCCGCGAGACCAGCCCGGCGCGCTCGGCCTCGGCCGCGTCCATCATGCGGGCGGTGAGGCAGAGATCCATGGCCTTGGCCTTGCCGACGGCGCGCGGCAGGCGCTGGGTGCCGCCGGCGCCGGGGAGGATGCCCAGCTTGATCTCCGGCTGGCCGAATTTGGCGGTGTCGGCGGCGATGATGATGTCGCAGGCCATCGCCAGCTCGCAGCCGCCGCCGAGGGCGAACCCGGCCACGGCGGCGATGACCGGCTTGCGGCAGGCCTTGACGCGCTCCCAGTTGCGCGTGATGTAGTCCGGCTTGTAGACGTCCATGTAGTCCCAGCCGCTCATGGCGACGATGTCGGCGCCGGCGGCGAAGGCCTTCTCCGAGCCGGTGATGACGATGGCGCCGATCGCCTCGTCGGCCTCGAAGCGGCCGAGGGCGTCGCCCAGCTCGTCGATCAGGGCGTCGTTCAGCGCGTTGAGCGCCTTGGGGCGGTTGAGCGTGACGAGGCCGACCTTGCCGCGGGTCTCGACGAGGATGTTTTCATGGGCCATGGGCTACTCCTGACGTGGGTTGGCGAGGGCGGGCGCGAGTTGCAGTCCGGCTGGCGCACCGCCGGTTTCAGCCTGCGGCTGCGGACGGTTCTTCGGCTGGATCACGGCGCGCACGCGGCTGTCGCGGCCGGGAGCGACGCTGCCGGCCGGGCCGCTGGTCACCGAATACTGCTCCTTGATGCCGTCGAAGACGATGTACTGGCCGCGCACTTCGTCCTCGCCGCTCTTCACCCAGGCGCGGTTGAAGAAGCGCGTGGTGTCCGACTTGGCGTCGTGCTCGATGCGCTCACCCTCGCCCTCGACGTACTCGTCCTTGCCGTCGCGCTTGACGCGGAAGCGCGCCAGCTTGCCCGGCGCGGCGGTGCACACCCCGTTCTGGAAGCCCTCGGCGTCCTGCCTGACCACCAGCTTGTCGCAGCGGATCACCAGGGTGCCCTGGACCAGGGTGACATTGCCGTCGTAGACATGCACCTTGTTGATGTCGTCGACGGTGGCGCGGTCCGCCTCGAGATTCACCGGCTTGTCGCGGTCGGCCTTTTCGGCCAGGACGGGCGGCGCGGCGGCGAGCAGGGCAAGGCAAAACAGCAGGCGGCGGGCGGGCGGCATGGCGGTCGGCAGGGTCAGCGGCGGGGGTTCTTCTTCTCGATGGTGGCGGAGACCTGGCTGTCGAGCTGGTAGGTCTGGGTCTTGTTGTCGGCCTCGAGGCCGACGCCACGGATGACCGAGGCGCCCTGGGTGACGGTTACGGCCGTCGCCGTGCGCGCCAGCTCGTCATCCGGGAAAATCGTCAGCCGGTCGCTGGTGAAGACGATTTCGGGATCGCTGGCCGTTGCCTCGCGCACGCCGCGCACGCTGCCGATCAGCTCGACCTCGCGCGCGTCGGCGGCGATCAGCGCCTGCTTCGCCGTCAGGCGCGTCGGCCGCGGCCCCTTGAGGAAGGTCACGCGCGGCTCGCTGGCGACGGAGGTGTCGTCGTCAGGGTAGTGCACCATGCGGCTGGCGACGAGCGTGTGCTGCAGGTCGCCGGCCGGCGAGAAGCGGCGCACGGTGAAATTGTCCACGATGAAGTCGGGATCGTGCCGCAGCAGGGTGTCGCTGCGGCTTTCCTTCGTCATCACCGCCTGCTGCAGCCAGAAGGTCAGCCCGACCAGCAGCAGCATGACGGCGATGGGGAACAGGCCCTGGGCCTGCGGTCTCGTTCGCATGATCGATTGCGGCGTGCGGCTCAGATCACCTTGGCGCGGAAGAGGTCGTGCGTGTTGAGCGCGCCGGCCAGCCGGCCGTCCTCGACCACCAGGATCTGGCTGATGCCGTGCTCTTCCATCATCTGCGCTGTCTCGGCGGCGAGGCGCTCCGGGCCGATGGTGCGCGGATTGCGCGTCATCACCCCGGCCACCGGCGTCGTTTGCACGTCGATGGCCTTCTCGAGCGCCCGGCGCAGGTCGCCGTCGGTGAAGATGCCGGCCACGGTGCCGCCTGCCGCGACGATCGCGGTCATGCCCATGCCGCCGCGGCTGATCGCCCGCACGGCGTCGGCGACGCTCGCCTTCTCGTCGACGCAGGGCACCTCTTCGGCCTTGCGCATGATGTCGCGCACATGGGTGAGCAGGCGCCGGCCGAGGCTGCCGCCGGGGTGGGAGCGGGCGAAATCCTCGGCGCCGAAGCCGCGCGCGTCGAGCAGGGCCACGGCAAGGGCGTCGCCCATGGCCAGCGCCGCCGTGGTGCTGGCGGTCGGCGCCAGGTTGAGCGGGCAGGCCTCTTCGGCGACGCCGGCATCGAGGTGGGCGTCGGCTTCGCGCGCCAGGGTCGAGGCCGGGTTGCCGGTGACGGCGATCAGCCGGCCGCCCTGGCGCTTGACCAGGGGCACGAAGGCGAGCAACTCGCCGCTCTCGCCGGAATTGGACAGCGCCAGCAGCACGTCGTCGCGGGTGATCATGCCAAGGTCGCCGTGAGCCGCCTCGGCGGCGTGGACGAAATAGGCCGGCGTGCCGGTGCTGGCGAGAGTGGCGGCGAGCTTGCGTCCGATGTGGCCGGACTTGCCGATGCCGGAGACGATGACGCGCCCCTTGCAGGCGAGGATCAGCTCGACGGCGCGGGGAAAGGCGGCGTCGAGGCGCGCCGCCAGGCCATCGAGAGCCTGCGCCTCGATGCGAAATACCTTCCTCGCCAGCTCCAGCGCCCGCGTTCCCTGCCTGTCGATCGCCGCGATTTGGTTCATGAAAGCAAATTGATTAGACTTGGGCGAAAGTATACCAAAGCCCATTCCCGACCTCCGGAACGATTGATGACCACCCTGCAGCTGGTTCTCGTCCTGCTGGCTTCCGCGGTGCTGGTGGTCGTGCTGTTCCGCACGCTCGGCCTGCCGCCGGTGCTCGGCTACCTGCTGATCGGCGCCGCCATCGGGCCGCACGCGCTCGACCTGATCCCCGATGCCGGCACGGCGCAGAGCCTGGCCGAGTTCGGCGTGGTCTTCCTGATGTTCTCGATCGGTCTCGAGTTCTCCCTTTCGCGCCTCTACAGCATGAAGCGGACGGTGTTCGGGCTCGGCCTCGCCCAGGTGGCGCTGACCATCGCGCTCGCCGTGCCGCTGGCCCTGCTGGCCGGGCTCAGCTGGCAGGGCGGCATCGCGCTGGGCGGCATCCTCGCCATGTCCTCGACCGCCATCATCGTCAAGATGCTGGCCGAGCGCATGCAGCTCGAGTCGCGGCACGGCCGAGAGATCATCGGCGTCCTGCTGTTCCAGGACCTGGCGGTGGTGCCGCTGCTGATTGTCGTGCCGGCGCTGTCGCAGAAGCCCGAAGTCCTCGCCGAGACCCTCGGCATAGCGGCGCTGAAGGCGGCGATCATGCTGGCGCTGATCCTCTTCCTCGGCCAGCGCCTGATGCGCGGCTGGCTGCTCGTCGTCGCCCGGCGCCGCTCGCCGGAGCTGTTCACCCTCAACGTGCTGCTGGTCACGCTCGGCCTCGCCTGGCTGACCGAGCTGGCCGGCCTGTCGATGGCCCTCGGCGCCTTCCTCGCCGGCATGCTCATCTCCGAGACCGAATACCGCTACCGCGTCGAGGAGGACATCAAGCCCTTCCGCGACGTCCTGCTCGGCCTGTTCTTCATCACCGTCGGCATGTTCCTCGATGTCGGCGTCATTGCCGCCCAGGCGGCCTGGGTGGCCGGACTGCTCGTCCTGCTGCTGGCGGGCAAATTCGCCCTCGTCGCCGCCTTGTCGCGCGTCTTCGGCGCTTCGCCCGGCACCGCCCTGAGAAGCGGCCTCTGGCTGTGCGCCGGCGGCGAGTTCGGCTTCGTCCTGATCGCCCACATCAAGGCGCTGCCGCTGCTGTCGGCCGCGGCCCTGCAGGTGGTGACCGCGGCGCTGGTGCTCTCCATGCTGATCGCCCCGCTCATCGTCATGCGCAGCGAAAAGCTGGTGATGCGCTTCTCCGCCTCGGAATGGATGCTGCGCGCCACCGAGCTGACGCAGATCGCCGTGCGCTCGATCGCCACCGAGCGCCATGCCATCATCTGCGGCTATGGCCGCAGCGGGCAGTACCTGTCGCGCTTCCTCGAGCAGGAGGGCATCTCCTATGTCGCCCTCGACCTCGATCCCGAGCGGGTGCGCGAGGCCGCCGCCGCCGGCGACACGGTCGTCTATGGCGACGCCGGCCGGCGCGAGGCGCTGGTCGCCGCCGGCCTGATGCGCGCCAGCGTGCTCATCGTCTCCTACGCCGACCCGGCCTCGGCCTTGCGCGTGCTGGCGCTGGTGCGCGAGCTGCGCCCCGGGCTGCCAGTGGTGGTGCGCGCCGCCGATGAGAGCAATTACGAGCGGCTCGCCCAGGCCGGCGCCGCAGAGGTGGTGCCGGAGACGCTCGAGGCCTCGATCATGCTGGCCTCGCACGCTCTGGTGCTGCTCGGCGTGCCGATCGCCCGCGTCGTGCGCCGCTTTCGCGAAGTGCGCGAGCAGCGCTACGGGCTGATGCGCGGCTTCTTCCACGGCGCAACCGATGGCGCCGACCGCCTCGAGGAGGCGCGCCAGCAGCGGCTGCGCTCGGTCACCCTGACGCCCGGTGCCTGGGGAGTGGGCAAGACGCTCGCCGACCTCGGCCTCGAGCGCTTCCAGGTTAGCGTCTCCCTCATCCGCCGTCGCGGCATCCGCGCCGTCAGCCCAGCGCCGGAGGCGCGCTTCGAGGCCGGCGACGTCGTCGTCCTGCTCGGCGTGCCGGATGGTCTGGCGGCGGGAGAAAACCGGCTGCTGAAGGGATGAGGGCCCATGCCGGCGCTGCTACGATTGGCTTGATTCGCGAGTTACTATACAAAACCAAAATAGTATAGTAATTTTGGCTGCCATGCGCTTTGCCAGCTTGTCTCTTTCCGCCCAAACCGCCTATGCCGAACTGTTCAGCCAGGCGCAAGCATTCGAAATGACCAATGCCCTGGCCGGGTTGGTAGGCGCATTCCATAAGCGAGCATTGAAAGGACGCGATTACTGGTATTTCGGCTATCGGGACATCGACCGAAAGCTGCGCATGGTCTATATCGGTCCCGACAACCCGCGTGTCCGCGCCCTGGTGGAAAAATTCGAGAATGCAAGAAAGGACAAGCCGTTGGCGCCGCCGGCACGCATGGCCATGGCTGCCGGCTGCGTACCGGCTGCGCCCAAGCACTTTCGCATCATCAAGCGGCTGGCCGACTATGGCTTCTTTCGTGCCGGCGGCATTCTTGTCGGCACGCATGCATTTCTCGCCCTCGGCAACATGCTCGGTGTCCGCTGGCAGGATGGCGCCGCCACGCTCGATGTGGATCTGGCCCATGCCGGCCGCAACATATCCGTAGCCTTGCCGGCCGATCTCAGAATCGATGTGCATGACGCGCTCGAATCGCTCGAAATGGGGCTGCTGCCGATCGTCCAATTCAATGGCAAGGCGGGCGCACAGTACCGCAATCCGCAGGACCAGGAATTGCGGCTGGACTTTGTTACCGGCAAGGCGCGCGGACATCGTTTCGTCGTCATGAAGGAACTCAACCTT